>NZ_JBEOVU010000011.1:25235-191935 GCF_040295685.1 Streptomyces sp. NPDC002734
GACGCGGAGCCTGTGGACGCGAAGCCCACCGACGCCAAGCCCGCGAACGCCGGTCCCGCCGGTGTCGAGCCCGAGGACGCGGAGCCCAGGGACGCGGAACCTGTGGACGCGGAGCCTGTGGACGCGAAGCCCACCGACGCCAAGCCCGCGAACGCCGGTCCCGCCGGTGTCGAGCCCGAGGACGCGGAGCCCAGGGACGCGAAGCCGAGGGACACGGAACCCGCGGACGCGAAGCCCACCCGCGCGCGGACCGTCCGCGCGGAGGCCGCCGGCCGTGGTGAAGCGGACGCGGGGCTCGGCCACGCCGCACCCGTCGGCACCGGTCACGCGGCCACCGCCGAGGAGGGACCGCGGGCATGACGCCTCGTCGGACGAGCCCTTCGCGGCGCAAGGCCCGCCGCATCGCCCTGGTGACGGCCGTGGTGCTGGCCCTGGCCGGCGCCAACGGCCCCTGGCTGTACCGCTTCGGCACGGAGAAGTACCACGCCTACGCGATCGACCGCCCCGAGTACAAGGCGGGCAACGGCCGCTGGGAGATCGTCGAGTTCCCCGAGGGGTACCGGCAGAACACCATCCACGCCGCCCTGCTCCGCACCGGCAAGGTGCTGCTGGTCGCCGGTTCCGGCAACGACCGGAGGAACTTCGACGCCAAGCGGTTCGACACCCGCGTGTGGGACCCGGTGAAGGGGACGATCAAGAAGGTCCCCACGCCCAGCGACCTGTTCTGCACCGGCCACACCCAGCTCGCCGACGGCAACCTGCTCGTCGCCGGCGGCACCCAGCGCTACGAGCGGCTGAAGGGCGACGTCACCAAGGCGGGCGGCCTGATGGTCGTCCACAACGAGAACCCCGACAAGCCGATGACCATCAAGGAGGGGACCCGCTTCACCGGGAAGAAGAACGGAAAGACCTTCGTCGCCCAGGACCCGGTGCTGGTCCCGCGGGCCACCAAGAAGTTCGACCCGGCGACCGGCAAGTTCCTCGGCAACGACGCCGGTCTGGGCCGCGTGTACGTCGAGGCGGCCCGGAACGGTGCCCGCTACCGGACCGGCGCCGAGGACAACTACCGCATCGAGGGTCTGAAGGGCGCGGACGCCCGCAACACCTACGGCATCGCGCAGAAGCTCGCGCTGGACAAGCGGGACTTCCAGGGGATCCGCGACGCCTACGAGTTCGACCCGGTGGCCGAGCGGTACATCAAGGTCGACCCGATGAACGAGGCGCGCTGGTACCCGACGCTCACCACGCTCTCCGACGGCAAGGTGCTGTCCGTCTCGGGCCTGGACGAGGTCGGCCAGCTGGTGCCGGGCAAGAACGAGGTGTACGACCCGCGGACCAGGAAGTGGTCGTACACCCGGAAGGAGCGTCAGTTCCCCACCTACCCGGCCCTGTTCCTCACACAGAGCGGCAAGGTCTTCTACTCGGGTTCCAACGCCGGGTACGGACCCGCGGACGTGGGCCGCGACCCGGGGATCTGGGACGTGGAGACCGACCGGTTCACCCGCATCCCCGGGATGAGCGACCCCGACCGGCTGGAGACCTCGGGCACCGTGCTGCTGCCGCCGGCGCAGGAGGAGAAGTACCTGGTGATCGGCGGCGGCGGCATCGGCGAGTCGCGCCGGTCGAGCGAGCGGACGCGGCTGGTCGACCTGAAGGCGAAGAAGCCGCGCTTCACCGACGGCCCGTCGCTCGGGCGCGGCACCCGGTACCCGCAGGCGTCGATCCTGCCGGACGACACCGTGCTGGTGTCGGGCGGCTCGCAGGACTACCGGGGGCGGTCCGGCTCCGACATCCTCGAGGCGCGCCTGTACGACCCGGAGAAGAACTCCTTCCGCCGCGTCGCCGACCCGCTGGTGGGCCGCAACTACCACTCCGGGTCGCTGCTGCTGCCCGACGGACGGGTGATGTTCTTCGGCTCCGACCCGCTCTACGCCGACCCGGCCAACTCCACACCGGGCGTGTTCGAGCAGCGCATCGAGATCTACACCCCGCCGTACCTGTTCCGCGGCGAGCGGCCGGTGGTGGAGGACGGGCCCGGGACCCTTCGCCGGGGCGGTGAAGCCACCTTCCGCACCCCGGACGCCGGCCGTCTCGCGACGGCGCGGCTGATCCGGCCCAGCGCCTCCACCCATGTCACGGACGTGGACCAGCGCTCGATCGCCCTCGGGCTGAGGAGGACGCCGGGCAGGGCGGGCAAGGCCGGTGCGGTGACGGTGACCGTTCCGGAGAACCGGAACCTGGTGCAGCCGGGCTGGTACATGCTCTTCCTCACCGACCGGGACGGGGTGCCCGCGACGGCACGGTGGGTGAAGGTCTCCTGAGCCCGCCCGGGTGGGTGGCGGTCCGGGTCACCGGACCGCCACCCGCGTACCTCGGCCCGACGCCTACGCCGCCGTCACCACCGCCGCCGCCGTCACCACCACGGCCGCCGTCGCCGCTTCCCGCACCGTCACCGGGAGGCCCGTGCGAGCTCCAGGGCGTACTCCGGCCACCACTCGCCGGCCTTGGGGCCGCCCTTGCAGGTGCCGTCGGACTCCCCGGGCCGCTTGGCCCACACGTAGGCGTCGACGAGCGGGTCGGCCGTCCGCGTCGTCGGCCTCTCGCCCAGCGCGCGGCCCGGCGGGTTGCACCACCGCTCGCCCGGGTCGCCCTCCTGGTAGGGCCCGTTGCCGTTGCGGCTGGTGTCGACGACGAAGTGCTTGCCGCCGATCTTCTCGGAGAGCGTCCTGCCGTAGGCGATGGAGTCCTCGGTGGAGTAGAAGTTGGAGACGTTGACGGCGAAGCCGTCGGCCTTCTCCACCCCGGCCCGCCGCAGCGGCTCCCAGATCTGCTCCGGCCGGCCCCAGCCCGCGTTCCCCGCGTCGACGTACACCCGGGTGTTCTTCAGCTGCTTCAGCCGGGCCACCGCCTCGCCGAGCAGCGCGTAGCGCTCCTCGTGGAACTCGGCTGGCGTGCACCCGTCGACCAGGTGCAGCACGGCGTCGGGCTCGAGGACGACCGTCGCCGGGCGGTCGCCGATGCCGCGGGTCACGCCTTCCAGCCAGGCCCGGTAGGCGTCGCCGTCCGCGGCGCCGCCGCCGCTGTAGTTGCCGCAGTCGCGGTGCGGGATGTTGTAGAGCACCAGCAGCGCCCTGCGGCCGTCCGCGACGGCGGCCTCGGTGAGCCCGCGGGCCTCGCCCTCAGGGTTCTCGGTGCCGATCCACTCCCCCACCGGCTGTTCCGCTATGCGCCGGATCGCCTCGGCCTCGGCCTCCCGGCCCTCCTGTTCGTAGGCATGGACCTGCCGGGCCGCGTTGCCGTCCGGGTTGACCCAGAACGGCGCCCCCTTCGCGGCCGGCGCGCCTCGCTCCCTGAGCTTCTGCTGCCGCTCCTCCTTGTCGTCGGAGCAGCCCACGGCGGTGAGCAGCAGTGCCGTGCCGAGCGCCGCCGCGCAGAGCCGTCTGCCGACCCCGGTCCGCCTGTTGACGTCCATCCGTTTCCCCCTCGCTGTCCCCCCTGGGCGCACTGTCGTCCTCATTCTCAGTCCTGACATTTCAGTTGTCACCCACGCGAATGCAACGTGTAGTGACAACACGGAAGTTCCGGATCATCGTCCACCCGATCCGGTGAGGTAGGCGGAGACCACCACGTTGGCGGTGTAGGCCCGCGCCGCCTCGTCCCAGGCCCCGGCGCAGGTGATCAGCCGCAGTTCCGCGCGACCCGGCCGGCGGGGGCCGTAGGCGATGCGGGCGTCGAAGCCGGCGCGGCGCAGGGTCCGCACCTCCTCCACGGTGAAGCGGGCCGCCCGGCCGTCGCTGCGGTAGACGTCGATCGCGTCGCCGGGCCGCAGATCGCCGAGCCGGTGGAAGACGGCGGCCCGGCTGCCGGTGTCCCGGTGGCCGGCCAGCAGGGCCGGGCCCGCGGCTCCGGGGGTGGGGCCCCGCTGCCACCAGCCGACCGCGCCCGCCATCTCCATGGGGGGAGTCCCGGGAGCCCCCGAGGGGTCGAGCGGCCGGGGCACCACCGGGGCGCTCAGCCCGAGCGAGGGCACGTCGATCCGCCGGGGCTCGGCCGCGGGCAGCGGCCGGCGGGCGGGGGGAAGCCGGACGCCCGGGCCGGGAGCGGCGGGCGGGGCGGCGTTCGCCGGGGGGTGCCGGCGCTGCTCGGCCGGCGGGTCGAGGTCGGTGATTTCCGCGGCCCAGACGAGGGTCGCCGCGAACAGCGTCAGCCAGGTCAGGGCGGGCAGCAGGCGGGAGCCGCGGGCCGTCATCGTCGCCCCGCACGTCGCCTCCGGGCGGTCCGGGCGGTCCGCGGCAGGAACACCACCACGGCGGCGGCCACCCCCGCCAGCACCACTCCGGTGACCGTCTGCGCGGCGCCCGGGGCGGCCGCCTCGGCCTCGGCCTCCGCACGGGCCCTCGCCTCGGCCTCCGCACGGGCGAGCCCGCCGCCGCCGGCCGGGACCGGGGCGGTCGGCGAGGCGGGGCGGCCCGGGACGACGGCGTCGCCGCGGGAGTCGGCGACCCGCACCTCGGTGAAGCGTTCGGGCACGCCGTCGCAGCGCACCCGGACCCGGTACGCGCCCGGCCGGACGCCGGTGCGGACGCGGGTCTCGCCGGTGAGCGCGCCGTCGGTCCCGGTGCCGGTCAGCCTGGCCTCGGCCACGAAGGCGTCGGACGCGGCGGTGCCGGTGCGGCCGCCGCAGCCGTTCACGGTCACCCGTACGTCGGTGCCGGGACGCGGCGCGACCGGGGCCACAGCCACGTCGCCGTCCCCCGTGAGGGAGGCGCCGGCCACCGGGGTGAGCGCGACGGCCACCGCGGCGCCCGCACAGCTGAGCGTCGTACGTAGTGCACCCATCACGAACCTCCCGTTACCAGGAGGCTCCCCCGGACCGCGCCGTCCCGCATCGGGGGCGGGCCGGGTATGCCACGAACGAACGGGTGCGCGCCGCCCGTTCGGAGCAGCGCGCGCCCGGCGGCGGCCTCAGACGAGGTCGACGATGTCCGCGATCGAGGCGACGACCTCCGAGGGGCGGAACGGGTAGTTCTCCACCTGGTCCTTGCCGGTCGAGCCGGTGAGCACCAGGAACGTGCGCAGCCCGGCCTCCATGCCGGCCAGCACGTCGGTGTCCATCCGGTCGCCGATCATCGCGGAGCTCTCCGAGTGCGCGCCGAGGCGGTTGAGGCCGGTGCGCATCATCAGCGGGTTGGGCTTGCCGGCGAAGTACGGCTGCTTGCCGGTGGCCCGGGTGATCAGCGCGGCCACCGAGCCGGTGGCGGGCAGCGGGCCCTCGGTGGAGGGGCCGGTCTCGTCGGGGTTGGTGGCGATGAACCGCGCGCCCGCGTTGATCAGCCGGACGGCCTTGGTCATCGCCTCGAAGGAGTAGGTGCGGGTCTCGCCGAGGACCACGTAGTCGGGGTCGTGGTCGGTGAGCACGTAGCCGATGTCGTGCAGCGCCGTGGTCAGGCCGGCCTCGCCGATCGCGTAGGCGGTGCCGCCGGGGCGCTGGTCGTCGAGGAACTGGGCGGTGGCCAGCGCGGACGTCCAGATGTTCTCCACCGGCACGTCCAGGCCCATCCTGCGCAGGCGGGCCTGGAGGTCGCGGGGCGTGTAGATGGAGTTGTTGGTGAGGACCAGGAACGGGCGGTCCTTGTCCTTCAGCCGCTTGATGAACTCCTCGGCACCGGGGATCGGGACGCCCTCATGGATCAGCACGCCGTCCATGTCCGTGAGCCACGACTCGATGGGCTTGCGCTCGGACATCCACAGCCTCCTGAACCTCTCCTGCCACCGGGGCCCCAGCCTATGCGCCCCCTGCCACCCCCAGCCAGGTCCCGGGGCCCTGTATTCCCCCCGGCCCGCACCTGTCCGACCTGCGGACACACCCCGTTCGGGCCGGGGACGTCCGCGGAGCCGTGCCCTCGCCCGGGGGCGGCCGGTGCGGAGGTCCTCGGAGGAGCCGGCAGGCGGGTCGCCCTCAGGAACGGCGGCGGCGGAGGGCCCAGGCCGCGGCGGCGGTGAGGGAGAGCGCGAGCGTGCCGGCGGCGAGCGGCGCCCAGGGGAAGGCGGGGTCGCGTTCGGCCGAGGGGCCGGCGGCCCCGCGCACGGGGGGCGCGGCCGCCGGGCTGATGCGGAACCGGTAGGGGTCCTCGGACCGCCCCACCCACTCCCCGTCCGCCCCGCCCCGCCCGGTGCGCCGCACCACGACCGCCTCCGCGGCCACCTCGTTGGCGCGGGCGTCGGACGCGACCGCCAGCAGCACCCGCACCCGCAGGGTCTGCCGGGCCTTCACCGTGAACCCCTCGAAGCCGCCCTTACGCCGCTTCCCGTCCTCGCCGAACACGCCCACCAGCTCGTCGCGTTCGGTGCCCTCGAAGTCGACCGCCCGGGGCCGCTCCCCGTCGAAGAAGAACAGGGCCGCCTGCGCGGGCAGCAGCGCACGCCGCTCGTCGGTGAGCACCACCACCGGGTGCAGCCCCGCGCACACCCGCGCCGACCGGTTCGTCAGCTCCAGCGTCCACGCCTGCGGCACGTCACCGGCCCGGTACACCCGCGGCCCCCGCAGCCGGGCCACCACCGGAAAGTCCCGCTTCCCCTTCCCCACCCCCTCGCGCCCCTGCCCCGCCGCGGGCGCCGCGAGGTCCCCGGCCGCCGCCGGGGCCACCCCCGCCGGCGCCGCCGAACCCACCGCGGCCGCGGCCAGAGCCACGGCAGCCGCCCACCGTCGCATGCCGGGTGAACTTCCCCGCACCCCGCCCGCGATCCCCGACACGCTGTCGCACCACTCGAACGGCCGCGGGGAACCCCCCGCCCGGACCAGCACGGGAACCCTCCGTGCCAGAGTGTTCGTATGACTACTGCACCGCTGCGTGTGGCCCTGGTCGGCTACGGCCTGGCCGGGTCCGTGTTCCACGCGCCGATGATCGCCGCCGCCGAGGGCCTGACCCTCGACACCGTGGTCACCTCCAACCCCGAGCGGGCCGCCCAGGCCCGCGCCGAGTACCCCGACGTGCGGATCGCCGCCTCGGCGGACGAACTGTGGCCCCGCGCCGGCGAGCTGGACCTGGTGGTCGTCGCCTCCCCCAACCGGACGCACGTCCCGCTGGCCACCGAGGCGCTGCGCCAGGGCCTCCACGTGGTCGTGGACAAGCCGGTCGCCGGCACCGCCGCCGAGGCCCGCGAACTGGCCGCGCTGGCCGAGGAGCGGGGCCTGCTGCTCTCCGTGTTCCAGAACCGCCGCTGGGACGGCGACTTCCTCACCCTGCGCAAGCTGCTCGACGACGGCGCGCTGGGCGAGGTCCAGCGGTTCGAGTCCCGCTTCGAGCGCTGGCGCCCCCGGCCCAAGGGCGGCTGGCGCGAGTCGGCCGACCCGGCGGAGCTCGGCGGGCTCCTGTACGACCTCGGCAGCCACGTCGTCGACCAGGCGCTGCACCTGTTCGGCCCGGCCGAGTCCGTCTACGCGGAGGTCGACACCCGCCGCCAGGGCGCGCAGGTCGACGACGACGTCTTCATCGCCGTCACCCACACCGGTGGCGTCCGCTCCCACCTGTACGCGTCGGCGACGACCGCGCAGCTCGGCCCGCGCTTCCGGGTCCTGGGCTCGAAGGCGGGTTACGTGAAGTACGGCCTGGACCCGCAGGAGAACGCCCTGCGCGAGGGCCTGCGCCCGGCCGCCGAGGGCGAGCGCTGGGGCCACGAGCCCAAGGAGCTGTGGGGCGCGATCGGCGCGGGCGAGTCCCCGCTGACGGGCGGCGGCGAGCCGGTGCCCACGCTGCCCGGCGACTACCCCTCGTACTACCGCGCGGTGGCCGCCGCGGTGAGCGGTGGCGGGCGCAACCCGGTGACCGCGCTGGAGGCGGCGGACGCGCTGGCGGTGCTGGAGGCGGCGGCGGGGTCCGCCCGTGACGGCGGGACGGTGAAGCCGGCATGACCAGGATGACTCCGGAACTCTCCCCCACCGTCGAGGAACTCGAGGCGCAGGAGCGCCGCCTGGTCCTCCCCCGCTTCAGCAACGAGGACGCCTGGGAGCTGGGCTCGCTGCTGGTGGCGCTGGCCCGGGAGCGGCAGGCCCCGGTCGCGGTCGACATCCACCGGGCCGGCCAGCAGCTCTTCCACGCGGCGCTGGAGGGGTCCGCGCCGGAGAACGACGCGTGGATCGACCGCAAGCGCCGCGTGGTGATGCGGTACGGGCACGCCTCCTTCCTGGTCGGCACCCGGTTCCGGGCCAAGGGCCAGAACTTCGACGAGTCCTCCCGCCTCGACCCGGACGTCTACGCGGCGCACGGCGGCTCGTTCCCGCTGCGGGTCGACGGGGTCGGCGTGATCGGCGCGGTCACCGTCTCCGGGCTCCCGCAGGCGCAGGACCACGCCCTGGTCGTCGAGGCACTGGAACGCTTCCTGGGCCTCACCCTCGACTGACCCGCCCCCGCACCGCACCCGGCGCCCGGCGCCCGGCAGGACCCTCACGGTGCTGCCGGGCGTCGCGTCAGGGCTCAGCTCGGGTGGGGTGAGGCGGGGCTGGTCGGGGCGACCGGGCAGACCGGCGGCGCCTGCACCCGCGTGTCCTGTGCGTCCCCGAGCGTCACCGCGGCGGTCAGCACCATCCCCGCCGCCGCGGCCGCCGCGGCGGTGACCGCCGCCGACCAGCGCCGCCACCGCAGATCCTGCTCGGTCACCAGGGGGAGCGGAACGCCCGCCGCCCCCGCCGCCGGGGCGACCCCGGTCACGGCCCCGCGCGCCGGCCCGGTCACCGCTCCGGCCTCCGTCCGGGGACGCGGCACCGGAAGCGGAGCCGGAACCGGGCCCGTGTCCGGGCCCGGCACGGCGGCCGCCGGTGCGAACGGGGCTCCGGCGCCGGCCGTGGCACCCTCCCCGGCACCCGCGGACGCCCTCGTCCCGGCGCCCACCGAGGCCGGGACCGGCTGCGGAGCCGGATGCGGGACCGGATGCGAAGCCGGGGACGCCGCCCCCGCGCTCCCGCCGCCGGAAGCACCGACCGGCCCCGCACCGGTGGCCGCCCCACGGCCTCCGGCCGGACCGAGGCCCGCGCCGGGCCCGGTCCCGGTACCGGTCCCGGTGCCGGTGCCGGTCCCCGCACCGATTCCCGCGTCGTCCCCCCGCGCCGCCGCGAGGAGTTCCAGCGCCTCCTCCAGCTCCGCGTCCCCGCGCTCCAGCACCGCGTGCAGCGCCCGGACGACGTCCGGGCGGGCCACGGTGGGCCGGGTGCGGTGCAGGTACCGCGAGAGCATCTCCTGACTGGTCTTCACTCCCCGCTCGCCCAGCTTCCGCGCCAGCGACGACTGCGTGGCCCGGCCCGGATCCTCCTGCCACCAACTCCGCAGGAGCGCCGCCAGCTTCAGCCGCGCCGCGCTCCCACCCTTCGCGAACTCCTCACAACTCCGGCCGGATTCCTCACGCATTTGATGCGCCTCCCCCACGCTTCCATGCATGATCGCTGGTCAGCCGCGTGCATAGAAGCCGATTTGTGCATGAATCAACTGACCCGCCGGAAGTATAGAACTGGCCGGATTTGCCGGGGCAGGGTTGAGACGTCCAACCCACCCGGTCGAGCGTCTTCGGCCGGGTGAAACCACCGTCGTCAGCGATCCACGACGCGACCACGACGGCAGTCGAAAGGACCCGCATCCGTGCGTAACGCCACCGAGCAGCTCGCCCCGGCCACCGAGGCCGCCTCCTCCGCCACGCCGGCCCGCCGGCGCAAGGGGGCCGTCGCCGCCCTCCTCGCCACCGCCCTGGCCGGCGGCCTGATGGCCTTCGCCCCGGTCGCCTCCGCCGCCCCCACCGCGGCCGACTCCGTCGCCTCGCGGCCCGGTGAGCGCCTCAGCGACCGCCAGGCGGACCGCATCCTCGACCGTGCGGGCGTGCGCCGTGTCTCGCCGGGCGACTGCCACAACGTCAACCGCTCCCGCTGCACCAGTTACCAGGGCATCCAGGAGGACACCGTCCGCGGCCTGGTGAAGCTCAAGCGCGACAGCCGCTGCAACGTGGTCGTCGTCAACGGCACCGAGGTCGGCAACGACTGGGACAACCGCCGCGGGCGCTACACCCACGCGAACGGCTACAAGGTCGACCTGCGTGAGAACCGCTGCCTGGACAGGTACATCCGCGACACCGCGGACCGCGTCCGCGGCTCGCGCGGCGACGTCGTCTACCGCGACAGCCACCGCGGCCGCGCGTACGTCCAGTACGAGTTCGAGCGCGGTGTCCTGGACGTCACCTACTTCTGACGTCCACCGATCGGCAGGCGCCCGGACCCGACCCGGGTACGGCTCCCCGCCCGGGCGCCTGCTCCGGACCGCTCCGCCCCTCACACCCACGCCACCCGGCGGCTCCCTGCGGCCGCCGGGTGGCGTGCGAGCGGCGGGCCTGCGCCTGCTCCACCGTGACGCTGCCGACACCGTGACCCCACTCCCCCCACCGCGTCGGACCCCGGCGCTACCGTGAGGACATGCGTCCCGACATGCCTGCAGAGAACGCCGTCGACCACACCGAAGAAGCGGCCCGCCTGGAGCGCGCCGCCGCTCTCTACCCGGCGGACGCCGAGGCCCTGCTGCTGCGGGCCGCCGCGCACCGCGAGCTGGCCGGTGACCGGCCCGCGGCCACCGCCCTGTACGACCGGCTGCTCGCCGCGCCCGCCGAGCTGGACGACCCGCAGCTGGTCCGCGCGCTGAAGGCGTCCAACCTGTGGCGGTACGACCACGTCGCGGAGGCCCGCGCGATCATCGACGGCGTGCGGGCGGCGGCGCCCCGGACGCCGGAGGCGTGGGTGGTCGTCGCGGAGGCCCTGGAGACCCACGACGAGCTGGCGCTGGCCGAGGAGACGTTCACCGACGGGGCCCGGCTGCTGATCGGCGACTCGCAGGAGCCCACGTCGGCGACCCGCCCGCTCCTCTACGGCCGGCACCGGGTGCGCCGCATGCTCGGCGCCGACCACGACGCCTGGGACTCGCTGGCCGACCGCCTGCACGACTCCTCCTCGGCCGTCCGCCTCGACGAGCTGCACGACCCCAAGCGGGTCTGGTCCCTCGGCTCCTCCGACCCGGGCGAGCTG
Source organism: Streptomyces sp. NPDC002734 (assembly GCF_040295685.1). Taxonomy (NCBI): domain Bacteria; kingdom Bacillati; phylum Actinomycetota; class Actinomycetes; order Kitasatosporales; family Streptomycetaceae; genus Streptomyces; species Streptomyces sp. NPDC002734. The sequence goes on from NZ_JBEOVU010000011.1 coordinate 36,289, forward strand.
TCCGCGGAGATCGCCCGCCTGCGGGCCGAGCTCGGAGCCTTCCGCCGCGAGATCTCCCGCCCGTTCCCGGTGGCGGTCCTGCACTGGCCGGAGCGGGAGCTGGAGGAACTGCTGGCCGCCTACCCGGGGCTGTCGGCGGAGTACCCCTCGCACGCCGAGCACGTCGCCGCGATAGAGGCCAGCCTGCGCGAGCTCGCCGCCTCCGGCACCCCCAACCTGGGCATCGTCTCCGGCACGGTCCCCTCCTACGAGGCCTTCGCCGCCTCGGAGGCCGCCTCCCCCGAGGACGCCACCCTGCTCCCGCAGTACGCCACCACCCTCGCCGCCCGGGGCCGGGCCCTGCCCTGGCCGCCGGAGCCCACCGCCGCGTGCTGGTGCGGGTCGGGAAGCCAGTACCACGCCTGCCACGGCCGGCGCTCGTGACAGACCTAAAACATCCATAATCTCGTCACACAATATTCACGGACGTAGACTTCCCCCCTCGCTCCACCCGTACGACCGAGGGGGGAAATCCTCATGCGCAAGTCCACCGTGGGCGCGGCCCTGCTGGCCGCCGTCTCCACCGTCAGCCTGGGCGTTCTGACCGCCGCCCCGGCGCAGGCCGCCGAGTACACGTCCGCGCTCAAGATCCGGGGCGTCCAGTACGACGCGCCGGGCACCGACCGCAACAGCTGCACGTCGGGCAACACCAGCCAGGAGTACCTGACGCTGAAGAACTACTCGAAGACCGCGACGATCAACCTGCGGGGTTACGTCGTGGAGGACGCGGCCGGCAACTCGTTCACCTTCACCGCGTCCCACTCGCTTCAGCCCGGTGACTACATCCGCCTGCGCGGCGGCAACGGCTCGGACTCCGACGCCAAGAACGTGGTCTACCGCGACAACTGCAACTTCCTGTGGAACAACGACCGGGACACCATCTACCTCTACAAGCCGTCCGGGTCGGGCTCGGACACCCACGCGTACAGCAAGTCCGCGAACGACCGCGACGGCAACGGGTACATCGGCTTCCACGGCTGATCACCGCTTCCCGCCACCGCACCTGCGCGCGGGCGCGCTCCCTTCGGGGCGCGCCCGTCACGGGACCACCCGCAGCCGCTCCGGCCAGCCGAGCGCGTCGAGCCTGCGGAAGAGGTCCTTGATGTCCTCCGGCCGCAGCTTCACGCATCCGTCGGAGAGGTAGTCGGCCTCGCCGTCCCAGCGGCGCGGCTCGGTGTCCCCCTGGCTGCCGTCGCGGTGCATCTCGGAGTGGACGAACATGCCGGTCCGCGTCACCTCGCCCCCGGCGCACCTCATGTCGCCCAGCTGGATCCCGTAGCCGCGGACCTTGCCGCCCTTGAACCGCCGGTCCTTGAGCACGATGCGCCACTGTCCGTCCGGCAGCCACCCCCGCCCGGCGGCACAGTCGTCGGTGCTCCCGTCGCCGGAGCCCGCCCGGTAGCGGGCCTGCCGCTCACCGCCGCGGCGCAGGGTCAGGGTGGACCGGTCCGGGTGCTGCGGATTCTTGTCGAACACCAGGGTCACCTCGGGCCGCGCCGCGATCGAGGCCCCCGCCGTCCCCAGCACCCCCGCCGCCACGGCCAGGGCGACCGCCGCCCCGCACGCGCCCCGCGCCCACCACGTTCTCGTCGCCCACCACGTTCTGGTCGCCGCCACCGCGCTCCCGCCTTCCACCCGTTCGGTCCGGCCGGCCGTCCGGCCTTCCGTCGGCAGCATCGACAGCGCGGGGCGGGCCGGGGAAGCCCTGGCCGACAGCAGCCACCCGAACGGCAGGAGCGCACCCTGGTCGCGCGCCCCCCGCGCCCGCGGCGAGCCCTTCGGTTCCGCCGGTCCGGGCACGCCGAGACGCCGGCCTTTCCCCGAGAGGTGCGGTACGGGGAAGGCCGGCGCTTCAGCGTTCAGGACAAGGAGGGGTCACCGCTCAACGGCGGCTCCCACCACGGCCGTAGTGGGCCGCGTCCACGAACTCGCCCCGCGCGTTCCGGAGGGTGGCCGTCTCGCCGTGGTTGTCCCACACGTAGTTGTGGCGGCCCTGGTAGACATGGCCGCGGCCGTCGTAGCCACGTCCGCTGTGCACGAGGACCGACTGACGGGGCGCCAGACGCACGTTGCCCCTGAAGGTGTAGACGTTGTGGTCCTGGTCCCGCAGGGTCCACCCCCGCAGGCTGACGCTGTGACGGCCCTTGTTCGTCACCTGGACCCACTCGCCGTTCAGGGAGCGGTTCGACCGGGTCTCCGGGCCGGGCGAGTCGGCCTGGACGGCGGTGATCTCGACCGAGCCACGGCGGTCACGGTCGCCGTGATGGTGGTCCGCGGAGGCCGGCAGGGCCGTCGCGCCGATGGCGGAGCCGGCGACGAGAGCGGCGGCGATGAAGCGCTTGATGGGAGACATGCGGTCCCTTTCGTGCGGCCCCGACCGGCCCACGTGGGCAGTGGGCCGGCTGAGGCGATGTGCAGGTCCCGGCGGGCTGCCGAGGGGTCGAACTCTGCCGCCGCCGACCCGGCGAAAGGGATGCGAATCAGGCGCTGTTACGAATCACGGACATTGGCGTTACTTCCCTATATGCCGCTCAATGTCACTCACTCGGGTGCAACCCACGGTTAACTTCCATATGCACCCATCCCGGTATTCGGGGCCGGGAGCACCGTCCGCGTCCAAACCTCCCCTCTCCAGAACTCCTTCACATCTCGCCCCGGGGCCGTTACGCATCCGCCACGCCCTGTCGAACGTTCATGCCGGTCAATGCCGTCGGGCGAACATCTGCGCGCCACCACGCCTCGCCGCGACCCCTGGACGCACACCGACACACTCAGCCGTCCCAGACCTCCGAGCGTGGGTTGACCCATGCCGTGGACGTCACCCTCCACCGCCTCGCCCCGAACACCGCGCCCGCCGCCAGCCCGACCGTCAGCCGCAGGAACGTCCCTCGCGTCATCAGCACTGTCCTTCCAGGTGAGGGCCCCTCCGGATCGATCAACAGGGCCCGTTCCCCGCAGGATCAGCACGGCTCGGCGCCCCGCACATACCTCTCTCCGTCCGTTCACCCGGACGGCCGGAGCCCACCTCCTTCGCGCGCCGCCTCTCGGCCCCGTCCTCTCCGGCGAACGCGCCGCGTGAGCCCCGCGCGGGAGGTGTCCAGGAAAGCGGATGCGCTGCCACCCGACCGTATAGGTAGACTGACCTACCTAATTAAGGAAGGAAGGGCCGGATGGGCGAGAGCACCGGACCGGTGGAGGCGGCACGTCCCGGCAGGCGGCGCGGAGCCGCCCGGGAACGGTTGCTGGCCGCGGCGGCCCGCCGTTTCTACGCGGACGGCGTGGCGGCGACCGGCATCGACACGATCACCGCCGAGGCGGGCGTGGCGAAGATGAGCCTGTACAACAACTTCTCCTCCAAGTCCGACCTGGTGATGGCCTACCTCGACGCCCGGCACGAGGAGTGGCTCGGTCTCTACCGGCGGCGGCTGGAGGCGGCCCACGACGCGCGCGGCCGGGTCCTCGCGGTCTTCGACGCCTACGCCGACCATGCCGCCTTCGCCTACGACCGGGGCTTCCGCGGCTGCGGCCTGCTGAACGCGGCCGCCGAGCTGCCCGCCGGGGACGAGGGCCGGGAGGTGGTGCGCCGGCACAAGGAGGAGGTCGAGGGCCTGCTCGCCGGGCATCTCGACGCGTTGCTCCCCGGTCGTCCGGAGCGGGCGCGGGCGACGGCGGAACATCTTTCCTTCCTGCTGGAGGGCGCGATGGCCCGGGCCGGCCTGGAAGGCGCCGGCACCCGGCTGGAGCGGGCCCGGGCGATGGCCTCCGACCTGCTGGACCGGCTGTGAGGCGGCCCGGCGGCCGCGCGGACGGCCCCTCGGAGGGCTTGCGGCAGGGCGTCGGGCGCTCGGCGGGCGTCGGGGCCGTGTGCGTCCTGCTGGCCTCGGTGCTGTGGGGCACCACCGGCACCGCCGCCACCTTCGCCCCGGCGGTGGGACCGCTGGCGATCGGCGCCGTCGCGATGGGCCTGGGCGGCCTGCTCCAGGCGCTCGTCGCCGCGCCTCGCATCCGCCGGGAGTCCGCGGACCTGCGCCGTCACCGGGGGGTGGTGCTGCTCGGGGCGCTCTCGGTCGGGGCCTACCCGCTGGCCTTCTACACCTCCATGCACCTGGCCGGGGTCGCCGTCGGCACCGTGGTGTCGATCGGTTCCGCCCCGCTCGCCTCGGCCCTGGTCGAACGTGTCGCGGACGGCCGCCGCCTGACCCGTCGTTGGACGGCCGCGGCCGCGCTGGGCCTGTCCGGCACGGTCCTGCTCTGCGCCGTCCAGGCCGCCGGTTCCGGTCCCGGCCGCGCGGGGGCGGGTTCCACCGGGGCGACGGTGCTCGGCATCGGTCTCGGCCTGGCCGCCGGTCTCACCTACGCCCTGTACTCCTGGGCCGCCCACCGCCTGATCAGCCGCGGCGTCACCTCGGGCGCGGCCATGGGCGCCGTCTTCGGCCTGGGCGGGCTGCTGCTGATGCCGGTCCTGCTGGCCACCGGCGCCCCGCTGCTGGCCTCCTGGTCCAACGCCGCCGTCGGCACGTACATGGCGCTGGTGCCCATGTTCCTGGGCTACGTCCTCTTCGGCCGGGGTCTCTCCCATGTGCCGGCGAGCACCGCGACCACGCTCTCGCTCCTGGAGCCCGCGGTCGCGGCGCTGCTGGCCGTCCTGGTGGTCGGCGAACGCCTGCCGGCACCGGGCTGGACCGGCATCCTCCTGGTCGTCGCCTGCCTCGCCGTCCTGACCACACCGGCGCGCGCCCCGCGTGGACGCCGGACCGCCCCGGCCGGCCCCGTGGCGGCCGTCGACGCGGAGGATCCGGTCACCGTTCCAGGACCGGGCGGGGGCGTCGGCTCGCGCGGGTGAAGCGGGCTCGTCCCGGGCCGGACGACCGGTTCAGGCGGCCCCGCCGTCGCCGAGCAGGGGTGCGAGCGCCGTGCGCAGGTCGGCGACCCGACGATGGTGCAGCGCGGTCATCCCGGTCTCCCGGGCGGCCAGCACGTGGGCCTCCGTGTCGTCGACGAACAGGCAGCGCCCGACCGGCACGCCGAGTCGCTCGGCGGCATGGCGGACGACGCGCGGGTCGGGCTTCGCCACCCCGATCCGCGCGGTGTTGACCACCACGTCGGCGAGGCCGTCGAGTCCCTGCCGCTCCAGGTCCCGCTCCAGCCGGGTGGTCGCGTTGGTGACCAGGGCGACGGCGGCGACCTCGCGGACCCGCCGGAGCAGGGCGACGACGTCCTCGTCGACCACCGGCAGAACGGCCGACCAGTCCGCGACCAAGGCCTCGGCCCTGCGCCTGGACCCGTGACGCGCGGCGAGGTCGTCGGTGACGGCCGCACGCCACTGCTCGTCGGTGACCTCGCCGGTGACGGCGGGGTGCAGCCGGGCCGGGGCGAAGGCCGCGGCGGCCAGGGCGCCGACGGGAAGGCCGTTGGCCAGCTCCAGGGCGTCGGCGGACGGCCAGTGGCGTATGACGCCGTCGAGGTCGCAGAGCACGGCGTCGAAGGGGCGCGGGCGCGCGGAAGTCGTGGACATGCCGCGCATTCTCGTGCAGTGAGAGGCGCGCTCACCCCTCCGCGTCGGAGGTCGGCGTCTTCGCGCAGCCGTCACGCGCCCGGGGGCTCGCCCCTCGTCACCCTGTCGTCGACCCGTCGTCGCCCGGTCCTGACGGGCCTGCCGGGGACGAGGGCCGGGAAGGGCTCAGGTCGGTGGCGTCACGGGCACACCGGTGGTCCGGTCGCACCTCGGGATGGGTCCGATGGGTGAACGGTGGGCGCGACACGGGGCCGGCGGCGGCTCCGGACGGCTTGCGGCTGGTGCCATGGGTCCACCGGACGCGAAAACCCGCCCGACCGTTCCGCGTCCGGGGACCGATCCCTGAGGAGGAACCATGCGCGTTCGCCGCGCCACCGCCACCGTTCTGGCCGCCTTCGCCATCGCCGCCGCCGGCCTCGGCGCCGGGACGGCCGTCGCCCACGACGACGACGACCACTCGCCGAACATCTTCTCCGGCACCCAGTGGACCTCCGAGGAGGGCAACTACGGCACCGCCAACGCCGGTCACGACGACTGACGGTTCCGGCTGCTCCGCAGGTCCTGCCTGTCTGTTCGACCGTTCTGCCGTGACGTCGCCGACGATGCCGACGTCGCGTCTTCTCCGCCCCGCACCCCCGCGGGCCCCGCGTCCGGCGACGCGACGGCCCCGGGGGTGCGGCGCGTTCCCGCAGGCCCTGTGACGACGGAGGTGTATCCGCAGGTCAGGAGCGTGCGTGTCACCCGTTCCGCCCAGCGCGGATGCCGCCGTCCGGGGGCGGCCGGAGGATGGAGCCACCTCGACCGCCTCCCAGGAAGCGAGCGTGCCCATGTCCCCCACGCAGCCCAGCGAGCGCACCGTGCGGCTGACGGCCCGTCGGACCGCCGTGATCGCCGCCGCCACCCTCACCGTCGGAGCCACCGCCGCCGCCCTCTGGCCCTCCGACCCGGCCGCGGCCGCCGCCCGCACCGCTCCGGCCTGCGTGCAGCCCTACGTCAACCCGACCCACGAGGGGTTCGACGTCGACCTCGCCAACGAGTGCGGGAGCGCGATGCGGGTCAGGGTCGTGGTGGACGACTCCGGCGACAGCCCTTGCTACGCGCTGGCGCCGGGGGCTTCCGTGATCTACGCGCACGAGTCGATCACCGGCGCCTACGAGCGCACGGTCACCTGCTGACCGGGCCGGCGGGCGGGTCGCCCGGACGGCCCCGCGGACGTGCGGGGGGCGGCGCGCGCTGGTGGGATCGTCACGTCGGCCCCGCGCCGTCCAGGCGGCCAGAGCCGAGCGGGGCCGACACTCCCGTCCCCTGGCGCGCCACGGGCCTCGGGCGCCGCGGAACCGGGGTACGGCCCGCCCGGGTCAGGACGCCGAGGTCGGCGACTTCTCCGAGCGGTCCTGCTGCCGCGGCAGCTCGACGGACCCGGCGGGTCCCGCGCCGTCCGCCAGGACCGGTACCGGCGGCACGTAGTTCTTGTACGCCTCCGGCACGATCACGCCGGCGTTGCTGTCCGCGCCGGGGGCCAGCTCGGCCATGACCCGGTCGAAGTCCTTCGTGGAGAGCCAGAACTTGTACATGATCAGCAGCTCGAAGGAGAGCATCAGCGCCGCCGCCACGGCCGTGGTCCACAGGAGCTGACCGATCAGCGGGCCCACGATGAAGACGAACATCTGGAACTCGATGCCGCTGACCAGGTGCGGCCGGACCCGGCGGTCCACCAGCGCCCGGCGGACCCGGGTGTACCAGGGGAACTTGGCGTGGAATCCGGTGTGGAGATCGATGACCTGTCGGTTGTTCGCGCCGAGCACCCCGGCCCGCAGTTCCGCGGCGCGTGCCTCCGACTCGTTCTCCCCCTCGGCCTCGCCCTCGCGGAGCAGGTCCTCCATGAAGACGACGTTCTCGTCCGAGGCGGCCCCGGGGCCGACGGCCGCGGCGGCGGCCAGCGTGTCGGCGACGTCCTCGCCCAGCTCCGCCGCGGCGAGAGCGGACGCGGCGGCCTCGGCACGGGCCTCGGCGGCGCGGCGCGCCTTCAGCGTCTTCCTGATCTTGCCGCGCATCCCGGCGCGCATCTTGTAGATCTGCAGCGCGTCCAGGTACCGGAGGCTGTCCAGGAAGACCACGAGCAGTCCCGCGGCAAGGTACATGCCCTCACCGGTGTGCAGGTACTGACCGCCCATCAGGCCGAAGGCGCAGGCCAGCACGCGGATGCGGTCGAAGACGTAGTCCAGCCAGCCGCCGAACAGCGATCCGTTGTTCTTCAGCCGTGCCAGCTTCCCGTCGATGCAGTCGAGCACGAAGCTGAAGTGGTAGACGACCGCGCCGACGACCAGCAGGACCGGGTCCGCGGTCAGGAAGAGCCCGGCCGACGCCAGACCGAGGACAAGGGCGGCCCAGGTCACCCCGTTGGGGGTGATGAACCGGAACTTCGCCATGACCAGCAGCAGGCGGGTGGCCAGCGGGTCGACGAGGAACACCGTCCACCAGGCGTCCCTCTTCTTACAGGTGAGATGCTGCACGGCTTTCAGCGAAAGTTGGCTCATAACTCCTCGTCACACGGGACGTCTCAACAAATGCGCGTCGCTCCGTCGGCGACCCGACGATCACCCCGACCGAGAAGGCGAAATCAAGATCACGCCTCGTGGGGAATTCGGACTGTAGCAATCCACGACGCGCCGGCCACCCGAACTTCACCTTCCGTATGGGCGGGGTTTGTCACAGACATCGCCCTACAACCTTGCGCCTTCTCAGCCGTCCTTGTCACTGAATGATGAAATCCCGTCACAAGCGGATGGGGCCGTACAACCTTTTTCTCTCTCAGTTGTCCCACCAGTCGCACACGCCGCGGATATCGATTTGATTTCGGCGTACAACCTTCCCTTTTCTCAGCCGTCCTTGTTCCTGTGCGCCGGCGTCCGGGCCTTTGGTTACGGCTCCGTGGAGGAAATGCGCGGTGCCGGGCAGAGTTTCCGGGCGTGAATGCCGTGGCGCACCATCGTCGGGTGAGCAGCCACTGGATGTCCTCCGAGCAGGCGGCCGCGGCCCTGCGGGTGCGGCTGTCGACGCTGTACGCCTACGTGTCGCGCGGGTTGATCGCAAGCCCTCTTCGTGGCCGCCCTCGACGGCACTCCCTTAGCCCTGGCCGACGGCCACTGCACCGTCCTGGCCCTCCCCTGACCCGGCCGCCTCATCCCCCGGGCGTGCGTGCGGTGTCCGCGCCGCCGGAGGCCCGGTAGACGTCCGCCAGGGCGGTGACCGTCCGGACCATGCGGGCCCGCAGGTCAGGGGGCGACACGACTTCGGCCCCGGCGCCGAGCCGCAGCAGCACCCCGACGGCGTTGTCGGCCGACTCGACGGGGACGACGACCCGGACACGGCCGTCGGGGTCCGGCGGACCGGCGCTGTCGCGTGCGGCACGGGCCACCGCCGGCTCCACCAGGTCCGGCAACCGATCCAGGACCGCCGGCGTCAGCAGGAGCACCGCCTCACCGTGGCGGCGCCGGGCGTCGAAGTCGTCCAGCGACGCCTGCCAGTGCGCGGCCAGGTCGAAGCCGGCGGGCCGCTCGAAGTGGCCGGGCAGCACCTGCGCGCGGAGGATCTGGGACACCCGGTACGTCCGGGCCGCCCGGATGTCCCGGTCCGCCTCCCGCCCCGTGGCGCCCTGCTCACCACCGTCCTCCCCACCGCCCTCCGCACCGTCTTCGGCGCTCCTCTCGGCGCTCCCTTCCGTGCTCCCCCCCGGCGCGGCTCGCCACCAGGTACCAGCGGCCCGACTTGAGCACCAACCCGTACGGCTCCAGCGTCCGGCCGACCTCCTGCGGGGCCTGCCACCGCCGGTAGCGGATCCGCAGCCGTCGCTGTCGCCACACCGCGTCGGTGACCGCGGCCAGGTGCGGCGTGGGCTCCGCCTCGGCGTACCAGCCGGCGGTGTCCAGATGGAACCGTTGCCGTATCCCGTCGGCGCGCTCCCGCAGTTCCTCGGGCAGCGCGGCGTCCAGCTTGAGCCGGGCGGTGGCCAGCACGGCTCCGAGCCCCATGTCCGCCGCCGGACCCGGCAGGCCGGCCAGGGTCAGGGCCTCCGCCTCCTCACCGGTCAGTCCGGTGAGCCGGGTCCGGTAACCGTCCACCAGCCGGTACCCGCCGTCGTGTCCGGCCTCGCCGTAGACCGGGACCCCGGCCGCGGCGAGCGCCTCCATGTCGCGGTACACCGTGCGGAGGGACACCTCCAGCGCGTCCGCCAGCTGCTGGGCGGTCATCCGGCCTCGGGTCTGGAGCAGCAACAGCACGGACAGCAGTCGACTCGCACGCATGGACGGAAGTCTGCCGGGCTCTCCTGACAGTGGGTGTCAGTGAAGTGGGACTAGCTTGCCGATCACTCACCGCACGGGGCCCCGGCACGTGCACCGGGCCCCGTCGCACCGCACCGCGCACCAGCGACGCGACGTCGCGCCGCACCACGGAGGATGGACAGGCACATGGCCGCTCACACCGCCGCCCGCAAGCCCGGCATCGGCGACTTCGACTTCCTGGTCGGCACCTGGGACGTGACCAACCGGCGACTGCTCTCCCCGCTGACCGGCAGCGACGAGTGGGAGGAGTTCCCGGCCACGACGGTGTGCCACGGCATCGCCTTCGCCGGGGCCGCCAACGTCGACGAGATCACCTTCCCGACGAAGGGCTTCAGCGGCCTGACACTGCGCCTCTTCGACCCGGTCGGCGAGCAGTGGTCGCTGAACTGGGCGAACAGCTCGACCGGGCGGCTGTTCCCTCCCGTCGTCGGCCGGTTCGACAGCGAGGGTCGTGGCGAGTTCCACGGTGACGACCACCACGAGGGCACCCCGGTCGTCTGCCGTTTCCTCTGGTCGGGCGTCACCGCCGTGTCGGCCCGCTGGGAGCAGGCGTTCTCGGCCGACGGCGGCCGAACCTGGGAGACCAACTGGACCATGGACTTCCGTCGCCGACCGGACGCGGAAGCCGTCTGATCCCGGTCGGCGTGAACCCCGGTCGGCGTGAACCCCGGGCGGCCGTCACGCTCCGGCCGGAACCTCCGAACGGTCACGGACGACGATCTTGCCGACGTTGCGGCCGTGCAGCATGCCCAGGAACGCGTCCACGAGGTGCTCGAACCCGTCGACCACCGTCTCGTCCGGCACGAGCCGGCCGCTCCGCAGATGCGGCACCGCGAAGTCGTGCAACTCCTGCTGCATGTCCCGGTAGTTGCGGACGAGGAAGCCCTCGATGCGGAGGCTCTTCTCCACGACGTCCTCGTGCACCAACAGCGGCGGCGGCGCGTCGGGGGTGTTGTACCGGCTGATCGTGCCGACCCGCACGATCCGCCCGAACTCCCGCAAGCCCCCGACGGCGGCAGCCAGTTGCTCGCCGCCGACGTTGTCGACGAACACGTCGATCCCGTCCGGGGCGACCTTGCCGAGCAGGTCGGCGGCGGGCCCGTCGTGGTAGTCGAAGGCGGCGTCGTAGCCGACCTCGCGCACCAGGTGGTCCACCTTCGCCGCCGAGCCCGCGCTGCCGACGATCCGCCCCGCGCCGAGCAGCCGGGCGAACCGGCCGGTGGCCGTGCCGACCCCGCCCGCGGCGCCCGACACGAAGAGGTCCTCGCCCTGCTGGAGCCGGGCGATGCGGGTCAGGCCCACGTAGGCGGTCAGGCCGGTGCCGCCCAGGATGCTCAGGTGCACGCTCGGCGGTACGCCGTCGACGCGGGGCAGCCGCCGGGTCTCCTCTGGCGTGACCACGGCGTGCGTGCGCCACCCCTGCCGGTGGAGCACGATCTCCCCCTCGGCCAGCGCGGGCGTCCGCGAGGCCACGACCCGTCCTACGGTGCGGCCCTCCAGCGGAACGCCGAGGCCGAAGCCGCCGGGCAGGTCGTCCATCATTTCGCGGTGGTAGGGGTCGACGGACCAGTAGAGGTTCCGCACCAGGGCTCTGCCGGGCGCGGGTTCGGGGATCGGGGACTCGACGAAGGCGAAGTCCGCGGCCGTGGGGAACCCGTGGGGGTGGGCGGTCTGGTGGACGGTCACCGCGACGTCCGGGTCGGTACCGGTACCGGTGCTGGTCCTGGTCCCGGTCCTGGTCCCCGTCGCCGCCGCCCTGTCGTTGGCGTCGCGGCCGTTGGCGTCGCGGCCGTGGTTGTCGTGGTCTTGGTTGTCGTGGTCTTGGTTGTCGTTCATGCGCGGACCGTAGGACGGGAATGCGGCCGCCCGGCAGCCTGTGGGGCTCATGGGGGCGTACCGTCCCATGAGCAGTTCTCATGGAACGAGGTGAGCGACCTGTGACCCCCACACCCGAGGCCCGCGCGGCGGCCGGTTCCGACCTCGCGCCGCACGAGCTGCGCATCCTGGTGGCGGTGGCGGACACCGGTGGCTTCTCGGCGGCTGCCGTCGCGCTGGGTCTGACCCAGTCCGCCGTCTCCCACTCGGTCCGCGGCAGCGAACGGAAGGTCGGCGCCGTCCTCTTCGACCGTGACCGCACCGGCGCCCGCCCCACGCCGGCGGGCGAGAGGGCCGTCGCCCACGCCCGTCGCGTCCTGCGCCTGCTGGACGTCCTGGTCACCGAGGCGCGCGCCGCGGCGGGCACGGGGGCAGGGCCGGACGGTCCGGTGGGGCCGCTGCGCATCGCCGCCTTCCGCAGCGCGGCGCTCCACCTGCTGCCGCCCGTCCTGCGACGGCTGCGCGACCGGCACCCCGGGATCGAGGCACGGGTGCGGATCGTCCGCGAGGTGGGGGCGGGCACGGCCGGCGAAGTGGCGGCCGGGCGTGCGGACGTGGGGATCGCCACCCTGGGCGGCAGTACTCCGCCGCCCTCCGGGCTCACCACGGCCGTGCTCTTCAGCGAGCCGTACTCCTTGGTGCACCCGGCGGGCCACTCCGCCCCGCGGTCGCTCCCGTTGGTCGACTGGGCCGAGAACTGCGGCTCGTACACGCGCGGTTGGTGGGCCTCGCAGGACTGGATCCCTGCGGCGACCGTCGAGGCCGAGGACGACGGAGCAGTGCTCTCACTGGTGAGCAGTGGTCACGGTATGGCGGTCATGCCCGCACTGTCCCTGACCGGAGCACCGCACTCGGTCGGGATCACCGCTCTCGGTTCCGACCGCCCCTTCCGGCAGGTCGGTTACGTGACCACACCCGAACTGGCCGGCACGGCCACGGTCCGCGCCCTGGTGAGGGAACTGCGGGGCACGATCCCCCCGGGCTGCGACCGCCCGTAACCGGCCGCGCCCGCCGCACCGGACCCGGTCACGGCGGTCGCGGTCACGGCTGACGCAGGCGGAGTCGCGGCCTCAGGCGTCGCGCCGCCCGAGGGCTCCCTCGATGAGCGCGACGGCCGCCCGCGGGTCCTCCACCTCGACCACCAGGCGGTCGTACGACTCCTCGTCCGCGAGCTCGACGACGACCGTCTTCTCGGGGTTCTTCACGTCCCAGAACACCCACTCCCCGTCACGGCGGAAGCGCCCGGCCGTGATGACGCCGGGGAAGTACGTGCCGCCGACCCGGACACCCTTCGGCTCGTGCGCGATCCCGGGGTCATGGGTGGCGCCCCGCACGTGGGCGAGGGGGATCTCCAGGCGGCTCTTGAGCGCCCAGAGCTTGTCGAGACCCTGCATCTCCGCGATCAGCAGGTTTCTCTCACGGTCGATGGAGAGCAAGGCCATGTCAGTACTCCTTGGGGTCGGCCGGCCGGGCCCGCAGGCGCAGACGGGCACCGAGAACGGTGGAGGCGAGCTGGGCGGCGGCGTCACCGTGGCTGGGACGCAGCGCGTCCTCCAGTGCGGTGACGCCTTCCTCGACGAGCGCGGCCACCTCGGGATCGTGGGGGGCGCGTTCGGCGGCGGCGAGGAGCAGGAAGCCGGCGGCGGGGCCGTCGTCGAACGTGGCGACGGCCCTCTCCAGCGCCTGCTCGGGATCGGTGATCGCGGCGACGGCCTCGACGGCCGGCCGGACCTCGCCCTCGAGGTGGGCGCGCAGGGCGGTCAGGTGCAGGCTCCGCTTGGAGCCGAACACCTTGTACAGGCTGCCCCTGTGGACGCCGGTGGCGGTGACGAGGTCGTCGACCGAGGTGCCCTCGAAGCCGTGGGCGGCGAAGAGGACCGCCGCGGCGGCGACGGCCTGGTCGGTGTCGAAGGCACGAGGTCTTCCCATGCCGATGATCGTACGAGATATGAGAACGATCAGTCAAGAACGACCGTTCTTATACGGACACCAGCCGCGGCCCGCGCCTCAGGGGTGCAGCACGAGCTTCCCCACGTGCCCCCTGCGGGCCAGCTCCTCCTGCGCCGTCGCGGCCTGCTCCAGCGGGAACGCACCGGCGATCACGGGCTCGACCTCGCCCCTGCGGGCCATCTCCATGAGCTGGTCGAACAGCCTCGGCGTGTGCATCGCCGAACCGATCACCTGCGCGTTGTGCAGGTACAGGCGGCGCACGTCGAAGACCACGTCGTAGCCGCCGAGCGCCCCGGCCACCACCCACCGACCCCCTTCACGCAGCCACGGCAGCCCGTCGCCCAGCAGGTCGCCGGCCACCACGTCGAGCGCCACGTCGACGCCCTCCGGTGCGAGCGCGCGCACCTGCTCTGCGATGTCCTGTGCCCGGTCGACGACGTCGTGCGCGCCGGCCCGGCGTACCGCGTCGAACTTGTACACGCTGCTGAGGGCGAGCACCCGCGCGCCGCGGGCCCGCGCGATCTGCACCAGGGCCAGTCCGACGCCGCCGGACGCCCCCGACACCAGGGCGGTCTCCCCCTTCCGCAGCCGGCCCCGCTCGACCATGCCGAGCGCCGTGCCGTAGGCGGTCGGCAGGGCGGCGAGCTGGTCGTCGGTGAGCGGGGAGGCGGTCACGTCGTGCGCCCGCTCCGCCGGTGCGGTCACGTACTCGGCGTAGCCGCCGTCGCGTTCGCTGCCCATCAGACCCACCGGGTTGGCGTCGGGCCCTTCGGTCTCGTAGACGGCCGGGTCCACCACCACCCGGCGTCCGACCACTGCCTCGTCCACGCCCGGGCCGACCGCCACGACCCGTCCGGCGACGTCGGCGCCCTGGATGCGGGGGAAGTCGATCGGGCCCCGCCAGCCCGACAGCGCCCGTGGATCCCCAGGACGGCCGTACGCGCCGTCCCGGGTCCACAGGTCCGTGTTGTTCAGCGCCACCGCCGCGACCTGGACCAGCACCTCCCCGGCACGCGGCACGGGCACGGCCACCTCCGTGGCCTCCAGTACCTCCGGCCCTCCGTGCCGCGTGATCCGCACCGCGCGCATGGTCCCGGGCACCACCATGGATCGACCTCTCGCGAACTCTCGACGCACCGGCCGGCCGCCGTCCAGGCGACGCCACCGGCCTCCGACCCACCCCGCGTACCGCGCCACGGGCCCCGGAAACAACCCTCGCCGACCGACATGGCGCGGGAGGGCTTCCGGCGACCACGCGCTGCGTCCCGTGCCGTCCGGTCCCGTCCGTCACGTCCCACCCCGTTGCGGGCGGAGCACCCGAGGCCCCACACTCGCCCTCCGGCCGTACCCGGCGGCCGGCCACCCGACCCCGGAGGTGCCGCGGTTGTACGAGCACGAACGCATCCTCAACGAGCTGGCCCAGGGCCTGCGGCCGTTCCCCGACGGCCTCGCCTGGTTCGAGGCACTGGACGAGGAGAAGCAGTCCGTCGTGCTGCGCCACCTCGGCCACTTCTGCTACCAGTCCCATCCCACCCGTGAGGAGGCCGTCGAGGCGGTCCGCCTCTCAGGGCTCCGGCCCACCCACACACCCTGCGTCCTGATCCTCCGGGGCCGGGCCGACGAGCAGGCGGGGCGCGTCGCCACCCTGCGGCCGCGACACGAGCGGATCAAGGCCTTCCGGCTCCTGGTGCGTCTCCTCGCCGTCGCCGACGCGCGCCGTCGGCGGTTCTGCGGCGGCAGGTGCTCCCATGCCTGGCACCGCCTCCCGGACCCGACCGGTGAGGCGGAGCCGACCGGTGAGGCGGCGGCGTCCCGTTCCCCCGGCGACGGGGCGTGAGCCGGTTCGCACGGTCGTGCCCCTGCCTGTCCGCCTGTCGGTGGGGCCGCCCCGCCGCGTAGGGTGCAGCGACGCCGCACCGCATGCCGAGAGGGAGGTCAGGGCGGGTGAACACGACCCGGTACCGGATCGAGGACCTGGACACGCTGCCGCCGGCGTTCGCCACGGCCATGGGCATCGTCCTGCTGGGCATCCTCGTCCTGGTGGCGTGGGGCCTGTGGAAGATCCCCGACCACACCAAGCTCAGGAGCCCCGCCGCGCGGGAGCGGGCCGAGCGCCGCAAGGAGAGCCAGAAGCGGCAGAAGGCGCTGCGCTCTCGCCGCGAGGCCCTGCAACGCAAGGCGGGGCGGCGCCGCGACGGGGCCGCCTGACCGCCCCTCCGCGCACACCGCCCCACCCGGGCCCAACCCGCCGGCCTCGGACCCACCCCCCGTGGGCTCAGGCCTCGGCCCCCCCCAGCCCCGACCCTCGGCCTACGGCGCCTCGACGACGTTGCCGTCCTTGTCGAGCATGTGGGTGCGCCAGTACGTGTCCCACTTGTCGTCAACCTTCTTCGGCTCCTTGCCCTCGGGGTACCGCGCCATCCCCTTCGGCGGCTCCTCGCCGTTCGTGACGCACGCGCTGCCCGTGTCGCCCACGGCCAGCACCGGGTACTCGCCGTCGCCGCAGATGTTCTCCTCGTACCCGAGGCCGGAGCACCCGGTCAGGGCCACCGCCGCCGCCACGCCCACGAGGACGGCCACCACTCGTCCGCGGCGTCCCCCGCCGGCCGAGCCGCTCCCCGCGCCGCCGTCACCCTTGCCACCCTTGAGGCCCCTGCGCATGACTCCCCCTGCTTCCGGTCTTCGGTCGTTCGCTGTGCCTCAACTGTCGCCGCGGAGGGCCCGCGCCTCCTGAGTACCGCTACTCATCACCGGGCGCGCGGTTACTCAACTCGCCCTGTGTGTGCGGTCCTCAGTCGAACAGGGCGACCAGGCCGTTCACCCAGATCGCGAGGAACGCGAGGACCGCCACCAGGCACCCGATGCCGGCCAGGGCGCCTCCGACGCCACCGCGCCCGCTCTCCGCTTCCGTCTCGTCCGCGGACGGCAGCGCGTCCCAGTCGACCGGACGCCCCAACTCGTCGGAGCACCGCTTGCGGAGGGCGGCCAGTTGCTCGCGGGCGAAGGCCGTCGCGGCCCGGGACTCCGGCCCCCGCCAGGCCAGGGCCCGCATCCGCCGCAGAGCGGTGCGGTGCCTCGCCTCGAACGCCGCGACCTCCGCGGCGTCCCGGTCCTGCTCGAGGTACATCCACCGGCCTGCCTCGGCGGGCTCCCCGTACAGCCGGTACACCTCCGCCAGACGGCGACGGAGGGCCAGGTCGTCCGGGTAGGAGGACACCAGCCCGCGCAGTCGTTGGCGCGCGACGGGGATCCGGCCGGCGGCCAGGTCCGCGTCGATCCGGGCGAGGGAGTCGTTCAGGGGCATGTGCGCATGGTGGAGCACCACGACCGGCCCCGTCGATCGATTTCCGACCACCCCGGATTCCCGGCCACCTCGGATTCCGACCACCCCGGATTGGCCACCTCGGACCGGCCGGCCCCGCCGTAACGGTCAGGCGTGGGCCGGCCGCCCCGCCGCCTCGTCGCTCCGCCGCACCCGGTCCGCCACCCAGCCGATCAGGGCGGCCTGCACCAGCGCGGACACCACGAGGGTGACGTCGGAGGCGGCCATCGCGGTCGTCCCCGTCATGTCGGCGGTCACCAGGTACTCCACCGGATCCAGCACCAGCCGCACCGGGGACGTCAGGGCGGTGAGCCACATGTCGAGCGCCGCGGCGAACCGGTCCGAGACCTCGCTGACCACCTTCAACGTCACCAGCCCGCCCAGGTAGACCCGCGAGGCGGTGCTCCCGAAGGTCAGCCCCAGAACTCTGCGCGACAGTGCCTTGGTCCGCATGGTTTCCCCTGGTCCCGTTCGCCGTAGGGCCGACGTGCGTACCGGCCCGTTTCGGTCACTCTCCCGTTCCCGTCGCGCCGGCTCGTGAGCACCGCTACTCAACCGCGTCGGTTCTCGTACACAGACCACAGGGCACCGTGCCCACCACCCGTCCTCCGGCGATCGCCGGCGATCCGCCCGTGGCCTCGTACGCGGTCGGGGCGTTGTACCGGTGGGCTGTCCGCGGCCACGCCCGGGCCATAGCCTTCCGAGTGGCCGACCTCCGAGGCGAAGGGTTGCCGTGAGATGACGGATCTGGCGGACGCGACCGAATCGATGGACCAACTCCGCGCCGCGTGGCGGACCATGGTGCTTGACCGCACCCCCGACGCGGACGTGCGTGACCTCCCCGGGATCGCCATCCGGTGGGCCGACTGCCGATTCCCGTTCTGGAACGCCGTCACCCTCACCGAGGTCGGCGTGGACGCGGCGCTCCTCGACGAGCGCCTGCGGCAGGCCGCGGAGGTGATGCGGGCCAAGGAACAGCCCGGGTTCCTCTGGCTCTTCGAGGACCTGCTCGACGACGGCGCCTTGGCCGAGCTCCCCTCGGCGGCGGAACGGGCGGGCCTGACGTACGCGTTCCCCGGCACCGGCATGGCCGGAGACCTGCTGCCCCTCCCCGAACCGAAGCACCCCGACCTCACGTTCCTCCGCGTCACCACCGACGACCAGTTGACGGCCTACGCGGACCTCAACTCCCGTGCGTACGGCTTCGATCCGACCGCCGGCCGGGACGGCATCGCGGGCTCCGCGCTGTGGAAGACGGAGGTCTTCGCCTACCTCGGTCTGCGCGACGGCGTGCCCGTGACCTGCGCGGCGACCGTCGAGGCGGACGGTCGCCTCTTCGTCGCCCTGGTGGCCACAGCGCCCGAGTACCAGCGCCGCGGTTACGGCGAGGCCGTCACCCGCATGGCCCTCCACGAGGGCGCCCGCGCCACCGGCCTCACCCGCGCCACCCTGCACGCGACCGAGGCCGGCGCGCCGGTCTACCCGCGGATCGGCTTCCGGCCGAACTCCCCGATCCGGTTCTACGCCCTGCGGCCGTGACCCGGCCGGGTCCGCCCGGTACCCCTCAGGCGGAGTGACCGCCGTCCTCCTCCCTCAGGAAGACGGAAACGGTGTGCGGACGCGGTACGCCCTGTACGCGTACCCGCGTCCTCCACCGTCCCGCACGGGGAAGCCGGACCGTCTCGCTGTCCGGGTCCACCGGGTCGGCGACGGACACGATCCCGGAGACGAACTCCATCTCCGCGTCGAGGACTTCTCGACCGTGCCCGGGCTCGGGGTCCCCCAGCCACAGCTCGACCCGGACGTCCCCGTCGGTGTCGGAGCGCGTGGCCACATACGTCTTCCCGGGGGAGGAGATCACCTCCTCCTCCCCCGTCGCGGCCACCGGATTGTCCGTGGTCCCGAAGTCCCGGATCGAGATGAGCCCGTACTGAGCGCTGAAGTGGTCGGCCCACAGAAGTCGTCGCATGGTGACAGCCTGCGCCGTCCCGGTCAGCAAGGGCGACCCACAGCGAGGAGCATCGCGGCGGCAGGGCCGGCCATGCGCTCACGAAGAGCTGGTCGCCCCGGTCCGCGTCCTTGTCCGGGTCTCCGTCCGGGTCCCCGTCCGCGTCCGCGTTCCCGTCTGCGTTCCCGTCTGGGCGAGGACGATCGCGGCCAGGACCAGGACGATTCCCAGGGACTGGGTCCCGTCAAGGCGGTCGTGCCCCCACAGCACCGCGAGCAGCGTGGCGGTGAGGGGCTCGAGCAGGACGGCGGCGACCCCGGCGGCGGTGCCGGCCCGGTGCAGGCCGGCGAAGTAGCTGGTGTAGGCGACGGCTGTGGGCACCAGCCCGAGGAAGAGCACGGTTCCGACCGTGTCGACCTCGGGTGCCAAGGCCATCCCGGACGCCAGTCCGGCCGGCAGGAGCATGAGACCTCCCGCCAGGAAGCCCAGCCCGGTCATGGCGCCCCGGTCCGTGCCGGGCAGCGGTGACGGGCGGTCCAGCGTGAGCGCGGCGAACCCGAGCGCGGAGAGCAGGGCCAGGCCGGTGCCCAGGAGGCGATGGCCGCCGGCGCCGGCCGGGGAACCGAGCAGCAGCACCAGCCCGGTGACGGCGAGCACGATCGCCCCGACCGCCCGGGGCGAGGGCCGGCGCCGGTCGAGGACGGCGGAGCCGACGGTGACCAGGACGGGCATGGCGACCATCGTGGTCAGCGTCGCCAGACTGACCGAAGTGGCCGCCACCGCAGCGAAGTACGCGGTCTGGAACAAGGCCAGCAGGCCCCCGGTGACCGCCACCCGGGCCGCCGTCGCGCGGGTGCACCGTCCCGTCCGGAACGTGCCCACGGCGACGGCGTAGGCGGTGGTGAGGGCGCCGCCGACCAGCAGACGGTAGGCGGCGACGGCGACCGGCTGGAGGCCGGCACGAGAGGCGAGGACCGAACCGGCGAGGCCGCCGGTTCCCCACAGCACTCCGGCCAGGAACAGCAGGGCGGTGCCCGACCGCCGGGAGGGGGCAGGGGCGTACGACAAGGGTGTGGACATGGAAAAGCTCCGGCTTCGACGTGGTGAGGAAGGACGTCGTCGGAGCGGGGGCGGTCAGCGGATCATCGGCGGCTCAGGGCCACGCCGAAGCGGGGCCTCGGCCTGTACGTCGGCCGGGCCCGGGCAGCACCCCGCTCAGGAGCGAGGCGGCGGGCAGGTGATCCGGTACGGCTGCATGGCACGGAGCCTAGCCGCGGCGGGCTCGCGGGCCGTCCTGATTTTTCGCGGCCGCCGGTGCCGAGGTCCCGGCCGACACCGGAGTACGGTCCGACACCGACACCGACACCGCGGTGCGGCTGACACCGTGGTGCGCCGACGCCGCGGCGGTGCGACTGAAGCCACCGTGCGCGCTCAGCCGTGGTCGTAGACGGTGACGTCGATGTCCCGGGCGCACAGGGCGGTGACGACGAGGGGCTCGACGCGCTCCCACCGGCCGCCCGCGAGGCCGCAGCCGATGCGGGGCATGTGCACGGACGCCTGGTGGGCGAGGGCGTGCCCGGCCAGCGCGTTCAGGCAGCGCTCCAGGGCGTCGTAGCGGATGGGCGGGCCCCCGCTGCCGGTCCTGATGCCCCGCTGCCCGACCATGTTGGCGACCTGGACGTCAGGCCGGACCGGCACCAACTGCACCGCCCCGAGGGCGAAGTCGTTGCCGGCCCGCTCCCGGTGCCAGCGGCGGTAGGCCCGCTCCGGCTCCGGCCAACGGCGGGAGACCGCCAGGACGAAGCCCTTGCCCCACGCGCCCAGGTCGTTGCAGACGTGCGCGATGATCTTCGGACCCTTGGCCTGGGGGTTGGTCGCGTCGCCCGCGACGATGTTCAGCGGCTTCACCGCAGCATCCTCGCCCGGCCAGGTCACCAGGTCCAGCGCCTTGTTCCGCTCGCCACGGCCCCGGGGGATCATGAGGCATGCTCCCGGACGACTGGCACCTCACCGACGACGTCGACGACTTCCTCGCCGAGGCAGGCGGCTTCCTCCGCTCCCGGCCCGGCCGTCACGTCATGCAGCTGACCTGGGCCGAACGGATCCGTGCCCGCGGAGCCGGAGCCGGGGCCGCGGCCGGGGCGTCCGGCGCGGACGCCCCCTCCTTCGGGATCCTGGTACGGGCGGGCGAGGTGTGCGGCACCTTCTACCGCCTGGGCAGCCTCGGCCTCTCCCCCTTCACCCCCGAGCAGGCCGACTCCCTCGCCGTCCGCCTGGCCGCCCTCGGTCACGAACTTCCCCGCGTGAGCGCCGACCACGACACGGCCACCGCCTTCGCCGAGGCGTGGCAGCGGCACACCGGCGCGACGCCGAAGCTCCGCGACACCCGGCTCAACCTGTACGGCCTGCACGCCCTCACCCCGCCTCGGCCGCAGCCCGCCGGGCGGGCCCGCCTGCTGGGCGACAGCGGCGCCGACCTCGACGAAGCCGTGCGCTGGTGCGCCGAGTTCGCCGAGGCCGTCGGCGAGGACGTGACCGTCGACGCCGCCACCTGGCCGTCCACCCGTTACGCCGACAAGCGCTACACCCTCTGGGAGTCCCCCGACGGCGTCCCCGTCTCCGTCGCCGGCATGAACCCGCTGATCGGCGGCCAGATCCAGATCGACATCGTGTACACCCCCGCCCACCTGCGCGGACACGGTTACGCGGCCGCGGTGACCGCGGCGGTCACCCGCACCGCCCTGGCCGCGGGGGCGCGGGACGTCGTCCTGTTCGCGGACGCCGGCAACCCCACCAGCAACGCGCTGTACCGGCGCCTCGGGTACCGGGTGCTCACCGGGTGGTCGGTGTACGACTTCTCGTGAGGCCGGCGGCACCCGCGGGGTGACGCTCACCCGCGCCGTGCCGGGCGCCGTAGGTTGCCCGGTCCACGCACGCGCGGCTCTGGAGTGCGGAACCCACGAAGCGGTACGCCGGTGTCGCTACGCCGGCGTGACGACCCGGAACCGCAGGCACACCAGCGGGGTGTCGTCCTGCACCGGCGTGCCGATGTCCTCCCAGAAACGCTGGTGCCCGGTGCGCCATTCGTCCAGCGACCGGTCGCCCTCACCCTCTGCGGCGGCGTGCTCCCACGTGACACCGCCGAAGGGAGCCTGCTCCACACCGGTGATCTCGATCGTGGCGACGTGGTCACCGTCGTTCCCGAGGAGCGCCAGACGCTCACCCACGAACTCCAGGCCCTCCGTCTCCTCCACGTACTCGGCCAGCAGCCCGGTGGTGGCGACCTTCCTCCCGGCCAGGACGAGGGCGTTGAGCCGCTCCCTCATCTCACCGACCGTGCCGAGTTCCAACGCCCGCATGCCGTTGCTCCGTGGCCACACGCTCCCACCACTCCCTTTCCACACCCTTGTCTTCCGCCACGGCCCCTGAAGGTCCCCCACCGTGGGGCGGCGGGCGACAACTCCCCCACCGGCGCGGTAGCAGCCTACCCACCAGTACGAGACGGCCGTCCGGTCAGCCCGGGCCCACACGAGCACCAGGACGGCGGGCCGGCAGCTCGGCATCGGAATGGCCGGGGCGGGAGGCCGGAGCGGGAGGCCGGGCGCGCTGCAGGCAACCGCCCAGCGCCTCGCGGTCCCGCGCCTCCGGGTCCTGCGCCTTCTCGTCCTGCGCCTCCGGGTCCTGCGGCTCCCCGTCCCGCGCCCCGAGGTCCGGCCCGCTTCGCGGGCTGCCGCCTCCCCGTCACTCAGCTCCCCGGCCCCGCCGCCACGGCATAATCCGCGCATGGTCCTCACTCCGCGGCAGCTGGCCCTGGCCACCCTGGAGCGTCAGTTCCTGCTGGAACGCCGGCGTCTCGACGTGGCGGAGGCGGTCCGCCGGGTGTGCGCGGTGCAGGCGCAGGAGCCGGCCTCCCCCTACCTGGCGCTGTGGAACCGGGTGCGGGACTTCGCGCCCGAGGACCTCGATGCGGCGTTCGCCGAGGGCCGGGTCGTGAAGGCGTCGCTCATGCGGATCACCCTGCACGCCGTCCACGCCGAGGACTACGCGCACCACCACGCCGCCATGCTGAGCACCCTGCGCGCATCGCGGCTCTACGACCGCCGCTTCGGCGCCACCGGGCTGTCCCCCGAGGAGGTGGACGCCCTGTTCCCGGAACTCGCCGCGTTCCTGGCGGAGCCCCGCACCGGCGTCGAGGTGCGGGACGAGCTGGCCGGCCGGTTCGGCGAGCACGCGGACCGGGTGTGGTGGGCGCTGCGCACGTACGGCACCGTGCACCACGCGCCGACCGGCGGCCCCTGGTCGTTCACCCGGCGCAACGCCTACCGCGCCGCCACCCCCACCGCGTCACGCTCGGGCACGGGCACGGGCACGGGCACGGGCGTGGGTCCGAGCGTGGATCCGGGCGAGGGCGTGCGACGGCTGCTGCTCTCCTACCTGGGCGCGTTCGGGCCCGCGACCGCCCAGGACTTCGCCCGGTTCACGCTGCTCACGAGTCCTGTGATCAAGCAGGCGCTCGGCGAACTCGACGCGGACGGGCGGGTGGTGCGGGTGGCCGGCCCCGGCCGCGCCCCGCTGTTCGACCTGCCGGACGCCACCGTGCCCGCCGAGGACACCCCGGCCCCGCCGCGGCTGCTGCCGATGTGGGACAGCACCCTGCTGGCCCACACCGGTCCCGGCCGGCTGATGCCCGTGGAGTACCGGCCGCTGGTCGTACGGCGCAACGGCGACGTGCTGCCCTGCCTGCTCGTCGACGGGCAGGTCGCCGGCGTGTGGCGGGCCCGCGAGGGCGCGCTGGAGCTCACGGCGTTCCGAGCGCTCGACGCGGCCGCGTGGGCCGGACTAGCCGAGGAGGGCGAGCGGCTGCTGGGCCTGCTCGCCGGCCGCGAACCGGAGGTGTACCGCCGCTACTGGCACTGGTGGGACAAGGGTCTGCCCCCCGGCGCCGAGACACGGACGGTCAACGCCTGACCTTCCGACCGCCCCGGAGCGCAGGCGCCCGCGCCTGACGCCCGCGCGAGCAGCAGCCCGACGCCCCCGATAGGGTCCGTCACCATGATCGCAACACAGCTCGCACAAAGCCGAGTTGGACTCCGCCTCACCCTCGGCCACGTTCGGCGAGGCAGCTGCCGATGAGCACCTCCCGGCGGATCACGCCCCGCCGCCTCGGAGTCGCCGCCGCCGTGTACGGGGTGTTCGTCGCGGGCTGGTACCTGGGGCAGCCCGTCTCCCCCGAGTGCCAGGTCGACGAGGCCGCCCGCGACCGGCTCGCCGAGGAGTACGGGCAGCCCGAGCCGTCCCCCACCCTCACTCCGACGGAGATGGCTCCCCCTTCGGCGCACGACCCGTCCTCGACCACCGACTCGTCGCTGGTGGCGATCACCATCGCTACCTACGTCCTCCCTTGCACCAATGACATGACCAAACTCCCCCGCCTCGAGAAGTGGTTGACAGGGGGCACGGGGTGAAGGGAGATCGACCCGCGTCGTGGGACACGCCGCTGCCGCCCGCCTGGATCACCGCGCGGGGCCTGCGTGCCGCCACCGCGCTGTACGCCGTGTTCCTGGCCGGGTGGTGGCTGGGCAAGCCGGTGCTGTCCGACGCCTGCTTCGAGGACCTGCCCGCAGCCGGGGCCGGCAACCGTCCCGCGTCGATGGAACCGGCCGCGCCCGGACGGTACTTCGGGAACGTCGACCTGGATATCGGGTTCCTCGACCTGCTCGACGGTCTGGACGGTTCCGTCGACGGCGAGTACGGCCCCAGCGACTGGGCGTACGGACCGCGGATCGGGGAGGCCGCATCCGGTGCCGGCCACGACATCTGCCCGCACAGGAAGCGGGCCCGGCTGGTCGCGTGGGTCAACGGCGACTGGCGCTGACCTCACGAAGAGGCCCACGCGGCCAGGTCCGGGCTACGGGCGGCGGCCCAGCAGATGGACGTCGAGGTAACCGCGCTCGCCGCCCGGGTCGTTGACCAGCCGCGCCTGGTCGACCAGCCCGGCCCCGGTCAGCAGCCCGGCGAACCGGTCCACCGGCCAGCTCCACGCGGGCGCCACCTTGTGGTCGAAGCTCACCGGCTCCGCCCCGTCGCCCCCGGCCGTGAGCGGGGACCAGGACCCGGTGCCCGTCCCGGTCCCGAGTCCGAAGAAGGAGACGAGCAGCAGGCCCCCGGGCGCCAGGACCCGCACCTGTTCGGCGAGCACCGCGGGCAGTTCCTCGGGCGGCGTGTGGATCATCGAGTAGTGGGCCAGCACACCCCCGAGGGCGCCGTCCTCGACCGGCAGGGCCTCCATCCGCGCCTCCTCGAACCGCAGCTCGGGGTGCGCCCGCCGAGCGTGCGCGACCATCCCCGGGGAGAGGTCGATCCCGAAGGCGTCCAGCCCCAGCTCATGCAGCATGGCCGTCAGGTGCCCGGGGCCGCAGCCCACGTCGGCCGTGCGCAGGTTGCCGGTGCCGCGCACCAGCTCGGCGAAGGTCGCGATCATGTTCCGCGCGAACGGCTGCGTCTCCAGCCGGTCGGCGAACAGCGACGCGTACAACTCGACGACCTCGTCGTAGGCCGCCCTGGTCCTGTCCCGATGTCCCGTCACGGGCAGGCAACCTAACAGCCGCTGCGCGACCCGCACACCACGCACGCCCTTCGGGCCGGCGCCGCACAGCGCCCCGCGCGGGAGACGCATCATCCGCGTCGCGGCGGGCCCTGTCGTCCCGAGCGGCGATGAAAACCGTCAGTCCGGTCCCCCGACGGCCTCCGTCGCCGCCCGCAGCAGCGCCGCCGTCTCCTCGTCGGCCGGGAAGAACGTCTCGACGGCGATCTCGTCCAGCGTCACGTCCCGTGGTGAGCCGAAGACGGTGACCGTGTACAGCAGCGAGAGGTCACCGTGCGGGGACGACAGCCGCAGCGGCGTGACCAGGTCGCACTCCGGTCCCTGCCCCTCGCGGGCGGATCCTGCCTCGGCCCCCGCCTCGGCGGACGCGGGGTATCCCTCGAGTTCCGCGAGCAGCTCGGCCAGAGCGGGATCCGCCGTCCGCTGCAGCTGACGGCGCACCCTCCGCAGCAGGTGCCCCCGCCACTGGTCCAGGTTCCGGATCCGGCCCGCCAGGCCGTCGGGGTGCAGCGTGGCCCGCAGCACGTTGAACGGGGCGCGGGCCGGCTCCCCGGTGATGTCGCCGAGGAACGCGCGGGCCGCCGGGTTCGCGGCCAGCAGCTCCCAGCGGGCGTTGACGGCGAGGGCCGGATTCGGCGCGTGCCCGGCCAGCACCGCTTCCACGGCGGCGCGCGCGGCGCCCAGGTCGGCGAGCGGGCGCTCGGGGTGCACGGGGGCGAACCCGGCGGCCAGGTAGAACGCGTTGCGCTCCCGCAGCGGGACGTCCAGCTCATCGCACAGCCGCCGGACCATCTCCCGGCTCGGGTTCGCCCGGCCGGTCTCGAGGCAGCTGAGGTGCCGGGTGGACAGCTCGGCGGCCAGCGACACGTCCATCTGCGAACGCCGGCGACGCTCACGCCACCGTCGCAGCAGCACGCCGACCGGCTCACCGTGGATCGTCGTCGTCATGGGCCCAGCCTGCGGCGCGACAGGGGGCGTGGCAATGACCTCGCAGGTCATCGACATGCCGCGCGGCGGGTCGCAGGGTCGAAAGCAGGAACCGGGCCGACGTGAACCACTCCGGCGACGTGAACCACTCCGCCGACGTAGGACTCGGCGGAGGTGCACGACTCGGCCCACGCGACCGAACCACGCGGACGCGCCGCCCAACCGGCTCGCCCCGTCGACCGACCCACCGGAAGGAACGATCCGCCATGACCGACACGACGACCGCACAGTCCATTCCCGCCGCCTCCCCCGCACCCCGCGCCGGCGCCACCCCTGAGAGCGCCGCCCTGCTGGATCCCTACCTGCGCTTCTGGAACGCCCCCTCCCCGGACGACGCGAACCGGCTCGCGCAGCAGGTGTTCGCCCCCGGCGTCGAGTACCGCGCGCACATCGGCGTCCTCCAGGGGGCGCAGGCGCTGCTGGACTTCCGGGAGCAGTTCCTCTCCCACATGGGCGACATCGCGCTGCGGATGCGTGAGCAGCCCCAGCTCCACCACGACCGGGCCCGCCTCGAGTGGGAGCTCCTGACCGGGGACGCGGGCGACGCCGGCACGCCCTTCGCCACGGGCACGGACGTGATCGCCCTCGACGAGGACGGCCGGATCAGCTCCGTCACCGTGTTCCTCGACCGGGCCCCCGAGGGGTTCGGCACGGCGGCGCACGACTGAGCACCTCCCTCCCCTCGGCCCGCCTCGCCCTCCTCGGCCCGCCTCGGCCCGCCTCGGCGACAATGCGAGACGGGTCGTAGGAGAGGCGGACAGGCTCGATGAACAGTGATCTGCGGCGTGCGGTCGTAGTGACGCTCGGCGCACTCGGGCGGAGCGGCGACTGGCGCGACCGGGCGGACGCCGGGCACGGCCTGGCAGGGTTCGCCGAGATCCCGGAGGCCGTCGAGCCGCTGCTGGACCTGCTGCTCCACGGCGACACCTTCGCCACCCAGCACACCGCGGAGGCCCTGCTCCGGCGCATCGACAGGACCGGTCTGGCGATCGTCGCGTCCGCGATGGCGGTCGTCGACGACGACCACGTCGATCACCTCCACGCCGCTGTCTTCCACGTCTTCAGCATCTTCGAGCGGGACCTGGACGAGGCGCTCCGGATCTGCGGGGAGCTGAAGGGCGATGCCGACCCCCGCGTCGCCCGGGGAGTCCGTCTGCTGCACGCGACGCTGGCCGAGATCGACCCCGTCCTTCGCCCCGTGCCGCCGGACTCGACGCCCTCGTGAGGGCCGTCCCCCCGACGGCGGAGGCCGAGCACGACCTCGGCTCGGTCCCACGACGGGTGTCGCAGGCGTCCCTCGGTAAAGACTCGGATCCCTTCCCCCTCCCGTTGGGAAAAGACGCTGGATGACGGGGGAATCCGCCCCTAGCGTGACCCCCATGAGCGATCACCAGGACGCCCCCGTCACCCCCGTCGAAGCCTTCGAACCCCCCTACTACGTAGCCGTCTTAACCTCGGTCCGCACCGCCGACGAGGACGGGTACGGCGAGACCAGCGCACGCATGGAGGAACTGGTGAAGGAGGTCCCCGGCTTCCTCGGCATGGACCACGCGAAGACCCCCGGCGGGCTGAGCATCACCGTCGGGTACTTCCGCGACGCAGACGCCCTTACCCAGTGGCGCTCCAACGCCGAGCACCACGCGGCGCAGCAGCGCGGGCGCGCCGAGTGGTACGAGAACTACACGCTGCACGTCGCGAAGGTGGAGCGGAGCCACGCGTTCACGCGGACCGAGACCTCCCGGGCGCCGTCAGCCGGCTGAGTCCTTCCGGGTCTCGCGACGGAGGGCCCACAGCCGGTCGTCCGGCGTGGGCGTCGTCCGCCAGCGGGCCCGCAGGACGCCGTCGTCGTCGGGCATGACGGCGGTCATCAGCGGCATCCGCTCGTCGACAACGATGGACACCACCGCGGCCGCCCGCGCCCGGGACATCTCTGCGACGAGCTGCGGGAAGGACTCCTCGTCGACGAACGCGCTGTGGAGGCGACCGGCGTCGTCCTGCCAGACCCCTTCGGCGTAATCCTCGGCCGACAGCCCTTTCAGCACCGACGTGACGTGGGTCGACAGCGGCGGCCACACCTCCACGCGGGCGCGCGATGCCAGCCCGGCGCGGACCGTGGCGAGGCTGTCCGAAGTGAGCCGGTGCCATCGGGTTGCGTTGTCGACGTACGTCTCCTCCAGCACCCCGGCCTCACCGGCGCACACGGCCCGGCGCAGGCAGGACCAGAACTCGTCGTCCCCGGGCCGTTGGACGCCCTCGTCGTCGTCCTCGAACGCGTAGGGCGAGGAGTGAAGCGGCTCGGGGAAGAGGCCGAGCTCGCACGTCCGGGCCACGGCCTCCGAGCACGGCACGTTGCTGCTGACGTAGAGGTACTGGTCCCACCCCACATGCACGGCGAAGACGTCGTCGACCTCCAGCCTGCACCAGGCGCCGTTGTCCCGGAGCATGGCCCGCACCAGTTCCAGACCGGTGTCGAGCGACACCTCGACGCCGTCGTGGAAGTCCTCCAGCCCGGACGGGAAGAGTCCGTCCAGTCCGTAGCCCTCCACCACCGGTTCGAGGCCGAAGTGCACGTAGGACGCGACCTGCGGCTCGCGCACGACGAGCCGCCCGACGCCGGTGTCCTCGGCGAACGCGGCGACCGCCCGGAGGTATGCCGCCTCCACCTCGCCGTGGTCGCTGTCCGTGTCCTCCGGGCCCTCGTAGCTCCCGTGCTCGTCGCGGTCGGCGGGGTCGTACTTCGTGACGCGGTAAACGTAGCTCGGCATGCGCACATCCTTCAGTGAGCCCGCAACGGCTGCCTAGGTGAGCACCCATCGCGGCGGGTGTCCGGGGTCGGACGGGCAGGTGAAGACGTGCAGGTCACGGTCCCGGCCGAAGCGGAGCCGGGTGGGTTGGGCCACGGACTGACCGCCCCGGATAGAGGCGATGCCGTGCAGGTCCGGATCGCGATCCTCCAGCGGCACCCAACTGTGCGAGCCCGCGTCCATCTCCTCGCCCCCGGCGGTCAGCAGCAGTTCCATCGGTGCCGCGCAGGACGCGCAGTCGATGGTCATCGGGCCCGTCGACGCCCAACTGGGGTAGCCGCCGACCCGCCAACCGGGCGGGATCGACAGGTCGTCCTGGTAGCTGAGGGCCTCGGAGCCGAGTGCCTCCGCCTGGGCGTCGTCCCACGCGTCGATGCGTGCGATCAGCGGGGCGGGCAGGGTGTCGTCCTCCGCCCAGGGGTAGGTGTCCACCTCCTCGGGGTACAGGACACACGGCTCGGGAAGCTCGTCCTGCCACCGCAGCTGAGGCACCTCGGGCGGCGCGGCGAGGAAGCGCTCCGCGCTCTCGGCCTCCGCGGCCCGCCGCCACCGAAGGCGGTAGCGCCGCTCCAGGTAGGGACCGTGGGTGAACGGACACCGGAAGAGCTGCACCAGGTCGGCGCCGTCCGGCCCGGACCCCAGGCCCGGGATGTCCCGGCGGAACAACTGGGCGAGTCCCACAAAGGGCACCGGCCCGTCCGCCCCCGGCGCTCCGGCACCACGCCACGGCCGACTCTGCGGCCACGCTCCCGCGGCCCGCGCGGCACGGATCTCGTCCGGGGCGTACCCCTCGGTCTCGGGCTGGTGAGGCTCGTGGCAGACCGGCCACGGTTCGGCGTCCGGCCACAGCATCGGCCCGCCGACATGGCTGTCGCGCATGCCGGGCCGCCCCGGCCTCGGATGCAGCCGTGTCGTACGACCGCGGTAGGCGGCCAGCTCGGGGAACACGGCCTCCACGGACACAGGCCTGGTCGGCGTCGTCCTCGTCATGCGCAGACGGTACGCGGGCGTGAAAAGGCCACGCGAACGGATTGTCGCGGACCGGCCCTCAGGAAGCCAGGGACGGACGAAGGTGCTGCATCAGTTCACCGGTGCCCGCGATGATCTCGCCGTAGGTGCCGACGCACTCGGTCACCTTGAGGGACGTGGTCGAGTCGGCGGTCGTCGGGCACCGTGGCGCACATCTGGCTGAAGTACCGGTCGTAGCCCGAGGTGATCGTTTCGGCGATGCTGGCCGTCTTCCCGTAACGGGCCTTGTCGGCACGAGACTCCACGTCGTCGACCACCTGCTCGGTAACCGTGTTGAGCGCGGCCGCGTGGTGCTCGCACCCACCCCCGACGCCGGCGCGGCAGTCCTCGGGCCTGGCATCGATCGCCTCGGAGAGCATCGGGTACCACTTCTCCTCCAGCTCCAGGTCGGCGTTGCCTCCGTCGCCGCCGGAGCCCGAGCACGCGCTTCCGGTCACTGCGGTCACTGCGGTCACTGCGGTCACGCACACCAGCAGCGCGGTCAGCGCCCGTCCCGTACCGCTCCTCGCACCCACCGCACGCCACGCCCGACCGCCGTCTTCCCCGACCGGGTCGGCCGGGGCGCCGAGAGCGTAGCGCGACCCCTGCGGCAGCATGTGCAGTAGCTGGGCCGTGCCGGAGGCGGCACGCGCGTCACGCGGGCTCCAGCACCGGCCGCTCGGGCAGTCCGCCGTTCTTCTCGCACCGCAGTTCCTTCGCCATGGCCAAGGCGACGGAGTGAGTCACGGTCGCGTAGGCATCCCTCAGCGCATCGAGGTCGCCCTCGGGCTCCACCGGCATGCCCCATCGCTCCACACCGATGCCGACATGAGATGCCTTCGTCGCGTTGGGCAACCGGTCGGTGAGACATGCGAATTGGATGAACCCCGCGTCCGGCGCAGCCAGGGCCTGCTCCCCCATCGCCAGCTTGCTGAATTCCGGGTCCGGGGTTCCCTCCGGGGGACCGCCTTCGAGACCCCAGGTGATTCTGAGAGCGAAATCCGGCTCGCCGGAGGCCGTATAGACACGGCACACATCATCGCGCCCCCCTGTCGGGTACGGCCAGGTTTCGACGAGTTCTGCCGCAGCCTGCGCGACGGTGGACTTCTCCCCTGTGGTTCCGAACCGCGACGAGCCCGTGATCACTTCCAGCGCCCTGGACGCCTCGGCGGTGACGGCTTTGCCGCCGCAGAGTTCGGTCCCCTTGAGAGAATCGGCGACCGGAGTATCGGCCTCATCCTCTCCACAGCTGCCCGCCCCGACGAACAGCGAGCCGACCACCATCGTAGCGAGAAGGCCCCGACGTACCGGTCCACGACTGATCACTGTCCACATCCTCATGTCAGCCAACTCCCCCACGCGCTTCAGCCCGTCTGCGGGGCGTTGCCCTGCTGGTCCTGCCGGTCGTTGCCAACCCCGTACCCGAGCATCATCGAATCGGCCAGATCCCGCCCGAACCTGTCCTTCTCGGCCACGCCGTGCCGCAGCATGAACTCCTCCATCGGGGCCTCCGCCATCCGTTCACCGGCAGAGAAGACTGCCCGCCTCTCCTCATCCGTGAGCTCGTCCACCTTCTCCTTGTGCTCATCCACCGAATCACCGGAGATGTCGCCGATCATCTGGCCGATGACCTGCTCGACCGCGCCACTGGCGGTATCAGTCGCCAGCGGGATGAGCACCGCGGCCGTTCCCACAGCGGCGGTCGCGGGGAGGAATGCGACGCCCGCCGCGACCCCCGCCCCGGCCCCGAACGCGACCCAGCCCGCCCGCTTCTCGACCGCCTGCTTGTACTCCTCGTGTGTCTTGAGGTTCGTCGCCTCCACCTGGTCGGCGCGGGACTGGTCGAGCATGCCCTGCACCTCGGCGCCCACGAGCACGGCAGCCCTGGCGGCACCCTGGTGGATCGTGCCGTCCGAGTCCACGGTCCCTTCCAGCACGCTGCGGGTGTAGACCTGCTCCGCAACCGATACCGTCGCGTAGGCGTCCGGGTGCTGGCCCAGGGTGCTGAGGAATCCGCGGACGACGCTCCGCCCGTCGTTGTCCCCGTCCTCGGTCTGCGCGAAGTAGATGTGCCCGTCCGGGTTCTTGCCCGGCGCGAACACGCTTTGCGTGTCGTTCTTCTCCAGCGCCCAGTTGATGTCGTCGATATAGCCGGCGGCCATGACGCCCAGGCTGTCGGTCAGCGCCTCGTGATGTTCCTTGAGGAGCCCCGGGTCGTCGGCGTACTTCTCCATGACCCTCTGCATCACCGCGGCGTTGTCCGCGTCCCGCACCACACTGCCGTCGGGGTGTCCGGCCGGGTAGCCCAGGGTCGCCGCCTCCAGGGCATGGCCGAGGGCGTCGGGCATGTGGTCGGCGGACGCCTTGCGCTCCTTGTCGTCGCCGGAGTTGACGTCGGCGAAGGACTCCCACTCCTCGTCGCTGAAGAAGTCGAGGTAGTTCCGGATTGCGTCGCCGTCCTTGTTCTCACCGAGATCGACCTGCGCGTCGCGGTTGACCGTGCCGTCCTCGTTGTACGGGGTCGGGGGGTCGGTGAAGAACTTCTTCGCCGCTTCCGGGCTGTTGCCCAGCGCCTCCAGCATGGCGATGGTCGGGTCGTATCCCGCCCCGTTTACGCCGGAGGGGTTGAACGGGTTCTTGAACGGGCCGTTGTGCTGCCTGTTGGCGGCGAACAAGTCGGGGTTCTTCTGGTGCAACTGCGCGACGTGCTCAGCGATCGGGTTGAGGAACTTGGCGTCGTAGTTCCCGTACCGCATGATCCCGCCGAGCAGCTGATAGCCGAACGGCCCGCCGTAGTCGTTCTTCGTCAGCGGAACGCGCTCCGTACCGAGCTTGCGCAGTTCCGGCCCCCACTTCTCGGTGAAGTCCTTGTCGTGGGAGGCGGTGGCCAGGTTGAGGCCCAGGTTTCTCTGCAGCTCCTGGACGTCCTTGAGCCGCTGTGCGTCGAGCTTGCCGCTCGGTTCGTACGTGTCCGTGGAGAGCTGGCCGAAGAAGGCGAGCGCCTTCTCGGGGCCGAGCTTCTCGTAGAAGTCCTTGGCGAACTCTTCCGACTTGGCGTTGTCCTTCAGAAGTTCGTTGAGCGCCTGCAGTTCCGCATGGGTGAGGTCCCGGCCCTTGGCTGCCAGAGCAGCGGCGCGCGCGGCTTCCTCCTGGTCCAGCTTCGTGTACGTCGGTGCGCTGAAGTCCTTGCGGTCGGTGACGTTGGCCTGAAGGGCGTTCTTCAGGGCGAGGTCGGTGTCGTTGCAGTTGTCGACGATGAGGTCGATCCGCTTCTGCCACGACTCCAGGTTCTGCCTCTCCTCCCGCAGCAGGTCGTCGTAGTCGGCCTCGTGCCGTGCCGCATGGTCCTTGGAGATCGGCTTCAGCGCGGAGACCTTGCCGATCGCGCTCACGTGGACTCCCGCCGCGGGTGCCTCCTTGTCCCGGATGTGGATCAGATCGGCCTTGGCCTTCTTGATGGCCGCACAACCGTCCTCCAGGATCAGCTTCACCCCCTTGGCCTCGGCCGCGGCGTCCTCCAACTCCTTGGCCGTCCTGCCGATGAACGCCTTGGTGACACCCGCGTTGACGCCTTCCCAGGACGCGCTGTCCGCCTTGGCCTTCATCCCGTCAGCGGCGTCCGTGGCGAGTTCGTCCAGCTTCTTGGCCATCTCCGACCAGTCGTCGACGGCGGCCGTCAGCTTTCCCACCGGCGCGTCGACGATGTCCTCGTACTTCAGCATGGCGCACGCTCCCCCGAGCCTTACTTCATGTACTTCGTCAGCACGGACACACGCGTCAGGTCACCCTCGACCTTCGCCTCGTCCTTCGCGCTCTGTGCCTTGCTGAAATCGAGGTGGTTCGAGATCTGCGCACAGGAATCGAGCAGCGTCATCAGGTGAGAGTCCCAGAGATCCCGCACCTTCAGCAGGGCGGGCCCGCTCTCGAAGTTCCCGCTGGACAGTGCCGTCGCCGCGTCCGACGTGGAGGTGCGGGCGAGGTCGCCCACCTTCCCCAGCCGGCCCAGCAGGTCGTACGCGTCATTGCCGATGGCACCGAGATCATCCCGGTTGACGACCAGGTCGTCCCCACCGCCACCACCGCCGCCCCCACCCCCGTCAGTGGTGGCCGGAATGCTGATCAGCCGCATCCCCGCCCGCTCGGCCGCAGCCGCGCGTAATCCTGCCCATTCCTGCTCGAACGCCATGAATTCCCCCGAATTCATTCGGGCGACCGCTCCGCCGTATGCACGCGGCCACCGACCCGAGAACCCGAACACCCGTTGCGCATCATCGCCCTCACGCTGGAGCATCGACAGCGGGAATGGCCGAAGCCGTCCGAGGGCGTCCGAAAGCCAGTGGCTCGGGGTTCGCGAACCGCAGAGCATGGGAAGCGCGGTGGCCCACGTCAGGCCCTGACCGTCGACGCGGTCAGCGGTACAAGGGGCGGGACCCGCACATGGCGATGACCGGCCGACGATGGCCTGAACCAGCCGCTCTGTCTCAACTGGACAGGTCCGACGAAACCGTCCGCGGGGCTCGGCCACCTCCTCACACCCGCGCTGCCCTCACCCCTCGCCCAGCCCCTCCCCCCGCGGCTGGGCCGGCAGCCGGCCACCCCCGCTTCCGGCGCCCCCAGCACCACCGGCATCACCGGCGCCCCCAGCACCACCGGTTCCGCCGACGCCTCCCGCGCCGCCTCCGTCGC
This sequence comes from Streptomyces sp. NPDC002734, assembly GCF_040295685.1. Taxonomy (NCBI): domain Bacteria; kingdom Bacillati; phylum Actinomycetota; class Actinomycetes; order Kitasatosporales; family Streptomycetaceae; genus Streptomyces; species Streptomyces sp. NPDC002734. The sequence continues at coordinate 71,370 of NZ_JBEOVU010000011.1, forward strand.
CCCGTCCGCCGTCCGGGCCGCCCGGCGTGCGCTTGCGATGGCCGGGGCCGCCGCTGAGGAGGGCCCGGACCCGGTCGGCGAACCCGGGTTCCGGGACCGGCAGGTCGAACGCGGGATACCGCGCATGCCCGGGGGCGATCGCGTCCGGGACGTACTCGAGCAGCGCCTCGATCACCTCGCCCCGGTCCCGGTCCCGCTCACCGTTCCGGGGCCTGAGCCCGGCGAGGATTTCGAGCAGTTCGGGGAAGTTGAGGTCGAAGGCGAGGCGGACGTCCCGGGGGCGGCCGCCGAGACCGTTCCACCGGTCGACCCGGCTGCGGTCGAGCCACCACTTCGCCAGATCCCCTTCCCCGTCCTTGCGGTGCTGGAGATGGAGGCAGTACGGCGACAGTTCGTCCTCGGCCCCTGCCGCGTACTGCCACCACGCGCGGGCACCGTCCTCGTCGTCGGCCAATTGCAGGATGCAGCCGACCAGCCGGGCGCCGACCGGTTCCGGGAGCCGGTCGGTGAGGAAGGAGCGGAGTTCGGTGTACGCGTAGCGGGCAAGCAACATCTCGCAGAGCGCGACGAGTTGCCCGCCGGCGCGCTGCTCGGCCGCGTCCTGCTGCGGGTCGCGCAGCGGGTCACGGACCCGGGGCACGCCCGGGCCGCCTCCCGTCGGCACGATGTCGGGCGGCATGGCGCCCCCGTCCGGTATCCACGCTCCCGCGAGCAACTGCTGGACTCGGCTCATGTCGTCATTCCTCCCGTGGGGGTCCTGAAGTGGGGGACCTGTTCCAGTTGCTGCAGGGCTTGCTGGCCCCACAGGCCGACCATGCCGAGGTCGGTACCGAGCACGGCGGACGTCTTCAGGGCGCTGCGCCGCAACACGCAGCGCAGGATCAGCACGTCGGCGTGGCGCGGGGCGAGGCCGCATATCGCGCGGAAGAGGTCCGTCTGCTCCGTCAGCCGGACGAACTCGTCCCGGACGCCGGCCGGTTCGTTCAGGCCCGGCAGGCCGGGCGGGACGTCGGCATCGCGGTGATGGCCCGCAGGGGCCGGGGTGGACCCGGCGGGCAGGCCGGGGAGCCCGGCGAGGCCCGGCACCTCGGGAAGGTCGGGGATGTCCGGCAGGCCGCCGGGCCGGCTGAGGATCCCGGGCAGCTCGGCGAGACCGGGCAGCCCCGCCACACCCGGCAGGCCCCGCCCACCCTCGGCGCCCGGAGCGTCCTCCGCGTCCATGGCGTCCATGGCGTCTGGCACGCCCAACACGCCGAACACGCCCGGCAGACCCGGCACGTCCGCCAGACCCGGCACGGGAGAGAGGTCGTCGCGCCGCCACCGCACGGACAGCGTCCGGGACGCGGCGACGCCGTGTGCCGTCGAGAGGTCGGCCCACGCCATGACCCGCTCCCTCAGCACCCCCCACACGTCGCCGACGGCGCTGGCGCCGGCGAACACCACCTGGATGCGCGCCCACACCACGGTCAGGGCCTGGTCGACGACCCGGTCGGCGACGTCCGGCTGCAGAAAGACGCGGGCGTAGGCGCGGTACGTCCCACCGTGCACATGGTGCAGTGCTTCCAGGCTCTTGGGCAGCGGTGCACGCCAGTCGCCGTTCGCACCGTCGTTGCCCCTGATCCACTTGTCCGTCTTGCGCGCCTCCCGGGCGCCGGCGTGCCACAGGCGGCACAGCGGCGCGATCGGCAGGCCCATGGCGATGGCGACGCACCGGGTGATCTCCCAGCGCGGGTACTTGCCTCGGTAGCCCGTGAGCAGCTCGGAGATCTTGCCCTGGACGAAGTTGCTCTCGTCGCCTAGCTGGCGGACGGTGCGGCCGTCCCTGTGGTAGCCGTCGCGCAGAATGGTCACCAGGAGCCGGTGAGTGCCGGTGACCCGGGCATCGATCTCACTCAGCTTGCGGCCTCGCCTGCGCGCTCGCGCGGGCTCGCCGGTCTCCGGTACGGGCAGGTTCGTCAACTGGACCGCTCCTTGTTCGGCTCGGGCTCCGCGCCCGGCTCCGGCCCCCCGGACTGTCCCGCCCCTTCCTGCATGCGCCGGGCGGAGTCACCCTGCGTGTCGCCCCGCGCGTCACCCTGCGCGTTGCGCCGCACTCCCACGAGAGCCAGGAGGGCGGGCAGCGCCGCGGGCACCACCGCGGCCGCCACGGCGTCGTGGCCCAGCAGGACCATCACCGTGCTCCACGCGATCGTCGCCACCAGCACCACGTACGGCCAGACTTGCCTTGCGGACATTCGCTCACATCCGAAATCGTGCAAACTGATGAATCCGTCCCTTGGGCCGAACGACTGATCGGCGGTGACGGATAGTCAGCATGGGACGTGAGCGGAAGATCACGCAATGTGATCATGTGGTTCGGGGAACATTGCGCCCGCGTGCGCACGGGTATGGCACCCGACACCGGGATCCACCGGGCGTACGCCTCCGGAACGACATGGTCCAGCCGCCGCGGCGGACGCGATGGAGCCGTGGGTGACCTCTCGAACCGCCCACCGGCGCTGCGACCCCCGTCCCGCCCGGCCCTCTGTCACGGACCTCCGCGTCGGCGGGGCACTGCGGAGGCGGGTTCCCCGGTCCCGCCGCGCCGGACCTGACCGGCCCGGATCTGCGCCCGCACCGGTCGGGTGACCCCTCCGGCCGCCCCGTCTCCCCTCCGGGAGAACCCTCCCGGAGGGGAGACGACGCACCACCGCTCAGCAGCGGCGCCCTGCCGTCGCGGGTGCGTCACGGGTGTGTCGCGTGCCCGGCGCCCTCGGTGGACAGCCGCGTCACAGATCCGCGTACAGGTACACCCGGTCGAACCGAAGGGCGGCCAGATCGGAACGGCGGATCAGCCAGTGGAAGAGCCCGTACTCCAGTTGCGGACAGTTCTCACCCGCGAGCCACGATGCCAGCAGCACCCACTCGTCGCCGCGCACCGGAGGTTCGGGGCATTCGCCCTGGGCCAGGTCGAACGGGTCGTCGTTGAGCATGCCGGGGTGACCGCCCAGCTGGAACTCCCACCACGCCTGGGGGCTCATGCTCGACCAGGCGGCTTCCAGTTCCGCGATGGGCAGCGACTCCCCGCCGCCCTCCTCGTCCGCGTCTCCGTCGCCGTGGGGCCAGGTCCACTCCTCGAAGCAGAGGTCCTGGCAGACGCGGCGGTTGATCTCCTCGTCGTCCGGCTCGACCGGTTCCGCGGGCCCGAACGGTGTCCCCACCGGCACGTACCGCACGGCGTCGGCGAGCAGCTCACCGTGCGGTTCGGGCGCGGCGAAGAAGAACAGGTGGCCCGCGGTGGGCAACGGCAGCTCCGTCACCCTGGGCGGCAACGCCGCGCAGTCGAGGAACGCGACAAAGCCTCACCGGACTCCAGCGTCCCCACCGGCATCGGAGGGTTCCCGCCGAGCACCGCCACCAGCGGCCCGGTGCCACCCTGCGCGAGGAAGAGAGCCGGGCGCGCGGGCCGCAGGTACGCCTCCACGGCCCCCGCCGGCACGCCGCGCGCGGCGGCCTCCGCGAGGAAGCGGTCGGTCGTCACGGCACGCGGACGGGCACGAGGCGTTGTCCACCCGTAATCACGTGAGCCGCCGGGGCCGAGGAAGCGGGGGTGCCCTCGTTGCGCGTCCTCAGACCTCGACCTCCACGCTCTCGCCCACGCGGAGCCTTCGCATCTCGGTACCGGCCCGCTCGGCCTCCATGGCCAGGACGCCGTCCAGCACCTTCAGACCCCACTCGTTGACGAGCCCGTCGTGAACGGCATAGGTCCGCCGCGGCGCCATCAGCCGCAGGTAGCCGATCATGGCGGGCGTCGTCAGCCACGGCGCCTGCCCCGGCAGCAGCAGCGTCGGTGCCTCGGCCTCCGTCAACGCGTCGCCCGGGTGGAAGACCTCTCCGTCGACCAGGAAGCCCACGTTGTCGACCGGCGGCACATCCGGATGGCTGAGGTGGTGCTTCTCCCCTCGCACCGACACGTCGAAGCCCGCGACGGAGAACTCGTCGCCGTCCCCCACGACGTGCACCCGCTCACCGAGGGCGCCCAGATGCCGGGCCACCCCTACGCAGGTGTAGACGTCCACGCCCTCCCCGAGCTCTCGCAGGCGGTCCGGATCGAAGTGGTCGAAGTGCTCGTGCGTGACGAGGACGGCAGCCACCCCCTCCACCGCGCCCGGCTCCGGTGTCATCACGCCCGGGTCGATGACGATCGCCTGGCCGGCCTTCTCCAGTCGCACGCACGCGTGCCCGAACTTGGTGATCCTCATGGCTCCCACCCTGCCACCGTGCCGGTCCGCCCCACCCTGCGTTCGCCCACCTCGTTCACATCACGGCGTCGATGAACGCACGGCTCGGCTTCGGCCCCGCCCGCTGGGCGCCCACCTCAGCCGCGTCCACCCGGCGGACGCGTCCCACGCGGCTGCCCCATCGGTATGGAACGCACCGAGGGCACCGTTGAGCAGCCTCGTGTGCTACGTCCGGTGGTCCGTGCGCCGGACGGGCGGCTGCCAGTCACCCCAGTTCGTCTCGTGGCCAGGCCAAGGGAAGTACACCGAGCCCTCCCAGGATCGCCACTGGCGGCCCACCCACTCGCACTCCGGTATCGCGCCTTCGTAATCATCGGTGCACCGGTCGGCCCACCCCGACCCCACCACGACGGGACGGGTCACCGCCCTCCCGGCGATCTCCTGCAAGCGCAGCACCAGGCCGACGTCGTTGGATCCGGGATTTCCGCGCGGGCCGTAGGACAGACCGAGCGCTCCACACCCCTGCGCGTGCGCCAGGAAGCGCTCCACGTCGTCCGGCACGCAGGCGGTCAACCGTCGCCCCCACAGTGTGACCTGGGGACCGCTTGCCGCATCGACCGCGGCACAGTACATCCGCTCGTCGATGAAGTAGGCGTACACCGCCGGCCGCCCACGATCCGCACCGAACTCCACGCCGAGGACCCCTGGCGACCAGGGATCGGCCTGGAACCGGCGCAGCTCCGTCATGTCCGTCAGAGCCGCACCGACCTCGGTGACCCTCATGCCGAACCGCAGAGGCCCGACCCCCTCCAGAGGCACCAGCTCCCACTCGGACCGCGCCCTTCCCGTCACCGGAGCAGCCCACATCTCCGTCCTGCCATCAGGGCTCACCTCCCCCGCTCCCGGCCTTGCGCCGCGTGCATCACCCGTACCGCAGCATCGCTCCGACTTCCCTACCGGTTCAAGATCGCCCGGGGACCACGCCCCTGGTGCAGCTCTGCGCCGGCAGAATGAAGGTGTGAGTATCGCCGTCCCTTCCTCCCCTGCCGTCTCGGCCCGGATGAGCCGCCAGGGGCGCCGGGACACGGCGCCCGAGGTCGCGGTCAGACGGCTGCTGCACGCTGCCGGGCTGCGCTACCGCGTCAACGTGCCGGTCCCGGGAATGCCGCGCAGGACGATCGACATAGTCTTCTCCCGCCTCAAGATCGCCATTTTCCTCGACGGCTGCTTCTGGCACGGCTGCCCTCAGCACGCGACGCAGCCGAAGTCGAACGCCGAGTGGTGGCGCGCGAAGTTGGACAAGAACATGGCGCGCGACCTGGAGACCACCAAACACCTGGAGGCGGAGGGATGGACGGTCCTCCGCTACTGGGAACACGAGTCCCCCGGCAAGGTCGCAGACGCAGTGACGATGCAGGTACTGCACAGCCGGTCGATGCACTAACCACGCACCTGTCGCCAACCTCTGCCGCTTCGGAGCCCCCGGTGCCATGATTGCAAGATCCACTATTGGGGGGATCCATGGAGAGATTTACGTCGGTCGACGTCTGCTCGGGGGCAGGAGGCCTTGCCCTGGGCCTCGAGCGAGCCGGATTCGACCCCGTCCTGGTCCTTGACCGCCACCAGGACGCATGCAACACCCTGCGCCACAATCGACCGCGCTGGAAGACCCTTCAGGCTGACCTGCTCAACTTCGACCCGGTCGAGCATCCGGAAGCGTACGACGTCGACCTACTCTCGGCCGACCTGCCACGCGTGCGCTCCCAGGCCACGCAGAGTCGCCGTGAGACTGGTGAGGAGTTGGCTCTGATCCGAGCCACCCTGTACCTCACCCACGCTGTCCAGCCTCGAGTCCTGTTGATCGACAATGTCCCGCAGCTGGTGAATCACCCCGCCTACGAGGACATTCGCGAATTCATCGGCAAGGAGTTGATCCATCTCGGGTACGGCATCCACTACCTGGTCCTGAACGCGGTCGACTTCGGCGTACCGCAGGTGCGCCCACACGGTTTCGTGGTCGCCTTCAAGGATGCGGCCGCGGCCAGGCGATTCGAGGTGCCGAAGCCGACTGTGGCCCAGCACAACACCGTGGGTGAGGTGCTGCTCAAGTCGATGATCACCCGGGGCTGGAGCGGGGCCGCGGGATGGGCCAGGAAAGCGGACCGGCCGGGCCCGACCCTCGTAGGCGGCTCCGACAAGCGCGGCGGTGCGGATCTCGGCCCGTCGAGGAGCAAGAAAATCTGGGCGACGATGGGTATCAACGGAAAATCTCTGGCTGATGTGGTTCCGGGGCCGGACGGCGGACAAGGGAAAGATCCGATCGGTGAGCTGAAGAAGATCACCGTCGACCAAGCCGCGACCCTCCAGGGGTTCCCATCAGACTGGGTGATCACGGGTCGCAAGACAGTCCGGTATCGGCAGGTCGGCCACGCCACTCCGCCTCCCGTCGGCGAGGCCTTGGGCAAGGCCATCGCCTCGGCCCTTCGAGGCTGAGGTCTCGGCCGGCGCTCCGGGAAGTCGATCTTGGAGCGCCGGCTACACTTCAACGTCATGACCAGCCCGGAACCGCATGCCACCACTCGCACCTCAAACAGCGAGGACGAGTATGACATTTTGGACCTTTTTGCCGGTCCTGGCGGGCTGGACGTTGCCGCGCACTTCCTCGGACGGAAGGCGATCGGCATCGAGTGGGACGCCAACGCCTGTGAGACTCGTTACTCGGCGGGACTGGCCACCATCCACGCAGACGTCTGCGATATGCGACGGGACCCTGGTCAATACCGTGATCTCCTGAAGAACATCAGGGTGCTCGCCGGGGGCCCTCCGTGCCAGACCTTCTCGGTGGCGGGCTCCGGCACAGGGCGGCAGGCGCTCGACGAGGTCTCGAGCTTCATCCACCGTCTCGTGGACGATCCCGACTCCTCCGACGTCATCGACAAGGAACTGTCGAGCGCGAAGATCGACGAGCGCACCGCTCTGGTGCTCGAACCCCTCCGGTGGATTCTCGGGGCCATCCTCGACGAGGACCGCAAGCCGTTCGAGACCATCATTCTGGAGCAGGTGCCGGCAGTTCTGCCCGTCTGGGAGGTCTACGAGCGGGTACTTCGCCATCGTCTTCCTAACGGGGTCCGGTACCGTACGGTGTCGGGAGTTCTCCGCACCGAGCAGTACGGGGTCCCTCAGACGCGTAAACGAGCGGTGCTCATCGCTCAACTCGGTGACGGACCTGAGCCGCTCCTGCCGAGGTCCACCCACCAGCCGTTCACACGGCTACGGGGGACAGAGGCTTTGGCCTTCGAGGCAGGCATTTCCGAGCCGCAGGCCATGTTCGACCTGGAGCCTGCCCCGCAGAGCGGCACCCGTGAGCCCAACGATCCCGCCCCGCTTCCTGTGACCATGGCCGCCGCGCTGGAGGCGGCACGAGAGCAGGTCGGCCCCGCCGCAGACCTTCCACCACGCTCCTCCTTCGTGGTGCGCTCCAACTACGGTTCCGGCGGGGACCCCAAGAAGAGGGGGGAACGCGCCCATGACGAGCCCGCCTTCACCGTCACGGGGAAGGTCTCCCGGAATGTGGTCATGAGCAAGGAGGGGGCGGACAAATTCAGCATTCCGGAAGCCGGCGTGCTGCAGACCTTTCCGGGCAACTTCCCCTGGGGAGGGAAAGACCGCGCTCAGCAGGTCGGGAACGCTGTTCCGCCACGCTTCGGAGTGCACTTGCTCGCAGCGGCCCTCGGAGTCGATGAAGCGGCACGCGACAGGGCTCTGGCAGGCATGGGGATCTGGCCGGGTGTGACGCCCGAACAGAGCAATGCGCTCCGCGAATTGGGATGCGGTACTCACTGCCCACCCACCCCGCCCCACCCCGCCCGCGAGGACCTTCGCTGATCCCGAGCGGCACCGTGGACCGGTTCCACGGCGCCGCCGCCTCCTATTCCTCCCGGCGCCCCCGCACCGACGCCTCGGCGAACAACCCCTCGAACCGTTCCTCCAGCCAGTCGACTGCGGCCCGCCGCACAGGTCCGTCGTCCGGGCCCTCCGGCAAGGCGCGGCGCGGGACTGGCGGGGCGAAGTCGACGTCCGCGATCCAGGCGGCCAGAGCGGAACCGTCCCACTCGTCGTCCTCGGCCAAGGCGTCGTAGAGGAGCGTGCTCGCCGCAGTGTTGGCAACGGTGGACAAGGCGTTGACCTCACGGCCCGTGGTGACCTTGCCCTTGTCGATCAGGCGTATGAGCGCCTGCGCGGTGGGCCGATGGTCGATGATGTCGAGTCGAAGGATCGTGTTGAGCACGTCCTGGTTGCCGCAGGCCACCGTGACCGGGTGGTAGTCCTTGCCGTCCCGGAACAGCTCGGCCGCCCACCACAGACGGGCGAATGCCTGGGTGTACTGGGCGCCGGTGAAGCGGGCCACCGGGACGCTGGGCGTACTCCGATGGCCGCCCTTCGGCAGGTGCCGCCAGAGGACGTAGTCCGGAGCAACTGCCAGAGCGATGAAGTTCCACAGCGCTCGGTCAGCCGCCTCCCTCCGAGTGAGCCGCAGCGCCGCATGGAGGCGCGGGGCCAACCAGGCGTCGGCCCTGGTGTGGGCCTCACTGTCGAACTCCTGCATCGCGAGGTCGATCAGGTCCCGCAGGTTGGACACCTCGGTGCGAGCGGACATGTCCTCGATCGGCTCGGTCACCTTGTTGAGTGCGACGTACGGGGGCGCTTCCTGGCCGCTGAGCAGTCCCCCGGTGAGGTACTTGGCCGCATTGACATCGGCGAGCAAGGCCAGCCGCTCGGGCAGATGCCCGGGCTTGTCGATCACGATCAGCTCTCCCTACGGACTGCGTCGAGCGTTCTGACGGCGGTGCCGAGGTTCCTGGCAACCTTGGCCCGTCGTCCTGCTGCGTAGTTGATGCGGGGCTGGAGCTCGCTCCAGCCGGCGGACTCGATACGTCGGGCGTGGATCTCCCGCAGTGCGTCGTCCGGGGACAGGTCGGGGAGGATGTCGCCGAGCATGCTCTTCAGCACCGCGTCCTTCCAGCCGCCCGGCCACTCGGCCTCACCACGGCCGTCGGGGTCGAGGTTACTGACAGCGGCGTGGAACACCGACGTCCAGACCTCGGTGGCGATCTGTGTCGCGAGCATCTCCCGGACCGTCTTCGTCATGGGGTCGCGGGAGGTGGAGTTGAGGACCTCGGCCACACCTTCGAAGGCCGTGTTGATGTGGACGGTGGGCAGGTCTCCGGAGGTCTCGACGATCCACGGCGCGTCCTTGAATTGCTTGAGCCACTCAGGCCCGTCGGTGAAGTCCACCTCCTCGGTCCGCATCTCCGTCTGCCGGACCGGCATGCGGGCGGTGAGATCCACGATCCACGGGGTGTCGGTGCGACCGATCATCCGGCCGGCCACGTCGTCGACCGTGGCCACCACGACCACGGTGAGGTCGGCACGGTGGAGGTGCATCGACTTCCACATGCGGAGGTTGCCCGCCCAGACCCCACTGCCCTTGGGGCGGAGCTCGGCGGTGGTCCGGGCGTTGGTCGCCTTCTCCGTGAGGACGGCGACGACCTGCACCTCGCTCCACGGACCGGCGGACAGCTCGGCCTCGGGCAGCTTGGCCTGCAGGGTGAGGCGCACACTCTCCCAGTCGGCCCGCTCCACCTGGTGGAGGGCCACCACGCGCTCCTGCGCGTTGAAGGCCCACGTCTCGAGGTCGTGCTGGTAGACGCCCTCGCGCTCCTGCCGGACGGCCGTGACGTCGAGTTCGACCGATCCGGTGAGCCGCTTGTACGGATAGACCTTCACGACGACGCCCCCTTGGCCTTCTGCAGCTCCACGATCAACCCGGCGAGTTGCGCGCGGACGGGATGAGTGGCCTCGTCGGTGACCGCGGTGAAGCAGGCCTTCCTCTCACCACCGGCGAACAGCAACCGACCCCCCTCCACCACTTCGCAGTTCTTGACCGCTTCCAGACGGGACCAACCGACGGTCGGCTTCGCCCCCGAACGGACGTCGAACTTAGCGACGGGCATGAGCGCCACGGGGTCCGGGCCGCCCGGCAGCTTCACCTCGACGGTGATGCTCCACGCGCCGGAAGGCTCCAGCTCGGCGTCGACGCTCTGGATGGTCGGCTGCGTCTGAGCGACACCGCGCGGGACGGGCGCGCCGGCCCCGCCGTCCAACTTCAGCAGGTCACGGAGGACCTTGGGCCCGTCCTTCTTCTTCTCCTGCGCCCGTCCCACGAGCTGCCGCACGGCAGTGTTGGCCGCCCTGGTGAACTCGGTCAGCCGCGTCTGCGCGCCGACGACGTAGACGGCACGCAACTCGTCCGTAGGTCCCCACTTGTTGTGCTCCGGCGGCTCCGAGGCGCGCAGGAACTCCTCGGCCTGCTGGGCGCCGGGGACGTCGTCCCCGGCCGCGTGTCCGGCAAGGAGCACCGCTTGGAAGGCGATGGCCCCCAGCGGGAGGTCCGGAACCCGTGAGGTGCGAACGACCATGCGGCTACCCCGCATGGCGACCAGCTGGTTCGGCTTGCCGTCGTTGTCGTCCGCAGCCGTGACCAGGATGACGGCTTCGTGCTCGGCGGCACCACCGGCCCGGTTCCTCTTGGCCGGTACGCGCAGTGGAACGCGGGCGAGTGCGACCTGTCCGGTCTCGGTGAGGCGGTCGACGGTCTCACCGTCGAGGTACGCCTGGAGGGCCCGACTGCGGGACGGCTGGGCCGCGTGCGGATCGACGCGTTCCTCTTCGAGGACGACTCGGCCGTTGCGAAGCGTCCGGACGGATGCCTCGAGAATCGGCGACCTGGACCCGCCTGCAGTCATGGCCGCCCAAAAGTTCTGCCCCAACGCCTCGACGAGCCGCCTGTGCATGGACTCCACGCTGTCGAGGTCGTCGCCGTGGGAGCTGTCCTCCGCCTTGCCGGCGACGTCATGGGCGCCGACGATCAGGAAGCTCGTACCCGGCTCCGGGTTCTCACGCGTGATGTGCAGTTTCTCGACGGTGTCCTCGTCGGCCCACCAGGAACGCGCGATCTCGTTGCCCCGCGCGGTGTCCGGCTCTCCGAACCAGGCGGGACCGGCGTACAGCTTGCCGTCGGCCTCGTGCCACGGAAGGTCCAGCCGCCCGATCAACCGGCGCTCCGTCCGCCCTTCGTGCGGCTCGGACAGCGTGGAGTTGATCAGGACGAGCCCGAGACGACTGGTCGCCCACAGGGTGGCCTTGCCCAAGCCGTAGGAACCGCCGGCGCCTTGGGACTTCTTGTTGCTGTCGAGTTGCCGGCGAACGACGGCGGCGAAGCGACCGTCGTCGTAGTCGTCACCGATCAGTCCGGTGGCGTTGTAGTCGTCGACCCGAAGCAGCACCAGTCGGCTGCGCTCCCGCAGCTCGCGCAGGCCTTCGCGGAGGACCTTGCTGACCTTCTGGTCCTGGGCTGCGGCAGCTTCGTAGTGCGGGGCGAGTTGGTCCCACTTGAGCGCGTCCAGGAACTGGGTCAGGTGCTCGCCGCTCAGTTCGTGGATGGTGTAACGAACCCGTACGGGGCGGGTGGCGTCAAGCCGCTCGTCCAGGCTGTTCTGCGTCGCCTCACGGGCGAGCACGCCGACGTCCGCGTCGAACGCGAAAGCGGCTGCGTTGCCGAACTCGCGACCGCCGTCCTCGTGTGCCGGTCGGTGGTACCAACCGGTGGTAATGCTGCCGGCTATGTCCGTGGTGCGCAGGTGCACCGTGGCCCTGTCCGCGCCGAGCGCCGCAGCAATGGCCTGCATCGTTTCCTCGCGGGGGACCGCCCGCCCCGTGATCCATGCCGACACCGCGGCCCTGGTCAGCCCGACCTTCGCCGCGAGATCCGCCTGGCTCATCCCGGCCCGCGCCAACTGCCGTCCCAGCCACGGACCGAACTCTTCCCCGCCCTCCAACGCCCTGCCCCCTCGATCGGCCTACTCGTAGTACTGATGTGAACCGTAGCACGGGATTTGACAACCCATCGGCCCGACAACGGCGATTGACAACCCATAGGCGCCACCGTCCCCATAAGGAGAGAGAAGGGCCCCAGGATTGGAAAGGCCTCACGGACGCGCCGGACCATCAAAGGGGACTCACACCCACGCGACTCAGACGCGCCACATGGAGATCTTCCAACCGCAGCACCCACCGGCGCGCCTCCGGGAAGCGAACCGAAAGCGGCCGCGGGATCGCTCCCCGCGCGGAGGGGATGCAGTCCACACACCCCTCGCCAAGGCACACCTGACCTCACCGTGGGTAACCGGTTCGCCATGAAGCCCCGCATCGGCTCACTCAAGCACCATTCACCCCGGCACACTTCCACGCAATGGGAATGGAGCATTCCGACCCGGGCTCCCTGCCGACGACTCCAACACCCCTGTCTTGCAACCGATCTGACGATCAGGAAGCACGACGAACCGGTAGACAGATCGATGCCGCTTCCCCTACCGTAGATCTAAGGGCCAAGCGCCTCGGGGGAAACTCCCTCACCACAGGACACGTATATCTTCATGCGCATCCTGAGCATTTTCCTGGGGACCAAATCATTATGCATCAGCTGTTATTCGACCATGCCTGAAAGAGGGGGGCCTCCACATGAAGACGCTCATCGGGAACCCGGACGATTCCTCGGACTCCGAGGACCCGGAGCTGGCCAGAATTCGTCGACTGCTCATGCAGTTCGACTCGCGCGAAACGCCGCTCGAGCAGTCCGAGTTCCTGGAGCAACTCGGGAAGACCCGGCCCGTGATCGACCACTACCGCCGGTACGTCGCCCGTGCGGACCGGCAGGCTGTGGCCAGGAAGATGGCTGGTGAGGCCCCCCAGGAGCCCGACGTCCCGCTGGACGGCAGCGGCCCCGAGCACAAGGCGCCGCGCCTTCGACCGCAGCGCGCCCTCGGTCCGCGCACGCGGTCCGTCAGCGGCCCGCCGAACCGTGACGACAGGAACCGACGTCGCTTCCGTACCCCGGAGGACGGGGCGCTCTAGCCGCTCGTCATCATGGGGCTTCGACGACCGGCTCCGCCGTCCGATCGAGGCGGCAATCACTCTGTCGCGTTCGTATGACACCACCGATGGCCGGGTCTCGGTTTCGCCGTTCCGACGGAGGCCGACCTTGCCGGGCCCGGCCATCGGCACTTCAACTTAAATATGCTTCCAGTGGGGGGAATCCACGTGGCACATTTCCATCCGGAGTCGTCTTCGGAATCCAGCCGGCTCAACGCTTCCGATCAGAGCCGGCGGTCCTCGGGATCAGACGTACTGATCGTCGTGAACGACCAGTCCCGGCGCACCTTGGAGACCTATCGGGTGGATCCCGGCCTGGTGCAGGAGCACGCCAACGGGGAGCGTCGCATCACGCAGGGTGGTTACGGGGACCGTCAGCTCTACGAGATCGTCCAGAACGCTGCGGACGAGGTCGCCAACGAGCCCGGAGGGACGGTTCATGTCGTCCTCACCCAGGACCACCTCTACTGCGCGAACGTCGGCTCCCCTGTCACCGCCGCCGGCGCGGAGACGATTCTCCGCATGGGCGTATCCCGCAAGCGCGGTGGGCAGATCGGCCGGTTCGGTGTCGGCGTGAAGTCGTACCTCGTGGTGTCCGACGCCCCCCAGTTCTTCAGCGCCACCGGTTCGTTCGGCTTCGACCGCGCCTGGTCGCGGGGAGAAATCTCCCGCGCAGCGGGGTTCCCGCCGGAGACCGACTTCGAAGCCCCGGTCCTTCGCATGGCCCGTCCTCTCGACGAGGCCAAGGAACGTCGCCTCGACCCGGTGCTCGACGAGCTCCGAAAGTGGGCCGTGACCGTGGTGCGCCTCCCGTTGCTCCCCGGAGCCGCATCCCGTCTCGCCGGCGACATCCACAACCCGAAGCGCGCAAACGGCAGGCAGGAGTTCCCCAAGCTCTTCCAGCTCTTCTCCTCCCACGTCGGCAAGGTCGTGCTCGAGGACCGGCGAGCGATGCCCGTCCTCCGGCGTGTGATCACCGTCGAGCAGGACGGTGTGCGTCGCACCATCAAGGAGTCCGGCACGGGCCGCCCTGCCTCCAGCGAGACCTGGAAGGTGTTCACGGTCGCGCACTCCCCCGGTGCCGAGGCCCGGGGGACCGCGGGCGAGCTGCACGACCGGGCGACCATCGACCTCTCATGGGCGGTACCCGAGTACTCCGGGGCGCGCCCCTACGCCAACCCTGCGAGTGGGCGCGGGCGTTTCTGGTCGTTCTTTCCGACCAACTACGAGATGACGCTGAGCGGTGTCCTGAACGGCGCGTGGAAGACCAACGAGGACCGGCAGAACCTCTTGGACAAGAGCCCGTTCAACGGGGAGCTCCTGCGGGTCGCTGCCCGTCTGGTGGTGCAATCGCTGCCACAGCTCGCGCCCAAGGACGATCCGGGCGCCTACCTGTCCTTCCTTCCCGGCCGTCTCAAGGCGGTCGAGACCCTCTCCTGGGCCGACGAGATCCTCACGCGCAACATCTGGGAACTGACCGCGAAGCTGCCGTCCCTCCCCGACCAGGACGGTGTACTGCAGCTCCCCAAGAACATCCGTGTCCACCCCGACGAGGGCAGGCGGGCGGGCAAGGGCCTCTCGTCGACCTGGCTCGCGATGTGGAACGCGTACCCGGGACGTCCGAGGAACTGGGTGCACCCGTCCGTCGAGGCGGCCGACATCCGCTCAGGCAAGGTGCAGCACATCCTCACGGCTGCCGGACAGCAGCGTGCCTCCGTGCGCGAGTGGCTGGAAGCCCTGGTCTCCGACCGCCGCCCTGAGGCGTCGGCCGTCGCCGTCCGCATTCTCGCCGAGATGATCAGCACGAACTCCCCCTTCGCCGAGGAGGCGCGCAAGGCCGAGATCGTGCTGACCGAGTCCGACCGGCTCGTCGCCCCCGAGGCCGGTCAGGTCTGGCAGCGTGACGAGGCGGATGGCCTCAAGGACGACCTGATCTACGTCCACCCGTTCCTCTCCGAGGACCCGACTCTCCGCTACGCGCTCAACACCATCGGTGTCCGGGAGGCGGACAGCCGCGGCCGCTTCGCCGGCGTGCTCGACCAGGGGTTCGCGGCCTACGGCCCCCGCGACTGGCGCCTCTTCTGGGAACTCTTCCGCAAGGCGGGCGGCTCACACGCTCTCGGCGAGGTGCGCATCCGCCACCCGAAGCCTCAGGAGGTGCTGCACGTCCTCACCATGGACGGACGGTTCCACCCCATGCGGCAGTGCCTGCTGCCGGGACCGGTCGTCCCCGGGGACGGATCTCGTGATCCCTCCGTCGCGGTGGACATGGCCTTCCACTCCGACGACACGGCCGTCTTCCGTGACCTCGGTCTCCTCTCGCTCCCCGTGCGCGAGACCCAGGATGTCCAGGAACCCTGGTTCGAGGACTACCGGACCGCGATCTACGAGGCCTACTGCAAGACCCTCGGGACCAGGAGCCGGCCCACCATCGGTCGGATGCGGACGGAGGGCTCCCCGGTCCCCGACTCCCTCCATCTGCTCTTCCGACTGTCGGACGAGGGCAAGGCCGCCTATCTCAAGGCCCTTCCCGACCGCCTCGTCGTCGACCGGTGGACCCGGCAGATCGGCACCGCGACGGGCAGCCGGGAGGCCATTCCCTCCCCGGCCCGCTGGCTGATCCGCAAGTACGGAACGGTTCCGACCTCTCAGGGTCCGCGCCGTCCGGTAGAGGCCGTCGGCCCCCAACTCTCCTCCTACTCCGACATCCTTCCG
Organism: Streptomyces sp. NPDC002734; assembly: GCF_040295685.1. Taxonomy (NCBI): domain Bacteria; kingdom Bacillati; phylum Actinomycetota; class Actinomycetes; order Kitasatosporales; family Streptomycetaceae; genus Streptomyces; species Streptomyces sp. NPDC002734. The sequence goes on from NZ_JBEOVU010000011.1 coordinate 87,296, forward strand.
GTGGCGGACATCAGCGAGGAGAAGGCCCGCAAGCTCGGTCTGCCCACCACCATCGAGACGGTGCCGGAGCAGCTCTGGAACAAGCTCGGCGAGCAACTCCTCGCCAGTGACAGCGACGTCTTCGTCGGCAGCACCTACGTGCTGATGACCCGGCTGGACCTGCCGTTCCCCGAGGGCCTGACGCGGTGCCGTGTCGGTGACCTGTGGGAGTCCCGGGAGGACGGCGAGATCGCGGTCGCCGCCACCCAGCAGGAGTACGCGACTCTGCGTGCGGAGCGGCTCCCGGCTCTCCTCGCGGGCAACGACGAGGACGCCAAGCTCCTGATCGAGAAGTGGGGGATGCTCTCCTTCGGTGACGTGATCAACAAGGAGGTGCGTCACGTCCCGGCGGGCGAGCCGATCGCCATGCGCGACGGGTACCCGACCCTCCGGCAGCGCTCCGGCAACCACGTGAACACCTACGAGATCCAGTACTGCTCCGAACTCGAGGAGGTGACCAAGACCCCCAGGGGCACCACGGGTGTCCCTCTGCGCAGCGCCCTGCTCGGCAACGCCGTGCTGGTGACCGACGAGCACGAGGGCGACCGTCTCGCCACACTGATCGCGGTCGACAAGGAGCTCAAGCTCAACCTGCGGCCCAGTGGCTGCCGAGACCTTCTGCAGGCCCAGGAGCGGCAGGAGAAGGACCAGGAGCTGCAGCAGACCCTCAGGGGGATCCGCTCCGCCGATACCGTGGCCCGTAAGTTGTGCCTCCTGATCGGACCGGACGCCCTGAAGGAGCGACTGCCGGCCGGCCTGTTCGACAGCGAGCGCGCCGAGCGCGGGGAGCCGTCACCGGAGCGCCTCGCCGAGATGGCCTACAACGCCCACGACGACGGCGTCCTGCAGGAGCACGTCCGGGACATCCAGGCCCGGATCCCCAACGCCCCGGCGTCCTTCACCGGCAGTTCCACGGCCGTCAAGTTCGTCTCGGACCTGGGGTTCCCGGACACCTTCGCCGGTGCCCGCACGCCGTCCCCCACTCCCCGTATCCAGGTGGAGGGTCCCCGCGAGTTCCCGCTGCTGCACGGTTATCAGGAGCGTCTGGCCGCCAACATCTTCGAGATGCTGGCGCGGTTGACCCCTCAGCGCGGCATGCTCTCCCTGCCTACTGGTGCAGGTAAGACCCGTGTGACCGCGGAGGCCGTGATTCGGTGGATCAAGAGCGAAGGCATCCTGGAAGGACCGATCCTGTGGATAGCGCAGTCCGTCGAGCTCTGCGAACAGGCTGTCCAGAGCTGGAAGTTCGTCTGGGAGAAAGTGGGGGCTCAGCGTCCACTGACCATCAGCCGTCTGTGGAGCTCCAACGAGACCGGTGAGGTCACCGGTGACGATCCGCACCTGGTCGTGGCGACCGACGCCAAGCTCGGGCACTGCCTCCACACCGACAGTTACGCCTGGCTGCGCAAGGCCGCCCTGGTCATCGTCGACGAGGCCCACGTGGCGATCTCCCCGCAGTACACCGAGCTCCTCGGCCACCTCGGGCTGGTCCATTCACGCACCGACCGACACCTGCTCGGCCTCACCGCCACACCGTTCCGCGGTACCAACGAGGTGGAGACCCAGCGCCTCATCCAGCGGTTCGGTGGTCGCCGTCTCGACGATGGGGTCTTCGAAGGGGATCCTTACGCCGAACTGCAGTCGCTGGGCATGCTGGCCCACGTCGACCACCAGATTCTCGAGGGCGGCACGATCGAGTTGAGTCAGGACGAGGTGGAGCACGCCACCAGGATGCGTGTGCTGGCCAAGGGGGCGGAACAGCGTCTGGCCGACGACCACGACCGGAACCGACGCATCATGGACAAGATCCTGGAGATGCCCGAGGACTGGCCCGTCCTGGTCTTCGCGACCTCGGTGAGCCACGCCAAGTTCCTGGCCGCCAAGCTCAACGACGACGGCATCGGTGCGGCAGCCGTCGACTCGGCGACCAGCCCCGGTGACCGCACCAAGCGCATCGACGCCTTCCGCTCCGGGCGCCTGCGGGTGCTGACCAACTACGGCGTCCTCACCCAGGGCTTCGACGCCCCGGCCACCCGGGCCGTGGTCGTCGCCCGACCGACGTACAGCCCGAACGTCTACCAGCAGATGATCGGGCGTGGCCTTCGCGGTCCCCTCAACGGTGGATCCGACCGCTGCTTGATCCTCAACGTCCAGGACAACATCAGCAACTACGGCGAGTCCCTCGCCTTCACCCGGTTCGAGCACCTCTGGAGGGAAGGCGCGTGACCGACATCTACGCAGGCACCCCACCGCTCACGCCCGAGCAACAGGCCGTCGTGGACCAGCCCTGGGACGCACGGCTGCTGGTCACCGCCGGAGCCGGAGCCGGCAAGACGCACACCCTGGTACGACGGCTCGACGCCCTCGTTGGGCGCGAAGAGGACGCACTCGAGGCCGGCGAGATCCTGGTCCTCACGTTCTCCCGGGCCGCGGCCCGGGAACTGCGGGACCGCATCTCCCGCTACGGGGAGCGTGCCTCCCGGGTCCGCGCGCAGACCTTCGACTCCTGGGCATACTCGCTCCTGACCAACGCGTACCCGGACGAGGACTGGGGCCGGCACAGCTTCGACGAGCGGATCCGGCAGGCCGAGACCGCCATCACCAACGGCGCCGTCGAGGCCGTGCACCCGGTGGCCCTCGCTCACATCGTGGTGGACGAGGTCCAGGACCTGGTCGGCGACCGGCGGCTGATGGTGGAGACACTGCTCGACCGGTTCCAGGAGTCCTGCGGCTTCACCATGGTCGGCGACCCGGCCCAGGCCATCTACGGATTCCAGGTCAAGGACCCGAAGGAGCGGGCGCTCGAGACCAACGCCTTCTTCGACTGGCTGCGCGCCTCCTATCCCGACGACCTGATCGAGCTGCACCTGACGGAGAACTTCCGGGCCTCCACTCCGGAGGCCCGAACGGCCCTCCCCCTGGGACGCGATCTCCAGTCACTTCCCTCCGCTCCCGACGCGGCGGAGGCCGCGGCTGCACGCCTCCACGACGAGCTGCGCTCCGCGCTGCTGGACCAGCCGTCGTTCGGTGCGCTGACCGACCGCTTCACCATCGATTCGCTCATCAACTTCCCCGACTCGTGCGCGATCCTCTGCCGGGACAACCGGCAGGCGTTGCTGATCTCGGAGGCGCTGTGGGAGAACGGCGTCCCCCATCGGCTGCGCCGGTCGGCCCAGGACCGGCCCGTGCCGTCCTGGGCGGCCGCACTGCTGCGACGTACGAACTCCGAGACGCTCACCGAGGAACGCTTCCGTGAGCTGATGACGGAGATCCCGCTCCTGCCGGACACCGAGGTGGAGCGCTGCTGGCGCTCCCTGCGCGCTGTCGCCCGCGCCAAGAACGGACTGCTGGACCTGAACAAGGTGCGACGGTCGATCGCCGAGGGCTGGTTCCCCGACGACCTGGCGCCGAAGGAGCTGTCCCCGATCACCGTCTCGACCGTCCACCGGGCCAAGGGCCTCGAGTTCGATCGCGTGCTGGTCGTCGAGCCGCTCTCGATCGCGCAGGTGCGCAGCCAGTTCGACGACGTGGACGTGCAGGCGGAAGCGCGCGCCCTGTACGTGGCCCTGACGCGCCCCCGGTACGACCTGTACCGGCTCACCGCGCCGGAGTCCTGGCGGATGCGGTTCCACCGCGCCCTGGACCGCTGGTACGTGGGGGGCAGACAGAGGTGGGAGCGGTTGGGCCTTGAGGCCAAGGGTCAGGACGTCTGCACCGAGCAGCCCCCCGGCACGGACGGCTTCGAGGACTCGCCCGCCGACCTGCAGGAGTACCTGGCCACCGCGGTCCGGCCCGGTGATCCGGTGGTGCTGCGCAAGCTGTACGACCTGGCCGTCGACGAGGACCAGAGCCCTCCCTACGTGGTCGTGCACCAGGGTCGGCCGGTGGCCATGGTCTCGAAGCGCTTCCGGCAGGACCTGCACGCCTCTCTGAAGGTGAGCAGGAGCTGGGAGGTCAGATGGCCCGAGGAGATCCACGGACTGAGGATCGACGCCCTGGAGACGGTCGCGGGAAGTCGGGCCGCCGGCAGCCGCGCCGGGCTGGGTGAACACGGTGTGTGGCTGGTGCCCCGACTTTCGGGACTCGGCCGCTACAAGTCGGGCAACGGCGCCCGGGAGGACGACAACCGATGAGCGACATGCACAACCGCCACGCGGCTCACTACGAGGCACGCGACAGTCTCCTCGTCCAGCTCCGTCGGGACCTGATGGGTCCTGGCGCGCCGGACGAGGTCCTTACGCACGACGCCCCGATCACGACCTACCCGATCGGTGTTCTGTTCCCGCGGCCGGCCGACGGCAAGGCCGAGGAGGAGATGAAGGGGGACAACCGCGAGCAGGAGGCGGACGTCGCTCCCGAGATCCGCGCCGGCGACGTCGAGGAGCGTGGCCTCGAGCTCGGTGTCTCCCTGGCCAACGACCGGCGCCCGTCGTCCATGGGCCTCACATTCGCCGTGGACCCCTCCGTCTCCCCCACCGTCGTGGTCCGCGTCGAGGCGGCCATGTACGAGCCGGTCGACGAGGCGGGCAACACCGTCGTCGCCCAACGGTCGACGGCCCGCAGTACCTCCGACCAGAAGGAGAACTGGCGGCGCAAGCGGCTCGAACTGCCCAAGGCAGAAATCGACGTGGAGCATCCGGGCATGGAGGACCACGATCTCGCCGACGGCGTACGGCTGCGTGCTCTCGTCCGCAAGCCGTCCTCCTCCGGGACCGTGTCCATCACCGTGACCCTCGTCAACGAGCTGAAGGTCGGCGAGCGCGAGCTGCAGGACGCCTTCAGCCTCTTCCAGCCGAGCATCACGGTGACCGCCCCGAACGGCGCACGCGCCTTCGTCGAGCGGCCCGCCCAGCTGGGTGCGGTCGACTCGGAACAGGCCGCCTCCCGGCTGCTGCACCGCCATGCCCCGACCTTCGCCGCCGGTCACGGTTGCGCCGCCGTCTGGGACTGGGCACCGCCGCCGATCGGTTCACCGATGGTGGAGCGCGCCGCGGTGGCCGAGGTCCGCACCGAGTTCGTGCCGGCGCACGAGGTACTGCTCACCGACTCCAACCCGGAGATCGACGACGCGGCGCTGACCATGCACGGCTTGGCCACCCGCCCGGACGCCGAGGTGTTCGCGGCCCTGGAGGGGCTTGCGTCCGGCTACGCCGAGTGGATCGACGCCAGGCGGGCCGAGGCGGGCCGACTCGCCGGCACGTCCTTCGTGGATGCCGCCGGTAAGCAGATCGAAGCCTGCGAGACGGCGCTCCGCCGAATCCGCAACGGGATCCGGGTGCTGCGGTCGGACCCCACGGCACTGCACGCCTTCCGTCTCGCCAACGAGGCGATGGCGAAGCAGCGGGCCCGCGGCGTGTGGGCGAGGGCCGGTCGCCACGGCATCCCCGACGTCGAGGCGGGCCGCTGGCGCCCGTTCCAGATCTCCTTCATGCTGCTCTGCCTCGAAGGCATCGTCGATGCGAACCACAGGGATCGCGAGATCGCAGACCTTCTCTGGTTCCCCACCGGCGGTGGCAAGACCGAGGCCTACCTCGGCCTGATCGCCTTCACCACGTTCCTGCGCCGTCTCCGGAAGAGGGCGAGCGGCGGGGGTGTCACCGTGCTGATGCGGTACACGTTGCGCCTGCTCACCCTCCAGCAGTTCGAGCGCGCGACTCTTCTGATCTGCGCCATGGAGCAACTCCGCCAGAAGCACGAGGCGGATCTCGGACAGGAGGAGATCTCCATCGGCATGTGGGTGGGGCAGTCGGCCACCCCGAACGATCTGGTGACGGCGGACGACAGTCTGAAGGAGCTCCGCAGGGGCAAGGAGGGCCTCCAGGAGAAGAACCCGGTTCAACTCCACGCCTGTCCCTGGTGCGGCACCAAGCTCGACGCCCACCAGTACGAGGTGGACCTTGATCGCAAGCGGATGCACGTCCGCTGCCCGTACGGGAAGTGCGACTTCGCAGGCGGCCTGCCCGTTCATCTGGTCGACGAGTCCGTCTACCACTGGCACCCGACGCTGATCATCGCCACGGTCGACAAGTTCGCCTCCATGCCATGGCGGCCGAACACGGCCGCCCTCTTCAACCGCGACCGGGCGGACGGCACACCGCCCCCGGAGCTGATCGTCCAGGACGAGCTGCACCTGATCTCCGGTCCTCTCGGTACCCTCACCGGGCTCTACGAGACGGCCGTGGACGTACTGGCCGACCAGCCGAAGGTGGTCGCCTCCACCGCCACGATCCGCCGCGCCGCCGACCAGGGGCGCGCCCTCTTCGACCGGACGGTGCACCAGTTCCCGCCGGCCGGACTGGACTCGCGTGACTCCTGGTTCGCCGTCGAGACTCCGCGCGAGCGGAAGGCGAGCCGCCAGTACGTGGGTCTGCTCACGCCGAGCACCAGTCAGTCGACGCTGTTGATCCGCACCTACGCCACCCTGCTGCACCAGGCCCAGCGCGCGGCGACCACCGAGACCGTGCGGGACGCCTACTGGACGTTGGTCGGCTACTTCAACAGCCTGCGGCTGCTGGCCGCAGCGGAACTTCAGGTCCATGACGACGTCGTCGCCTACCTTGAGTACCTGGCCCGGCGTGACGAGATGCCGGTGCGGCGGATCCGGGAGCAGACCGAGCTGACCAGCCGTGCCAACTCGTCCGAGGTGCCACGCCGGCTCAAGCAGGTCGAGTTGAAGCTGCCGCACGAGGAGGTGGTGGACGTCCTCCTGGCCACCAACATGATCTCCGTCGGCGTCGACGTCGATCGTCTCGGCCTGATGGCCGTGATGGGCCAGCCGCAGACCACCGCGGAGTACATCCAGGCCACCAGCCGTGTCGGCCGCGCCCACCCCGGACTGGTCGCCGTCATGCTCAACTCCACTCGTTCCCGCGACCGTTCGCACTACGAGAACTTCCAGCACTTCCACTCGGCCCTGTACCGCGAGGTCGAGTCGACGTCCGTGACGCCCTTTTCCGCGCGGGCCCGGGAACGTGGCCTGCACGCCGTGGTGGTGGCGCTCACCCGCATCCTCATCCCGGAGGCCGCCGACAACGCCGCTGCCGGCGACATCGAGCGCTACCGGGACCGGATGGAGACGGAGGTCCTGCCGTTGTTGCTCTCCCGGGTCGGGTCGGTCGACAAGGAGGAGGTCGACAACACGGAGAAGGACTTCGAGGAATTCGTCGAGTGGTGGAGCAGGACGGCTGCCGCCAACGGCGGTCTCCACTACGAGCGTAGGCGTGGCCAGAAAGTCCCCGCGCTGCTCGAAGCCTTCGACGAGAACATCACCGATTCCTGGCCGACCCTGTGGAGTCTGCGCGACGTCGACGCCGAGTCCGCCCTGTTCATGGAGAGCTCACGATGACCCCGCCTCCCGCCCGCCGTCGCCGTGGTCCCGGTGTTCCGGCCACGCCTCTCATGCCCCGCAAGGGTGCGGTCGGCCGCGCCCAGATGATCACCACGTACGGCGTCGGTTCGACGGTCGCCGTGGACAACGAGTCGTTCATCGTCGCGGGCATCGACACCTGGGACATCACGGATGCGCCCGAGATCCACGAACACCGGCTCGCCCGTTACCTCGGTGTCAGGTCCTTCCGCCTGCCGCCGGCGTCGGACGAGAACAGCCGGGACGGCGTCCATGTCCGACGCTTCCCCCTCTGGCACTCCTGCCCCGACTGCAACGTTCTCCAGCCTGTCGGGAAATTCAACCCGGCTCCTGGAACGAACGAGTGCGGGGACTGCAAGGAAGATCTGGTCCCCTCCCGCTTCGTGATCGCCTGTCCGCACGGCCACCTGGACGACTTCCCGTACTGGAAGTGGCTTCACCGCAACAACCGGGACGACGGGGCCACCGGTGCCTGCGGTGGCACGTTGAAGCTGACCACCAACGGCCGCACCGCCTCGCTGCGCTCCATCGTGATCTCCTGCACCTGCGGTGTTCCGGAGGTGTCGATGGAAGGCGCCTTCCGGAGCAGCGCCCTCACGAACCTCGGCGTGCGGTGCGAGGGTCGCCGACCGTGGCTGAGGAACGCGCCCGCCGAGAAGAGCTGTACGGAAGCCCCGCGCACCCTGCAGCGCGGTTCGTCGATGGCCTGGCAGCCGATCGTGCGCTCGGCCCTCTCGATCCCGCCGTGGAGCGACGGCCTGGCCGCCCTGCTCGCCCCTCATCTCGACGACCTGCGGGATTGTGAGTCCGACAAGGAGCTGGCCCGGGCCGTCAAGTTCCTCACCAAGACGGACTCGACCTCCTTGGAGGCCGTGCGGGACCTGTTGAAGGCGGACCAGGCGGAACTCGCGGACATCGGCGAGGAGCCCACACACGACACCTACCGCATGGCCCTGCTGGAACAGGAGTACCGGAAGCTGCGGGCCGGGAGCCGCGAGGCCGACAGCCCCCACGACGAGGAGTTCATCTGCGAGAAGCCGCAGAGCACCTCGCCCGTCCTCGACGGGACCGGGATCGTCGGGCCCATGCTGGTCAAGCGCCTGCGTGAGGTGCGGGCCCTCACGTCGTTCACCCGGGTGATCTCCCCGGACTCCGCGCTCGACGACCAGATTCACGAGGCCGAGATCGCACTGACCAAGCAGGACTGGCTGCCGGCCATGGAGGTGCGCGGCGAGGGGGTCTTCTTCCGCATCGACGAGCAGCGTCTCGCCGCATGGGCAGCACACCCCGAGGTGGTCCACCGTGTCGACCGCATCCGCTCCCACCACGAGCGCCTGCTGCGCGAGCGCGCGGCCGACCCTCAGCATGTCCCGCCCTCCCCGGCGACACCGCGTCTGGTGATGCTCCACACGCTGGCGCACATTCTGATCAACGAGTGGAGCCTGAACTCCGGTTACCCCGCTGCGTCCCTGCGTGAGCGGCTCTACGCGGAGAACACCGACATGGCAGGCGTGCTGGTCTACACGGCGACCAGCGACTCGGCCGGCAGCCTCGGCGGCCTGGTCGCACAAGGGGAGCCGGACCGCCTCGCCGAAGCGCTGCGCTCCGCCGTCCTCCGTGCCGAGTGGTGCAGTGCCGACCCGCTCTGCATCGAGTCGGAGGTCTCCGGAGCCGGAAGCGTCAACCTGGCCGCCTGCCACGCGTGCGTGCTGCTTCCCGAAACCAGCTGTGAGCGGAACAACACCCTGCTGGACCGGGCGCTTCTGGTCGGGACTCCGGAGGACCCGTCGATCGGGTTCTTCCACGGTCTCACCGGCGACTGACCCGACAGGGCCCGAACCGGAGACCCGTCTCACCGTGGGAAGGGCCGACTGACCGACGATCTGATCGGTCATCGGCCCTTCCCACGGGCCGGAACGCCTACGTGCCGGGCTTCGGCGTCTTCTTCCAGAGGTACTCCATCCGCGTGTAGGCGAGATCACGACCAAAGTTCTGGATGTTGTCCTTGACGTTCAGGATGAGGCAGGTGTCCTTGCCCCCGTTGAGCTCACCGCGCAACCCTCGACCGATCATCTGGATGTACGTGTTGGGACTGAACGTCGGCCGGGCGACCACCACGGCACGCACGGCAGGAGCGTCGAAGCCCTGCGTGAGCACCTTGTAGTTGGTGAGCACTCTGATCTTGTTCTCCTTGAACGCGGCGATTCGCCGCCGCCTGGTGCTCGGCGGAGTCTGTCCGTCGATCGAGGCCGCAGTCACTCCTCGGTCCTGCAGGAGGGCCGCCAGTACGTGTGCGTGCTCCACCGAGGTGGCGAAGACCAGGACCGGCCAGTCCGGAGGCATGATCCGGATCCGTTCCACAATGCGCCGGGTCCGTTCGACGTCCTTGGCGAGACGATTCACGGCGTCCGCCGGCAGGGCCATCGCGTTCGTGCGCTCCATCTCGGCGACCTGTGCCGGCGAGAGCTGGTAGCGGCCACCATCCAGGGTCTCCTGCTCGACGGACGCAAGAACCTTCATCGCCTGTAGATGCTTGTACGCCTCGTCGTTCTCGAATGCGCCGTAGTCCAGCCTCTTCCGGCCGAAGCGAAGGGCCAGCGCACGGCTCTCCACCTCGTTGTCGCCTCGGAAGGCGGTAGCCGTCAGGCCGATCAGGTGACGCGAGGTCTTGCGCTGACTGATGCCCAGGTGGTCGAGGATACTGGTGTAAGTCTTGGGGACCGCGAAATGAGCCTCGTCGACGATGACCAGAGCGCAATCACGCAACCAGGCGTAACCCTCCTTCGGCAGTCGATTCACGGCCGTGTCGTCGATGGCGACCACGACGTGCGGGCCGTCCGCGACCGGCACCGCGTCCGGCATTCCACCCCAGAGACGGCTGATCCTGAGCGGCTTGCTCGTTCCCTCCGCCTGCCAGACATAGGACCACGTCTCGATGGCCTGCTCCGCCAGCTCCTGGCTCTGGGAGATCCAGAGGACGGGACCGTCGAGGATGCCGTCACGGATGGCCCGAACACCGGCTTCGGCGGCGATCCGTGTCTTGCCCGAGCCGGTCGGGATCTGCAGCATCGCCCGCTTGTCGCCGTCCTGGGCCAGGTGGTCGTACATGTGCTGCACCAACGTCTCCTGGTAGGGATGCAGCTTCAACGACCTCCGCGGACCAGGCACGGTCTCGTAAGGATTGGGGGTGTTGGGGGTCTGGGGGTCTCCGGCCCAGGACTCGGGGAAGCCGTACGTCTGAACGAAGGCGCGCGCGGTGGAGCCACCGGTCCAGTTCCGGGGAACGGTGAAGCCGGCTTCGTCGAGAGCGGGGCCGAGAACACGCAGCACGTCGTCCCCGTGCGCAGCGAGAAGGAGCTCGGCAGCCCGCGTGCCGTCCACAGGAGCACCGCGCAGTTCGGCGTCGGCCAATGCGAGTCCTGGAGGGAGCTCACCCTTCAGACGGCCTTCCCCGACCGCCAGCAACAGCTTCCTCGCCAGGTCCGGCTCCTTGGCGACCTTGCGCAGTCTCTGGTCGCTCTGGTCCTGCTCCTGCTGGCTCAGCAGGCTCCGCCGAGAGGCTTCTGTGAGCCTGAGGTCGAGGAGCCGGTTCACCGCCTCCAACACCCACTCGTCGTCGGCGTCGCCGCACAGCAGCACCGACTTCCCCTGGACAGCCTCGGTAAGCGTCAGCTCGCGTCGCCCCTCCGGACCACGGATGATCTTCACCAGCTCCGAGCAGTGGATCAGCTTGTACGCGGACCCGCGGGAGACCCACTGCCGCAACCGCGGAAAGGCGTCGGTCAGGGCGATCGGTTCGGCAGCGGGCACATGGTGGATCTCCTCCACCAGAAGATCCGCCGGGGCCCGGAAGCGGAAGCGTTCGAGGAGAGCCGTCGCGTCCTCGTCGGTGGGCACGAGAACGACCGGGACACGTGCGGCGAGCAGTGCCTCGTACGGCCCTTCGTCCGAGGTGACAGCAATGCCGTCACTTCGGACGGCCGTCCAGTCGTCCCCGACGCGGCAGCGGAAGAGCGTCTTGTCGATGTCCACGACTTCCGAGGGAGCACCTTGTGCCAGAAGAGCGAGGGCCCTACCGACGAAGTCGGTGTCGACGGAGGTCGAGAGGCGTTCCAGCAGCTCGAACCACAAGGCACTCGAGACGGACCCGAGGTCGACCGGCAGCTCCAGGGCCCTGGCGTAACCCGTAGCGATCTCCGCGACCGGGAGAAGATCGACGTCGACCCCGCACTCAGGGCTCACCACGTCCCGCCACCGTCGCTCCCCCAGAGAGGTAGGCAGCATTCCCTTGTCGCGAAGCAGCCATGTCAGCGGGGAATCGACCTGAATTTCGTTGAAGGGCGCAGTCGTGCGCTCGCACGTCCAGTTCGGAACCGCACCGATGTCCGGCAATGCGCGCACGAAGGCTGCTCTACCCTCAGGCGACAAGGCGTTCAGCAGGTGAAGGGGACCGGGCGGGTTCATGCCCTGCAGGGAGAGGGATGCCTCTCGCGGAACCCTCGCATCGGGTGACAGAGTCGCGCGGAAGGACATGTGCATGGCCTTGGCGTAGCTGGTGTACCACGGGTCCCCCTTGGGATCCATGTCCACGACAGGCCGGTCCACGGCACCGAGGGCCTTCAGAGCCTCGACGTCGGGGGAATGGACGATCGGGTCGATCAACACCGAGCTGTCCCGCCCCCCGACCTCGGGCACCACCGGGCCGGCCAGCAGGCAGTCGCGGACAAGGCGGTACTCGCCCGCCGCACTGCGCACCTTGAGCACCCGAGCGGGCTCGGGGTGATACTCCGTGACGATCTCGATCAGCTCGTCACGGTCGATCGACCGGGCAAGTGCCCAGAAGTTGTCCCAGTCGCTGTTCCGGTACCTGGCGAAGTTCGACGCCACGGCAGATCGGACCCGGCCGGCCTCGTCGGCCAGCTCGACACCCAGGGTCTGCAACGCGGGCACCATGTCCGGGTCCTGGGCGATCGCCTCGTTCAAGTACTTCGTCGGGTCGTCAGGCAACCGCACGCCGTGTGGCCGCCGGAAGACATCACCGCTGGAGGGCGCTTCGAACTCGCCGGTCTCGGTGAGAAGGACGGCTGCCCCGAGCGCCTCGGTGGCCTGCGCCTGATTCCCGGACTCCACGATTGCAGCGGCCAAGCGCATCGCATACTTGGCGCCTTCGACGGAGCGGTCCGAGACGAGTGCCTCCAACCACTCACCGAGAGTGGCCGGCTTCCCACCCGAATGCTCGATGATGTCGCGCGCCCGGGACCTCCGCTCCCGGCTCTCCACACTCTGGTGGCACCAGTTCTTGGGTCGCCCCGGGTGACTCGCCCAGAGATCGAGCCACTTCGGATCCATGCCTTCGGGGTGCAGACGCATGTCCTTCGGAAGCCTGAGACCGCCGTTCTGGTCGGGCAACGACGGTCTCCTGGCGGCTGCCTGCAGGACCTCCTGGCTCAGCATCTCGTCGCCCCACTGGGAGGCTTCACGTCCTCGGGCAGTGAGCAACGTCAGGAACGAACCGGGATCGCTCTTGTCGAGCAGGTCGGGAATGGAATCGACCACGAGCTCGGCGGCCCGGGTGACCAGTTCCTCGTTGAAGTCGCTCTTGGTGAGGTTCTGGCGGTCTTCCGGCGTCTTCCACGGAGCGTTGAGGATGCCGGTAAGGGTCGTGTCGTAGTGGGTCGGGAAGTACGCCCAGAAGTTTCCCCGCTTCTGGCGCTGGGGGACACCCTTGCCGGGGACCGCCCAGGAGAGGGTGACGACGGGCCGGTCGTGGAGCTCTCCCGCGGTCTCGGCAGCGGCCCCACTCGGCGCATGATCGACGCTGAACACGTACCAGTCCTCGGCGGACTGCTTCTTGCCGTTGCGCTCCTCGACGATCCGATGGTTGACACCCTGCGTCTCCTGGGTGATGTCCCGTCGTAGCTGGGCACCGGAGCGCGTGTCCTCGAGCACGAGACGGTCGACGTGCGGGGAGAAGAGCATGAAGTGGGCGGGAAAGTTCTCCAGGTCACGCCCCAACCGGGCGTCCGCACCCTGATGCAACGGGAGCACCACAGTGGTCGATGCCCACTGCATCAACTCGTCGAGCTGCTCGTCGTCCTCACGGTCGGCGGCCAGGCTCAACGGCTGTGCCATTCTCAGTACCGGCAGCGGATGGTCCGCCGGAAGGTCCGGAACGGTCTGCCGAATGATCTGGGCAGACCACTCCTTGTCGAAGCCGAAGGATCCGGAAAGGCTGTAGAACCGAGGAGTGTCGGAGACGCTGAGGACCGACTTGACGCCGACCCCGAAGCGGCCGATCTTACCCGTCCGCTTCTTGGACACAGCCATGCGCAGGATGGTCTCGGCACCCTCCGGGGTTATCGGAGTACCGGTGTTGGCGCAGTACAGGTGGGTGTCCGTGAGCAGTACGTGGATTGTGCCCGACCGGCACTCCATGTTCTCGTCGGCAGCATTTTGGACGAGCTCGTAGATCTGGCGCTCACCGTAGCCGCCCTGGGTGATCCGCCGCTCGTTGTTCGCGTGCTCCAGCACGTGACCGTCGTCGGCCCGGTACACCTCGAGAACCCTCTGGGACAGCGCTTCGACGCGACGAACGACGTCTGCCGCCCCCGACAGGAATGTGGACATGGAAAGCATCCCCCCAAGGCTGCTTGGAACGGGGATTCCAGGTGTCGGTCAGCTGGAATCCACCGGGTGCCTCCGTCCCCCACGGAGCGCGGCGCAGCGCTCGACACGCAACTCTCCAAGTCGCGCCGGCGAGACATCTGCATGTGGTTCCCCAGGCGTACACACTGTAACAACGGGGGCTGGTTGCAGTTCCGTTGACAGTGATCACAACACGCCAGGGCACCCATCTCCGCCCTCTTGGTGCCGGTCAACGCCTCACAACACTTTCTTCCACATCTCAGCCGCCACGGCCACGGTAGGCGAACAGATCGACGCAACAACAGCCTTCGGCGAGGCAGCGGCGGCATCGCGTCACTGAGGACAGGTAGGGCCCGAAGGCGCGACCTGCCCTCCTCGGTGCGTCAGAGTGCGGTGGCGAGCCAGGCCGCGACGGCGGCGAGGAGGATCAGGACCCAGTTCAGGCCCGTCTCCTTGACCTCCCCCCGTGACAGGTGGAGGCCGGTCGCGAGGATCTGCAGGACGACGAAGCCGATGGCGGCCGCGAGTGCCAGGATCGGCGCGATGCCGGTCAGCGGCGGCAGGATCAGCCCGGCTGCGCCGAGGATCTCCACGGCGCCGATGCGATCAGTCCAGCGGGGCAAGCGCCCGGGCCGATGGGTCACGATGGGTCCTGGGAGCGATGGACTGCGAAGGAGCGCGCCGTTGAGCAAGGCAGTGCCGGTGGTCTTCGGAGACGCGATGTTCTGGGCTTATGACGTGGCACTCGGGGTTCTCTTCATCGAGGCGGCACGAGTCGTTGCCGAGACACCGTTGGACCTGCAGCCCTCCTGCTGCCTCGAGTTGCAGCAAGATCTGCGCACGCACGCGCTGGTGGGCGGCAGTTCCGCTGTCGTCCTCGACGCATTCGGCATCGAACAGCGACGGGTACTCCTGAACTGTGTTGCGGAGGCAGCTCGCCGGATCGAGGCTCGTGGAGGGGTGGACCGGGATCAAGTCTCGACCTGGGCCGAGTTGGAGGAGAGCGCGACCAGCTTCCTGCGCGGTGCGGAGCACATCGACGCGGCTCCACTTGTCGAGCTGGCGGAGGCTCTGGTCGATCTCGCTGCCGGCACCCTCTCCGCAGCTCCGGCTGGGCGGTCCTGGTTGTACGGAACTCCCGAGGGCCGGATCGTGCAGGGCGGATGAGCAGGGAGCCACCGCGGTGCACACCGTCACTCCGAGCATCCGACCTTCGCCACGCTCAGTCTCCGGTCATCGAGCCGGAGTTCGCTCGTGGCCGGTGTCCGCCGCGGAGATCACGGCATCACTCGAGTCTGCTCCAGTTAGCCCCGGCGTCGGCACCACGGCGACTCCGAGAGGAGCGAGCAGGAAGCCCTTGGTCAGGCCTCGCGGACCGGAACGGCATCGGTTCGACCAGGGTGGCCCGCCATTCTCCGCGGGTCCGCCCCCAGGATGGTCCAGTACTCCGCCCCACGCACGACCCAGCCGTCACGCACGGCCCAGAAGGACGCCGCGCGAAAGACGCCCAGACTGTCGTGGGGCGCGGCCAGCCCGTCCAGCGTCCGCACGGGGCAATACTTGTCCATGACTCCGAGCCGTTCTGGAGTCGTGATCCCTCAGGACTGTGATCACACTCGCGCACCCTACTGCTCAATCCAGACAGAACATGGGTGCATTTCGTTCTTCAATGACTGTATTTCGTTGGATCTTCAGATTAAAGATGAGAAACATCGGAGATCTGGCCCAACCCCCACGGAGCTGGCCTAAGTTCCTCCACAGAAGACACAAACATCACCTTGGAGGACAGGCATGGGCGAGGGCCAGAGGACGCGTACGTGCGCCACGTGCGGTAAGGCAGGCCACGACAGGCGGACGTGCAGCGTTCCTGTCAACGCCGGCAAGTGCAGCGTGTGCGGCTTCCGCGGACACGACAAGCGCAACTGCCCTGGGTGAGATCAAGGAGGTGAATCCCTGCCGCCCCGCAGCCTCCGCGCTCGCCCGTCGTGGCGATGGACACCTCGGTCAAGCGAGCGGCAACTCGGACGGGGCGTGACGGGCGGCGACCCGGCTCCGTGCCGCGAGGAAGCTGCGTCGCGCCTTCCGACAGTTCGCCCTCACCACCGCGATGGCGCCGCCCGCAATGGGGCGGCGCCATCGTCGTGTCGGTGGGGGCACCGTCACTTCACCGTGAAGGTGGCCGTCCGGTCGGCGAAGGTGGTGGTGCCGTCGTTGGCCGTGGCCAGGGTGGCGATGTGCCAGGTGCCGCGCGGGGAGTCGGTGAGGTCCTTGGCGGTCACGGGGGCGTCGTAGGTGCAGACGACGGTGTCGTCCTCGGCGTCGACGCAGGCGGCGGACTCGACCTCGGCCATGTCCTTCGCCGTCAGCTTGTTCTTGGCCTCGCTGAACGGGCCGTCCTCCGGCCAGGCGAGGACCTTGAGGCTCTTCACGCCGGAGGACGCGGTGACGTCGGTGATGAAGACGAGGCCGCCGTCCCGCTTCGCGGTGGGAGCGGTGAAGCGGGCCGCGCTCTCCGAGAGGACGGGCGGCTCGTCCGCGGTGCGGGCGACGGCGAACGCGCCGGCGCCGCCGACGAGGAGCGCGGCGGTGAGCGTGGACAGGACGACGGTACGACGAGACATGGCAGAACCCCCGTTGGTCATGCGGTCATGCGGCAGATGAAGTCGGTGCGGCAGGCGGTGCGCCGTTGCTCCGCGCCGCTGTACTGATCCTCGCGGCCCGAGGCGGGCGCGGCCTGAGCACGGATACTCAGGTCGGTCTGAGTGACCTCGCCACCGCAGCGGAGCATGGGGGAGAAACTCCGTGCGGGTTGCGAGCCCGGTTGCTTACACTCTGCGCGGTCAAGGGGAGGGGAACCCGCAGGTGAGGTATGTAAGAGGGCTGTCCGCCGTGCTGGCGGCCGCTGTGGCCGTGGGCGTGGTGGCGGGGTGTGGTTCGAGGGTGCCGACCATGAAGGCCGAAGAGCTTCAAGAGGTGCTGGCGGCGGACGGTACGACCATCGTCGTGGGTGACGCCGACGCAGCGGTCACGGTCGAGTTGTTCGAGGACCCGCGCTGTCCGGTCGTGGAAGAGTTCGAGGCGACCGGTGGCCCGGCCTTGCGCGAGAAGCTGGCGCGGGGAGAGGTGCGGGCCGAGTACACCTTCGCGTCGTTCAAGGACGACCGGATAGGTGGGGACGGTTCGAAGAGGGCGGTCAACGCCCTTCGGGCGGCGCTGGAGGCGGATAAGTTCGCCGAGTACCACGCCGTGTTGTTCGAGAGCGCGGGAGCGATCGAATTCGCGGGCGGGTTCACGACGGCGTCCCTGCTGTCGCTGGCCGACCAGGTCGAAGGGCTGCGGAGCAGGACGTTCGACGACGCCGTGAGGACGATGAAGTACGAGGACTTCGTCACCGCGTCGGAGGAGGCGTACGAGGCGTACGACGGTGACGATCCACGCGGTCCGGGCACTCCCACGGTGGTCATCAACGGCAGCCGGATGACCGGGGGTATGTACGACCTGATCTTCGACAAGGAGTCGTTCGGCATGCTGCTGGAGGCGCGGTTCTCGACGGGCAGCGAGTAGTCCGCGGAGGTAATCCCTCGGAGGTAATGGTCACGTTCCGCATATGCCACGCAACGCTGTGTGTTGTACGGTCGCGACGACAACGTGCTCCGGTGTGCCGAGGGTTGGGTGCGCATGGGGCGGCCCCCGCGTGCGGTTGCAGCCGTTCGCGAGGGCCTGGACCACGAGTGGATCGGCTTCCACCAGTGATTTACCGGCACTTTATCGCGCCTACGCGCGGCTATACGGCGTTCTCCAACGCCATCATTCGGCACCCGCGGCTCGGGTCGGACGCCTGTCGTCTGTTGACCTGGCAGCTCTCGCTGCCGCCCACGGCCAGGGAGTGCCTCTCGCGCACGGCTGAGCGCTGCGGGATCGGCGCGTCCGCCTTCACCAAGGCGAAGCGGCAGTTGATGGCGGAGGGCTTCGTGCACGAACGGCGGGTGCAGGCGGCCAAGGGGCGCTGGACCACGCAGCAGCTCGTCTCGTGCGTGCCGCTGGGGGTGGCGGAGGCGGTCAAGATCATGGCGGGGCTGCCGCTGCCGGTCGGGGCGGAGGGCGCGGCGGAGGGCACGGCGAGGGTGTTCTCGCAGGTCGCGCCGAGTGGCCGCATTCCGGCCGTCGGCGGGCCGGGTGGTCGGCCGGCCGACGGTCTTCCATCCCGCGATGACTGTGTTGAGAAGACTTCCCACCGTCCCTCCCCGGCGGAGGCGGACGGTTCGACTGCGGCTGCGGCTGCGGCTGCGCATGAGCCGGAGGGGGAAGCTGAGCCTTCCGGGCCAGGGCAGGAGCCGGAGGCGGCCGCGGAACCGGAGTCGAGGTCGGAGTGGGCCGCGGAGGCGGATCGGAACCCGGACCCCGAACGGGAACCGCGGCCCGAGCCGCACCCCGCGCCCGATGCCCTCGGCGCCCCCGAGCTGCACGCCCAGGCGCGGGAGCTCGTGGAGTCGCTCCCCCGGCTGACGCCGGACCTGCGCGGCGTCCCCGTCGGCATGCGGCGGGAGCTGACCGGGCTGGTGCTGCGCTGGCTGGAGGCCGGGCACAGCACCGGTGACGTCCGCACGCACCTGCTGCGCGGCATGCCCTCCGACGGCTCGCCCGTGCTGCGTCCCGGCGGCCTGGTCCGGTACCTGCTGCGCGAGGTTCCGCCCGTGTGGCCGCCGACCCCGACGGCCGTCGATCCCGACCGTCGCGACGTCACGCCGCCTCTGCCGGCGGCGGTGGACACCGCCCTGCGGGAGTGCGAGGGAGAGCACTACACCGTGACCGTCTTCCGCCCGACGGGTGACGAGACGCTCTGCGGCCCATGCCTGCGCGAAAGGGCAGGCACGGGTGGGGAGTTGGTGGGAACCGGACCATTGCCCCCGTTCTGACGAGCAGGCGGCGAGAGGGCTGAGGGCCGTGGCATGCTGGCCTCGCCGGCAGCGAGCCGGGAGATCCGGGGTCCAGGAGGTGACGCGGTCTGCCGTCGGGCACTCGGGGCTACGGACACCGGGGACGGGCGACCACGAACGGACGGAGAGGCATCACATCATGACCGCTTCCGCACCCACCCCCTCCGGCGGCATACGCAGGCCCAGAGGTGGTGCCGTGGTCGTGGCGACAGCGGCGGCCGCCGCGCTCCTCGTGCTCGCCACGGCCTGCGGCTCCGGCTCTCCGACGAGCCGCCCGTTGGACAACACCGGCATCAACGCCGAGCCCGGCGAGAAGTTCACCCTCACGGTCACCGAGAATCCGTCCGCTCGCAGGACCTGGCACCTGGTCGATCCCAAGCCGGACAGTTCCGTGCTGGTCAGTCACGGCAGCCGTCACGTGGACGCCGACGAGTACGAGGACCAGCCCGGCAGCAACATCCCGACCGTCTTCACCTTCGAGGCGAAGGGCAAGGGGACCACGCAGTTCACCCTGCTGCAGTGCTTCAAGACCTGCGACGCCGGCGCCGACTCCCCCGACGCCCCCGAGCGCATCACCTACACCGTCACCGTCGGATAGGCGGCAGCGGCACGTGACTGGGTGGGCTACTCCCCCCGGCGCACCGCGCTGATCGGCGGCACCGGGGGCCGGCCGTGATCGGGCTCGGGGTGACGGTGGCCGTCACCGGACGCGCCGACTCGACCCACGGCTGGGCCGAAGACGGGGCCGACCCGGCCGACCGGGCGGTGACTGTGCGCTCAGCCGGGCCCCGGCCGACTCGTTGGCCCGGCCGTGCTCAGCCGGTCAGCAGGTCAGGGGTCTGCCGGTCAGCCGGTCAGTCCTTGGCCATCTCCCCGGCACTGCGTTCCACGCAGAACTCGTTGCCCTCGGGGTCGTGCAGCGTGACCCACCCGGATCCGTCCGGCCGCCGGTGGTCGCCCTGAAGCGTGGCGCCGAGCGAGAGCAGCCGCTGGACCTCCTCGTCCCGCGTGAGGTCCTGGGGCTGGAGATCCAAGTGCACGCGGTTCTTCACTGCCTTGCGGTCGTCGACCTTGATGAACAGCAAGGTGGCGCCGGCACTCGTGACGAGAGCCATCGGGTCCCCGGGGAAGTCGTCGTCGGCCAGTGAGCCGTCCAGGGCCTGGGCCCAGAAGCCCGCGAGAACGTAGGGGTCCGCGGCATCGATGGTCACATGACGTATCAGGGAGCTCATGCGCCAAGTCGATCACGGAGGCCTCCCGCCGTACAGGGGGCGGACGGACGAGACAGCAACGCGCTTGCGGGGAACAGGGCTTGAGCGATGAGGCGTGCCCCGGGGCCACGCCGGCACCGGCCTTAGTCGCCGGTCGTGCCGTCGAGCAGCTCGCGCAGGATGTCCAGGTGGCCGTTGTGGCGGGCCGTCTCCTCGATGAGGTGGAGGAGGATCCAGCGCAGGTCGGGCTGGAGGCCGTCGCGGAGGGTGCGCCGGGCCCGCTGGTCCAGGCCGGTACCGGCGACCAGTTCGCGGTAGCGGGCGCTCTGTTCGGCGTACTCGTCGAGCAGTTGGGTGAGCGGGAAGTCGACGGCGACGCGCATCTCGCGGTCGGGGTCCTCGTCGGTGCAGGGGCTCTGATCCTCCTCGCCGAGGAAGACCACCTGGAACCAGTAGTTCTCGACCCAGCGGAGGTGGTTGACCACTCCGCACAGGGTCATCAGGGGTGAGCCCGGCAGGAGGGCCTTGCGCGCGTTCTCCGCGGAGACGCCCTCGCACTTGGCGCGGACGGTGTCACGGGCGTAGTCGAGGAACGTGACGAGCTGGGTGCGCTCGTCCCAGGCGGGAGGGGTGTCACCGATTCTGGTCATCGTGTGAAGCGTCCCCGATCACCGGGGCCGGTGTCGAGGCGTTTGTCCGGGCAGCGCCCGCTCCCGATGCCCCGGAGCTGCACCGCTGGGCCCGGGCGCATCGGTCGACCGGCTCCACGGCATTGCTTCCGCCCGCGGGATGGCAGACGCTGGTTGGCCGGACGAGCTGGACGAGGCCGGTCGGGGGGTGTCGTAGGGGTGTTCTTACGAGGCGTGAGGCGTTGGTCCCGGAGCCTGAGCCGGACGCAGAGGAGGGTGCTCCACGCGGTGGCACGGGTGCTGACACTCGCGGTGGCGGTGCCGGGGTTGTTCCTGTGCGTCGACCGGATCGGGGACAACGCGGACGGCGTGGCCCAGCAGTGGAGGGCGCCCACGTGCCCTGTCGGCACGCCGTGGCGGACGGCCGAGGACTGCGTCGCCGAGGCCACGGCCGAGGTCCTGGCGTTGGGCAAGAGCGTGTCGTGCACCTCGGACTCCAACGGCTCCCAGACGTGCACCACCAACTACTCCGCGCGGGTCCGCTTCGGTGAACGGACCGAGAAACTGGGCGTCGGGAAAGCCTTCTACGACGACGTGGAGCGGGGGGACCGCGCCGAACTGCGGTTGTGGCGGGGCGACGTGGTGCGGATGACCGCCGAAGGGCACACCGAGAGGTTCTTCACCAACACGGAGATGGCGTCCGCAGGGTGGCTGATCCTCGGCTGGGTGCTGCTGGGCCTGGCGTGGGTGGCGGTGCTCGGGCTGCGGCTGTTCCCGTTGCTGGGCGGATGGATGGTGCTGTCGGTCCCGTACGTGCTGGTCGCGTACAACGTCCTCGGGCTGAACCCGATGGGCGTGCTCGGGTGGAGTACGGCGGGGGTGTTCACCGTGGCGGGCGTCTGGGCCATGGCGGCGACGCGGGAAGCACTGCGGTGACGCTGCGGGCGCTCCGGGCCCGGGCCCGGTGGAGCGACCCGCGGCCGTGCGCGACGAAGCTGTTCGCGTCAGCGGGCGTGACCAGCCACTGTTGACCCTCGACCTGGTCGAGGGACCAGGCTCCTGGGTGTGGAGAGCGACATGCGCAGCATTGGTGAGATGGCCCGGGACAGCGGGCTGAGCGTCAGCGCCCTGCGGTTCTACGACCGTGCGGGCGTGCTGGTGCCGGCCTGGGTGGATCCGGTCAGCGGCTACCGCTGGTACGCGCCGGAGCAGCTGGAGGAGTCCCGGTTGCTGGCCCGGCTGCGCCGGGCGGGGATGCCGCTGGCGGACATCCGGCTGGTGCTGGCCGGCTGGTCCGGCACGGACACCGGTCTGGTGCGCAAGCTGCTGGAGGGGCACCTGCGCCGCCTGGAGCTGGGCCTGTCCGACGCCCGCAGGGAGCTCTCCGCGCTCCGAGCGCTTCTCGACGACAGGGAGAAACCCATGACCACGGTCCGTACCGACGCCGTCCGGCTGACCGTTCCCGCCTCCGAGCTGGCCGCCGCGGTGGACGCGGTCCGCTTCGCCGCGGGCACCGATCCGGAGCTGCCGATGCTCGGCGGGCTCCTGTTCGACCTGGAGGGCGACGTGCTGCGCGTCGTGGCGACCGACCGGTACCGGATGGCCGTCGCGCAGGCCGGGACCGCCGGTCACGGCGGACCGCGGGTGCAGGCGGTCGTGCCGTCGCCGCTGGTCGACGCGATGCGGGCGCTGCTCGGCGAGGACGCGTCCGCCCAGCTCACCGTGGACGGTGACCGTGTGGCCCTGGAGGCGGGCGGCCGTCAGGCCGCCGGGCCGCTCCTCGACCACGAGTTCCCCGACTACCGCCGCCTCGTCAACCTGTCGGCGGGCCGCCGCGTCGTCGTCGACGTCGCGGACCTGCGGGAGGCGGTGGAGACCGGGCCCGTGCGGGCGAGCGAGGTACGCGAGCAGGACGGGGTCACCTTCGACATCACCGTGCTGGAGGTCGCGGGCGACGGCACGGTGGGCGTCCGCGGGGAGGAGGGGACGGGCGGGAAGGACCACGTTGCCGTCAACCGGGTGTTCCTGTTGCAGGCGCTCGCCGCGGCCGGGGAAACGGAACGGCTGGTCCTGGAGTTCGGCGACCCCACCGCACCCATGGCGGTCCGCCGGACCGACACCGAGGACGCCTTCTCGATCCTGATGCCGGTCCGGCTGGAGGACTGACCCCGGGGCGCAGTGGGGGGATGCACCGCACGGACCGTGCCCCCTCGCCGGCGCGTCTCCCCCCGGCGCCAGGCCTCCCCCGGGCGCCAGGCCTCCCCCGGGCGCCAGGCCCCCCCGGGCGTCAGGCCGCGACGAGTTCCTCGGCGATGAAGGCCTCCACGAACTCCTGCGCACGATGGTCGAACGCCGTGTACTGGGCCTCGCGGTCCGCGCCCGTGATCGCCTCGCCGATCAGGAGGTTGCCTTCGGCATCGACGCGCTGCGGGCGGTCCTCCGCGTCGGTGAGCAGGCCGACGGTGGAGCGGGAGAAGCCGCAGTAGTAGGCGATGCCCTCGCTCAGGTGGTTGTCGAGGACGGTCCGCATGTCTGCCACGGCCGGATCGTCGGAAGGGGCGCCGGCCAGACCCAGCCACAGGATGCGCTTGCCGGCGAGGCGGGGCTTGCTGCGGCCGTAGGCGAACCCGTAGTTCCACACCCGGTCGATCCAGCCCTTGAGAAGGGCGGGCACGCTCTGCCAGTACACCGGGAAGACGGCGACGACGGCATCGGCGTCGAGGATGCGTCGCATGTGGGACTGGACCTCTTCCGAGTACCTCTTCTCACGGTTGCCCCAGTCCGGCTGGTCCGCCGCGTTCATCCGGGGGTCGAACCCCTCGGCGTGCAGGTCGAGCAGGTCGACCCGGTAGCCGGCGCTCTCGAGCTGTGCGGCGGCGCGGCGGGCCGTGTGCGCGGTGAGGGAATCGGTGCGGTGGTGTGCGACGACGACGAGGGCTGTCCTGGCAGGGCTGTCGTGCTGCGTCACTGTGGTCTCCCGGTGGTCTCGGTCAGTTGTCCTGGTCGGTTCCGGTGCAGGAGTCCAGTTCAGCCGTGCCGGCGCAGATGATCCATGGGAGAACCGCTCCGGAACATAGGAGTTCGTCTACGGTCGTTCCATGGATCCTTTGAGTTCGCTGCTGGGCGGAATCCGGGCCGAGGGATCGGTCGTCAGCAACGTCGTGCTCACGGAGCCCTGGGCCGTCCGCTTCGCCGACCTCGCGCCCCTCACCATGATCACCGTGCTGCGCGGCAGGGGCGGCGCCCTGGTCCTGCCCGACGGGACGCGACGAGCCATCGGCGCGGGTCACACCGCCCTCGTACAGGGCCCCGGACCGTTCCACCTCGTGGACCACCCCGCCACTTTGGAACGCTCCCACGCCGCGTACGAGATCAGCTGTTTCGCCGAGAGCTCCGAGTGCGGCGCCCAGGAACTCGGCGGGATCCGGTGGGGCGACGGCTCCGAGGAGGCGACCGCGCTGGTCGTGGGCGCCTACCGTGCCTCCGGCCACCGCCACGAGCGGCTCCTGCGTGCCCTGCCGTCCGTTCTGGTGGTCGAGGAGGACGCCGAGGTGTGTGCCTGGCTGGAGACGGCCGCCGCCGACGCCGCCCGTCTCACGCCCGGTTCGCAGGCGTTGATGGACCGGCTCCTCGACTGGGGCCTGGTGTGCACCCTGCGCAGCTGGTTCGACAGGGCGGGCGCCGACGCTCCCGTCTGGTACCGGGGTCTTGCCGACCCGGTCCTCGCTCCCGCGCTTCAGTCGTTCCACGACCGGCCTGCCGAGCCCTGGACGGTGGCCTCCCTGGCGGCTCGAGCCGGCGTCTCCCGGGCGCTGTTCGCCAAGCGCTTCACCTCTCTGATGGGCCGCCCTCCCCTCGCCTACGTCACCGAATGCCGGATGGACGAGGCCGAGACGCTGCTGTCCGACACCGACCTCGGCATCGCGCAGATCGCCAGGGCCGTCGGCTATGCCGACGCCTTCGGCTTCAGCGCCGCGTTCAAGCGTCACAAGGGCCGAAGCCCCAGCGTCTGGCGTCGCGCGGCGGCCGAGGCGGCGTCCGGTTCCCTCGCGTCGCGACAGGAGAGCGGTGCGGCGGCGCGGTAGCGGAGAACACCGTGTGCGGTTGCGGGTGCGGTGCGGTTGCGGTTGCGGTGCTGCGAGGCGACCGGCCGCCGCCCCGTGGCGCCGCCCCGTGACGCCGATCCGGTCAGGCGACCGTGCCGCCGCCCGCGTTGCGGATCAGCCGCCGCAGCACCTTCATCGTGGTGACGTAGTCCGCGTCGTCGATGCCCTCGTGGAGGGCGGCACGGATCGCGGGGGCGTTGCGGGCGATGTCGACGCGGGCCTGCTCCCCGGCCTCGGTGAGCCCCAGCCGGTCCGCGGCGTCCCTGGTCAGCCATCCTCGTCGCAGCAGCACCTCGGACTCCGCCGTCAGGTCGTCCTCCGGCCGGAGGTAGGAGGCCATGGCCTCCCGGAGCTGCGGGACGGTCATGCCCTCGCCGTCCGGGGAGAGGTCGTGCGGGGACAGGTTGCGCAGCAGCCAGAACTGGGGCTGCGTGTACCCCGCTTCGGCCTGCCGGGCCCTGGTGTGGGCGATGAGCGCCTCGTGGGCGACACCGGTCCAGTACGCGGCGGGCTGTGCGGCGAGTTCGGCGTCGGTGGGGTGCGGAGTCGTCATGAGGTTGCCTCCCGGTGGTTCGGTCGGAGCCCGCGCTGTGCGCGGCACGGGAGGAACGTAGGACCTCGAGTCCGGTTGAGATCAAGGGGCGGAGGACGGCGAGGGGCGGCCCGGAAGCCGCCCCTCGCCGTCGTCACATCACGGTCACCACGGGAGCTCACCGTCGTCGTTGAAGAAGCGGCCCCGCGGTCCGTCGTCCGGTACGGTCGCCAGCCGGATCGCGGAGGCCGCGCCCTGCTGCGGGGTGCGCACTCCCCGGAAACCGTTGAGGTCGGTGGCGGTGAAGCCGGGGCAGACGGCGTTGACCAGGACGTTCGTGTCGGCCAGTTCCTTGGCGTACTGCACGGTGACGGCGTTGAGGAAGGTCTTCGACGGGGCGTAGGCGACGGAGATCGGGCCGGTGTCCGCGCCGGGCGTGGACTGCAGGGTGAGGGAGCCGACGCCGCTGGAGACGTTCACGATGCGCGGCGAGGGCGAGCGGCGCAGCAGCGGCAGCAGGGCGTTGGTGACGCGGATGACCCCGATCACGTTGGTCTCCACGGCCGCCCGGACCCGGTCCAGGTCGACGGTGGTCGGCTCCTGGGGTCCGCCGCCGGTGATGCCCGCGTTGTTGACCAGGGCGTCGAGCCGCCCGGCACGTTCCTCCAGCAGCCGGGCCGCCGCCGTCACGCTCGCGTCGTCGGTCACGTCCAGCGGCACGCCGAACGCGTCGATCCCGTCCGCGCGCAGTTTCTCCACGGCGGCCTCGCGCCGCTCCTCGTCGCGGGCGCCGATCCCGACGGACCAGCCGAGGGCGCCGAGCCCGGCGGCGATCTCGTAGCCGATGCCCTTGTTGGCCCCGGTCACCAGGGCGGTCTTGTTCCGGTTCACGTTGGTGTCCTCGCTCATGACCTCGATGCTGCTGCCGGACCGGGTGGAGCGTCCAAGACCGATCCGGTGCGCGGCGATACCGGCCGGGTATCGCCGCTGGTCGGCCCCGTTACGCTGGCGGGGTGGAGACACGTGAGTTGCGGTATTTCGTCGCGGTCGCCGAGGAGTTGCACTTCGGTCGGGCCGCGGGGCGGCTCGGGATCGCCCAGCCTCCCCTGTCGCGGGCGATCGGCGCACTGGAGCGGCGTCTGGGCGCCGCCCTGCTGGAGCGCGGGAGCCGGGGTGTGTCCCTGACCGAGGCCGGGGCGGTGCTGCTGCGGGAGGCGCGGGCGGCGCTGGACGCGGTCGAGGCCGCCGAGCGGCGCACCCGCCGGGCCGCCCTCACCGCCGCCGGGCGCCCCTCGGTGGTCCTGGCCGCGAAGGCAGGCGCCTCGGGCGAACTGCTGGCGAAGCTCCTCGACGTCTACGCCGCCGAACCCGGCGCAGTCGCCGTGGACGTCCTGCTGTGCGGGCCGGGTGAGCAGGCGGGGGTGCTGCGCGACGGCCGGGCCGACGTGGCCCTGCTGCACCGGCCGTTCGACGACACGGCCGGCTTCGACACCGAGGACCTGCACACCGAGGGGCAGGTCGTGCTCCTCCCCGCGGGGCATCCCCTCGCCGTCCGCCCCGACCTGCGGCTCGCCGAGGTCACCGCGCTGCCCGACCTGCCGTTGCCCCGCTGGCCGTGCCCCGACGGGTCCTTCCCCGACGGGCCGGGCCCGCGGGTGCGCGACCACACGCAGCTCACCCAGCTCATCGCCCTCGGCCGCGCCTGCGCCGTCGTGCCGGAGTCCGGCCGCACCGGCCTGCGCGAGGACCTGGTCGCCGTGCCCGTCCTGGACGCTCCCCTGGTCACCACGGTGATCGCCTGGCCTCCCCACAGCCGGTCGACGGCGGTCGCGGGGCTGGTCCGCGCCGCCACCGGCCGGTAGCCCCGCCGGCTCCGCCACGCTCCCCGTGCCCCGCGCGTGCCCGCGCGTGCCGCGCCCGGCATGCGTGGACCCCCGGCCCGAACGCCCTGGTGGAGAGGGCAACTGTCGTGCGGAGCACGGCTGTTAGCCTGCGCGCATGTACACGGAACTGGGAGTTGCCACGTGGCCGCCCGCGCCGATCAGGACCGAACGGCTGGTGCTCCGCGCCTCCGAGGCGCGGGACCGTGCGGTGTTCGTCGAGCTGCTGGCGTCGGCGGAGGTGCACACGTACCTGGGCGGCCCGCAGGACCGTGACGAGCTCGAACGGGAGCTGCCCGAGGTGCCGGAGCAGCGGGCCGGGAGCTTCGTCGTGGAGCTCGACGGCGAGATGATCGGCTGCGTCCTGCTCAGGAGGGCGACGGGGCACCGGCGCCCGGCCGCGGCGGGGAAGCTGGACCTCGGCTACCTCTTCCTGCCGCGGGCGTGGGGGCGCGGGTACGCCGCCGAGGCGTGCGCGGCGGCGCTCGACTGGCTGGACGGCGCGCTTCCCGGGGAGCCGGTCGTGCTCACCACCCAGTCCGCCAACGTCGGGTCCATGCGGCTCGCGGAGAAGCTCGGCTTCGGCGAGGTGGAGCGGTTCGTGGCCTGGGACGCCGAGCAGTGGCTCGGCATGCGGCCCCCGGCCACGCCCGCGGCCTGAACCCACCGCCCGAGCCCCACCGCCAACCCGCCGTCCGACCTCCGCCGTCCGGCCCCCGCCGCCCGGGACCCGCCGCCCCGTCCGACCCCCGCGTGGGCTCAGGCGGCCTGGACGTCCAGGTGGTAGGTCGTGTCGACCCAGAAGCCGGACGTGGACCTGCCCTTGATCTCCAGGACGTACTCGCCGGGGGTCAGCGGGGCGACGGCGCCCCAGACTCCCCACGCGTAGCGGCGGGTCAGTCCCGTGCGGAACGGTCCGGCGAACTCGCGCAGGTCGATCGGGACGCCGTTGAGCGCGGCGGTGGCCTTCGCGACCGTCATGCGCTCGAACCTTCCCTCGTAGCGCGCCACGTACTGCATGTTGATGACGGGGAAGAACAGCGGCAGGGCCGAGGGCACCGTGCAGCGCCGCGTCACACGGCCGCCGTAGGTTCCGGCGAGGAAAAAGAGGTCCTTCGGCTGCTTCCAGTCGGCGTGTTCACCCGTCGTGTCGCTGACCGGGCTCCGGTCGGCGGGCGCGGACATGGCCCACTTCCACCACCGGCCCGCGAGGACCCCGCCCTCGTCGTAGGTCAGCTTCCAGTTGCTGTCGGTCGACTGGCCGAAGCCGTCCATGACACCCCTCCCGCGTCGTTCCGTGCAGGTACAGCGGGGTTTCTCGCCCCCGCCTCGAACAGGCGGACCATACTCCAGCCGGGTCACGACGCACGCCGACGGCCCCTTCCTCCGCGGTGGCGGGGAAGGGGCCGTGAGTCGGTCGGCGGGACCGCGGGTCAGCGGCTGCCGGGACGAGCGGGTTCAGCGGCCGGCGGCAGGGGTGCGCTCGGCGGTTGCCGCGAAGTGGGCGCTCAGCGGCTGCCGAGCAGGACGCGCCAGGTGTTCGGGCCGATGACGCCGTCCACCGTGAGGTTGTGCTTGGACTGGAAGGCGGTCGTCGCGGACTTGGTCTTCGTGCCGAACGAACCGTCCACGCCCAGGCCGTAGTTGTAGACGTTCAGCTGGGTCTGGGCCGCCTTGACCGCCGAGCCGGACGAGCCGGACTGCACGGTCTTGATCAGCTTGGCCCAGGTGAGGGGGCCGATCACGCCGTCCGCGGAGAGGCCACGGGCCTTCTGGAAGGCGATCACCGCGGACTTCGTCTTCGGGCCGAAGCTGGCGTCCGCGTCGAGCGTGAAGCCCTGCGCCTTGAGCAGGTACTGCGCCGAGCGCACGTCGGCGCCCGAGGAGCCGCTCTTGAGGACCGGCCAGGCGACGCTGGGCGCCGGGGCCGGGGCCGGCGCGGTCCCGCCGCCGCCACCGAACTTCACCGGACGGAACGGGTCGTAGTTGTCGTTGCCGATGCCGTACTTCAGCTGGCGGTGGGTGGTGCCGTAGGTGCCGCGCTGCTCGTAGGCCCAGTAGGCGCTGTGCGCCGTGTTGGCCCACTTCTCGAAGATCACCACGTGGCGGAAGTCGCCGTCGTTGGTGCTGTAGTCGATCAGCAGGTCGCCCTTCTGCAGCTGGCTGACGCTGCTGAGGCGCTTGGTGACGCTGCTGTTCGTGGCGAGACCGACCGTGTTCAGGCCCGGCTTGTTCAGGGCGAGGGCCATGGAGACGTAGCCCGAGCAGTCCTGGCGGTAACCGTCCTTCCAGTTCCGCTCCATGCTGTACGGGACCGGCTTGCCGTTGTTGGCGGTCAGCCAGGTCTTCGCCCGGGCGATCATCTGGTCGCGGGTGATGGTGGCCGTGGCCTTGGTCTCCAGGTCGCCGGCCTGGGTGACCAGCTTGCTGTCGGCCTCCGGCTCCGCCCCGTAGGCCGCTTCCTTCACCGCGACGTCCTTGCCGCTGCCGCTGTCGGTGAAGGAGGGCACGAAGGCGATCGCGCCGGCCGCGACACCCGCGGCGGCCACACCTATCAGCGCGATGCGAGTGCGGCGCGTGGCGTTGCTGTTCGAAGACATGCTTCCCCCGAGGTCCTGTGTGACGGATGACTGCCGCTGTGCGCCGGGGGCCTTCGGTGACTCCCGACGAGTCATGACGATGGCAAGGAACGGACCCCCGGCCCAGCGATGTAGGGAAGGCGCGTCCGCCGGTGACGGGCCGCGCGCAATGTCCCGTCCGTGTGACCGATCGTCACAGCGGCATCAGAAGACGCAGGTTGAGACGGATTCCGTTGTTCGTCGTCCGGTGGCGTGAAGCGGTCGGCGTCCGGGGCGGGAGAGGTGGCCGAGGCGGGCGTGACAGCCGCGTCCACGCAGGTCACGGTGCTCGGACGGCGCCTTCGGCCCTCGTTCCGGCGTGACGTCGGCGGGGTGCGGGTTCGTCCCGAACGGTGGGGCCGGGTTTGTCCCGACGGCCGTGTCGCGCGGCGGGGGCGACGAATTCCGTCGTCGCGTCACGGTGACCGTTTCACGGAACGACGACCACCGTCGCCGGGTGACGGGACGCGCCCGAGCCCTCGCGGGCGGACGTGCCGCCTGCGAGGGCTCGGGCGTGGCCGGGGTGGTGGCGGCATCGGCGCACCGCGGAGCGGCCGCCCCGCCGTGGCGACGGTCAGGAGAGGCCCTCGACCTCCGCGTCCACCTCCTGCCCCCGCTGGGCCTGCTCGGCGCGTTTCGCACACATCCGGGCGAAGGCGAACACGCCGTCGGAGTGGGCGTCGTCGTAGGCGTAGTCCGAGCTCACCCTGCACACCACGGTCCCGACCCGGACGACGGCCGCCGTCGCCTCCCGCACCGGGACGGAGTAGACGCGCGCCATGCTCTCATCGCCCATCTTCGGCGGGTCCGCCACAAGCGCGGTCGCCCTGCCGTCCCTGTCGTCCATCCAGTCCATGTCGTCGTGGGCGAACGCGTCGACGGCTTCGTCCTCGTCCTCGAAGAAGCCCATGGACACGGTGACGTGGTAAGCGGGCCCCAGGTACGCCACTCCGCCGAACAGCGGCGGGTCGTACGAGCCCTTCTTCGGCCGCTTCGTCTGCACCTCACGCGGCCCCAGGTCCCAGCCGGCGACCAGGACGACGGACGAGTCCGGCACGATCGCGTCCGCCGCCTTCACACTGGTCACGGGCTTCAGAGCGGGCTCGTCACCACCGGCCGTGCCGAGAACGCCGTACGCCGTCAGCCCCAGCGCCACGACCAGGGCCGCCGGGATCAGGACCGCCCGCCGGGAGCGCCGCGACGGCTTGGCCTCGCTCGCCGGGCCGACCGCGGCCGTGCGCGTCAGCTCGTCGGTCAGCGCCTGCCGGAACGCCGGGTCCGCGTAGACCGCGCCGGCCAGCGCGGCCCCCAGCCGCTGCCGCGCCGCCGGGTCCGAGGGCCGCGCCTCGAACTCCTCCAGGGCCCCGCGTCCTTCCGCGGCGCCGTCGAGCCTCTCCCGCACCAGCGACCGCACGGCCCCGCCGCCGTGGACGGCCCCGGTCCCGTCGGCCTCGCCGGTTCCCTCGGCCGCGCCGGTCACCACCGCCGGCTCCGCGGGCGCGGCGAGCACTGTCAGCGTCGTGCCGACCAGTCGCTCGATGTCGATCTCCACCGTCTGCGTCATTCCATCCCCCCGGTGAGCTGTGCCGCATCCCCCCATGGGAATGCCGTCGGCACCTCGGGCAGAGCGTAACTGTCATGCACCGGACCACCGTTGTTCACGACCGCGGTCTGGCCGGGCGGTCGGGGCCCGTGTGAGAGTGACGCCCGGACGATCGTTCGGGGGTGGGGTTCCCGCGCGGGCGCACGGTGCCCGTCGGGCGCCGTGCGACGAGGGGACGGATGTATGTGGGAACCGGTGGTGCACATCGCGGTGAAGGGGGACGCGGTCGCCATGTGCGACGCGCCCATCGATACGTGGACGCCGCGAGCGCAGGACCCGGAGCAGGCGACGTGCGGGGAGTGCGTCGAGGCGTACATCGAAGGCTGGGACGCGTCGCAGGAGACCCCGGACGGGATCGTGCACCCGCCCGGGGCGTCCCCGGACCCCGCCGGGCCGAACACCGGTGACCTGCGGACGCCTTCGCTGCTGCTGGCCTTCGGCGGGGTCCTGGCGCTGGTCGCCGCGCTGGTGGCGCTGCTGGTCACCGGGGGCGGGAGCGGCTGAGGAGCGGGTGCCGCCGCGGTACAGCCGAGCACGGCGACGGGGCATTCCCCTCCCAGAGATGTCCCGCCGCCGTGGTTCTGGGGGCGTCAGCTCACCGGCGCCGGGGACGGTACCGCGGCCGGCACCGGTCCGGTGGCGTGGGCGGAGAGCGGGAGGACCTCGGGCGTGACCGAGGGGGCCGTGGGGTCCGCGGCCGGCGCGAGGGCCGTCTCGAGGTCGGCGATCAGGTCGTCGACGTGCTCCAGGCCGATGGACAGGCGCACCACGTTCGCCGAGGGGCGCGCCTCGGGGGCCACCGGGCGGTGGGTGAGCGCGGCCGGGTGCTGGACCAGGGAGTCGACGCCGCCGAGCGAGACGGCGTGGGTGAACAGGGAGAGCGAGGAGGTCAGCCGCTTGGCCGCCTCGTAGCCGCCGCGCAGCGCGACGGAGATCATCGCGCCGGGGCCGCGCATCTGGTGGCGCAGCGAGCCGGTGCGGCCGTCCGCGAGCACGGCGGAGTCCAGGTCGGGGAAGAAGACGCGTTCCACGGCCGGGTGACCGCCGAGCCAGGAGGCCAGTTCGCGGGCGGTCTCCTGCTGGGCGCGGACCCGGGTGGGCAGGGTGGCCAGGCCGCGGTGGAGGAGGTAGCCGGCCAGCGGGTGCAGCAGGGCGCCGGTGATCGCCCGCACCCGGCGCAGCGCCTCGGCGGTGGTCTCGTCGCAGGCGATGACGCCGCCGATGACGTCGCCGTGTCCGCCGAGGTACTTGGTGGCGCTGTGCAGGACGAGCGAGGCGCCCAGCGTGACGGGGTTCTGGAGCACGGGCGTGGCGAAGGTGTTGTCGACCATCACCGGCACCGGCCCGGCCTGCCGCACGACGCCGGCGATGTCGACCAGGTCGAGGGTCGGGTTGGCGGGCGTCTCGAGGATGACGAGGGCCGTGTCGGGGCGGGCGGCGAGCGCGCCGGCCACCTCGGCGGGGCCGCAGAAGGTGGTCTCCACGCCGAGCAGGCCGGAGGCGAGCAGGTGGTCGGTGCCGCCGTACAGGGGGCGGACGGCCACGATGTGGCGCTTGCCGCTCTCACCGGTCAGGGCGAGGATCGCGGCGGTGGTGGCGGCCATGCCGGAGGCGAAGGCGACCGCCGCCTCGGCCTGCTCGAGGTCGGCCAGGGCGGTTTCGAAGCGGGCGACGGTGGGGTTCCACAGGCGCTGGTAGACCGCGCCGCCGTCGGGCAGCGGACGGCCGCCGGTGGCCATCGACTCGTAGGAGTCACCGCCCCGCTCGATGTCGGGGAGCGGGTTGGTGGAGGACAGGTCGATCGGAGGCGCGTGCACGCCCAACTCGGTCAGGTCCGCGCGTCCGGCGTGGACGGCCAGCGTCTCGAAGCGCTCAGGAGAGATGCCCATGGCGGGAGCGTTGCACCAGAAACAGGAAGGACGCATGATCGCTGCAGAATCGGCAACGAGCCCGGCGACATTGGACGTCATCGGTGAGATCGGCCGTCCGTCGTCCTGGGGAATTCGTTGAAAAAACGAGAGCAGCGGCCGCTTCTCGACGAGTTGGACCGCCGGATCGTCGGTCTGCTCGCCGAGGATCCCGAGCTGACCAACAAGGCCCTGGCCCGCCGCCTGGGTCTCGCCGAGTCGACCTGCGCCTACCGGGTGCGGGCGCTGCGCGAACGCGGGGTGGTGGAGGGGACGACGCTGCGGCTCGACCTCGCCGCGCTCGGACACCCGCTGCAGGCGCTGATCAAGGTGCGGCTGGAGCGGCACAACGCGGAGCACGTGAACCGGCTCTACGCGAGCCTGGTGAAGACGCCGGGGGTCATCCAGGTGTTCCACGTGGCCGGGGCGGACGACTTCTACCTGCACGTCGCGGTGGCGGACGCCGAGGCGCTGCGGGACTTCGTCCTCCTGCACGTCACCGTGCACCGGGTGGTGCGGCAGACGGAGACGCACCTGATCTTCGAGCGCCGCGAGGGCGTCGGGGTGCTTCCGGTGCCGGACCAGGCGGCCGACTGAACCCTCGACGCCCCCGACGCCCTCGGCGACACCGGAGTGAGCGGGGCGGGCGGCCCGGCCGGCACCGTCGCGCCGGCCGGGCCGCCCACCCCGGTTCACCGTCGTGCGGGCTGCGCCGTCCCGCCTCGGGCCGGGCGTCGTACCGGGCGGCCGGTGGCGGCGGCCCGGGGACCCCCTTCCAGCGCGAGCGGGGCGGCCACGAAGACGGAGGAGTACGTGCCGACCACGACGCCGATCAGTGCGGCGAGGGCGAAGTCGGTGAGCGTGTCGCCGCCGAGCACCGCCAGGGCGGCGAGGATGAGGACGGCGCCCATGCCCGTGTTGACGGTCCGGGGCAGGGTCTGCAGCACCGCCGTGTTCACCAGGTCCGGCAGCCGCCGGCCCGCCCGTCCCTCCTTCCCGCCACCGCCGCGCAGCAGTTCGCGGACACGGTCGAAGACGACGACGGAGTCGTTGACGGAGTAGCCGATGACGGTGAGCAGCGCGGCCAGGAAGACGCCGTCGAGCGGCTTGCCGAGCCAGGCGAAGACGCCGACCAGCACGACCACGTCGTGGGCGAGGGCGCCGACCGCCGCCGCGCCGAACCGGCCGCGGAACCGGGCGGCGAGGTAGAGGAGCTGGGCTCCCAGGGCCACGCCGAGCGCGATCAGGGCGTTGCGCCGCAGCTCCTCCCCCAGGCTCGGGCCGATCAGCTCGTCGCGCACCTTCTCCACACCGCCCGCGTCGCCTTCACCGGCCGCACCGGCCGCACCGGCCTCGGCGGCCTCGGCGGCGAGGGTGCGGGTGACGGTGTCGGTCTCGGCGTCGGTCAGCCGCTCGGTGCGCACCGTCAGACCGTCGTCGCCCGACGACTGGACGACGGCCTGCGGGAATCCGGCGTCGGCGAGGGCGGCCCGGGCGCGTTCCGGGTCGACGGGGTGCGTGGTGGCGTACTGGAGGAGCCGGCCGCCGGTGAAATCGATGCCGAGGTCGACGCCGCGGACCGCGATGCCGGAT
This sequence comes from Streptomyces sp. NPDC002734, assembly GCF_040295685.1. Lineage (NCBI taxonomy): Bacteria > Bacillati > Actinomycetota > Actinomycetes > Kitasatosporales > Streptomycetaceae > Streptomyces > Streptomyces sp. NPDC002734. The sequence continues at coordinate 122,362 of NZ_JBEOVU010000011.1, forward strand.
CCGGCGAGCACCAGCACGGCGGCGGAGGCGGCGAGCCAGCGGCGCGGGCGGCGCATCAGGTGGATGTCGCGGCGGGCGAGGGCGGTGCGGACCCGTCCGGCGGTGGCGATGCCGGTGATCGCCGGGCGGCGGCGCACCCACTGCCGGGAGACCGCGAAGTCGGCGAGCACCCGGGTGACCACCAGGGCGCTGACCATGGAGGCGAGCACGCCGATGCCGAGGGTGACGCCGAAGCCGCGGACCGGGCCGGACGCCAGCAGGAAGAGCAGCCCGGCGGCGATCAGCGTCGTCACGTTGGAGTCGGCGATCGCGCTGAAGGCGTTGCGGAAGCCGGCCGCCAGGGCGGAGCGCAGTCCGGGCCTGGCGCGGGCGGCGTGCTCCTCGCGGGCACGCTCGAAGACGAGGACGTTGGCGTCCACCGCCATGCCGATGGCGAGCACGAAACCGGCCAGTCCCGGCAGGGTGAGGGTGGCGCCGAGGACGGCCAGGGCGGCGTAGGAGATCAGGCCGTAGCAGAGCAGCGCGACGACGGCCAGGACGCCCAGCAGGCGGTAGGACCGGATGATGAACAGGGCGGTCAGCGCGGTGCCGATGACCGCCGCCCAGGCGCTCGCCTCGATGGCGCGGGCGCCCAGGGTGGGGCCGACGGTGTGCTGTTCGACGGTCTCCAGCGGCACGGGGAGCGCGCCGCCGTTGATCAGCATGGCCAACTGGCCGGCCTCGTCGCCGGTGAAGGACCCGGTGATCTGGGTGGTGCCGCCGGCGATGCCCTCGCCGCAGCCGACGGACGGGTCGACCTGCGGGGAGGAGACGACGCGGTCGTCCAGGACGATGGCGACGCGGCGGGCGGGGTCGCCGGGCGCGGCGCAGGCCGCCTCGCCCGTGAGCTCGGCCCAGCGGTCGCTCCCGGCGCGGTCGAAGTCGAGCGTGACGTGCCAGCCGGCGCCGGTCTGCGCGTCGTGGCGGGCGTCGGCGGTGTCCACGTCGCCCCCGGTGAGGGCGGCGGGTCCGACGCGCAGGTGCTCGCCGGACTCCCCGGGCAGCACGCGCTCGCCCTCGGCCAGGTCCTCGGCCGCGGCGGAGTCCTTCGCCGCTGTGGGGTCCTTCGCGGTGGTGGAGTCCTTCGCGGCGCCGGGGTCCTCGGTGGCGCGCACCGGGTGGAAGGTGAGCTGGGCGGTGCGGCCCAGGACCTCGGCGGCCTCCTCGGGGTCCTGCACGCCGGGCAGTTCGACGACGATCCGCCGGTCCCCGGAACGCTGGAGGGTCGGCTCGGCCACGCCGAGCGCGTCGACGCGCCCGCGCAGCACCTCGAGGGTGCGGTCGGTGGTCTCGCGGTCGGCCTCCACGGTGGAGGTGGAACGGGTCTCCAGCACGATCTGGGTGCCACCGCGCAGGTCGAGTCCGAGACGGACCGGCACGGTGAGGGTGACGAGGACGGACAGGGCCACCACGGCCAGGGCGATCAGCGCCCTCACGCGGGTGGATCGGGACGATCTGGACAACGACGATCTGGACAACGGGGCCTCCGGCAGGGCATGCCGCGGCGACGGCCGGCGCGGCCGCGGCACGTGTCGAAACGGGGGTGGGTGGGCGGGGACGGTCAGACGCCGGAGGGGGGCGACCGTCCGCGGTGCGGGAGGGCTTCGGCGGGGGCGGGGAGCCGGTCGGGGGACCGGACGCCGGCCCGCGCGAGGGCGGGCGGGGCGGTCGCGGTCCCGGTGGGCGCGACGGCCGGCTGGCCCGGGTGCGACGGGTGGTCGACGGGGAGGTGGAGGCGGACCGCCGTGGGGGTCAGGCACGCGGCGGCGCACGGGGGGTCCGCCTGCGGGACCGTCGAGGCCTCTGCGGTCGCCGTGGTCGCCGCGACCTCGGCGCCCTCGGCGGGGGGTGGCTGCGGGGCCGCGTGCGGGAGTGGGAGCGCCTGCGCGTGCGCGGTGGGGAGCGCGTGCGCGTTCGGGCCGCCGGGGGCCAGGACGGCGAGGAGCGCGAGCAGCAGGGCGGTGAGCAGGGGGAACGCGGGGGCGGGGCGGTGCTGTGAGGGTGGGTGCACGGCGTCGTCCCCCTTTCCGGGCGTTCCCGTGAGTCGGTCGGCGGTGCCGGTGGGGCGGACCCGGGGCTCCGGCCCGGGAGGTGTACCGGAGCCCCGGGGGTCAGGGTTCGACGAGTCCGGCCCGGATGGCGTAGCGGGTGAGTTCGAGCCGGTCGCGCAGCCCGAGCTTGCTCAGCAGGTTGGCCCGGTGACGCTGCACCGTCTTGACGCTGATGAACAGCAGCTCGGCGATCTCCTTGGAGGAGTGGCCCTCCGCCACCAGCTTGAGGACCTCCTCCTCCCGCGGGGTGAGGATCTGGCCCGGGGCCTCCTCGCCCTGCCGGACGCGGTCGAGGTAGTGGCGGATCAGGGCGGTCACCGCGCCGGGGTAGAGGAAGGGCTCGTCGCGGATCGCGGCCCGGCAGGCGGCGACCAGGTCCCGGTCGGCGACGGACTTCAGCACGTATCCCGAGGCCCCGGCCTTGAGAGCCTGGAAGAAGTACTGCTCGTTGTCGTGCATGGTGAGCATGAGGATCCGCAGGTCGGGCTTGAGGGCGGCCAGTTCGCGGGCGGCCTGGAGCCCGGTCATCCGCGGCATCGCGATGTCCAGCACGGCCAGATCCACCTCGTGGGCACGGGCCTGCTCCACCGCCTCGGCCCCGTCGCCCGCCTCGGCGACCACCTCCAGGTCGGGTTCCTGGTCGAGGATCAGCCGCACGCCGCGCCGCACCAGGGCGTGGTCGTCGGCGAGGAGGATCCGGGTGGGCCGCGGCCCGGGGGTCTCGGCGGGGCCGGTGGGGGCCCCGGTGGCGTGGTCGTCGTGCATCTCAGGTGTCCTGGGCGTCGGGTCGTGCGGCGTCCCGCCGGGCGGGACCGGGTTCGGGTTCGGGACCGGGTTCGGGTTCGGGTTCGGGTTCGGGTTCGGGTTCGGCGGCATCGTGGTCGGCGGTCTCCGCCCCGGTGGCCCCGGGGCCCGTGGCGGTGGGTGGCTCGGGAGCCGGGGGCCAGGCCACCGGGGTGTCGGCCGTGGGGTCGTCCACGGAGAGCTCGGCGGCGAACACGTCGTCCGCGAACGGACCGTCGGCGAACGGAGACGCGCCGACCACCGGGGCGGCGACCGCCGGATCGGTGAACGCCGAGCCGGCGGGGTCGGTCACCGCCGCGTCGGCCACCGTCGAAGCGGGGTTGACCGGCAGGTCGGCGGACGTCGGGTCCGCGGACGTCAGGTCCGTGGACGTCGCGGCGGCGCGCCGCGTGCCCGCGGCCGGACCGCCCCGCGTGGTCGCCCGTGAGGCGGGAGCAGGACCACGGTCGGCGCCCCCCGACGGCGGGCGGAGTATCCCGGGCAGCCCGCCCGGTTCGGGGAGCACGAACGGCCCCCCGGCGAGCGAGGCGGGCGACGACGGGGACGCGGAGGGAACCGGCACGGTCAGCCGCACCGTCGTCCCCGCGCCGGAGGCCCCCGCGGTGACCTCCAGCGACGCCCCCACCAGCAGGGCCCGCTCACGCATGCCGCGGATGCCCGCACCCTCGGCCAGCCGCCGGATGCCGTGGCCGTCGTCGGTGACCGACAGCTCGACCGCGTCCTGGACCCGCCGCAGTCGCACCACGACCGTCTCGGCGTCGGCGTGACGCGCCGCGTTGGTCAGGCTCTCCTGGGCCACGCGGTAGACGACCAGCTCGGTCCCGGGGTCCAGCGGCGGCAGGTCGGTGTCGAACGCGCGGCGCACCACCAGACCGGTGTGGGTGGCGAAGTCCCCCGCCAGCGAGGTGAGGGCGCTGACCAGGCCGAGGTCCTCCAGGACGCCGGGACGCAGCCGCCGCAGCAGCCGCCGGATCTCGTCCAGGCCGGCGCGGGTGGCCTCCTGGATCAGCCCCAGTTCCTCCCGCAGCGGCGGGTCGGCCCTGTCGGCGACCCGCTTGAGGGCCAGCAGGATCGCCGTCATGGTCTGCCCCACCTCGTCGTGGAGTTCCTGCGCGATGCGGCGGCGCTCGGCCTCCTGGGCGTTCAGCACGCGGGCGCTGCTGGCCACCCGCTCGTGCTCCAGGCGGTCCAGCATGGCGTTGAAGGTGCGGATGACGTCGGAGACCTCGCCGGTGCCGTACTCGGGCAGTCGCTGCCCGGGACGCAGCAGGTCCACGGTGGTCATCCGGCGGGTGAGGCGGGCCAGCGGGGCCAGCCCCCAGCGGATCAGCGCGGCGTTGGCGACCAGCATGACCGCCAGGCCGACGACCAGGATCACGGCCTCGGTCAGCAGCACCGGCACGGACACGGTCACCGGCGCCCACAGCAGCAGCGACGTCGCCGCGCCCAGCACGACGGCGTTCAGCAGGAAGATCCGCCAGAACAGGGACACCGGGTCACGCCTCCTTCAGCGATGCGTCGCGCACCACTCTCGGGCATCGCGGTCCCCGGACGCGCAGCGGCTTGCCGGTCGGCCCGCTCCGGACGGGCCGACCGGGGCCGTCCTCCAGCCTGCCGGTCCGCGAGGCCGGCGTCGATGGGTCGCGGACCCCATTCGGCGGGGGTCGCGGACCCCATGCGGGGGTGGGGCACAACGGGCGGAAATGGGGCGCGCGGCCGATGTCCGCGAGGCCCGCGAAGGACCAGGCTGGAGAGCGTCCCCGGCCCCCACGGCCGCCGGACCCAGGCACTCGGCCCCGTCGTCGAGGGCCCGACGCCCCCTGCCGTCGGACCCTCCCCGGCGTGGGCCGAGCGCTGTTGCCCGGGCTTCGCACCGGGCAGTCCCACGGCTTCCCGCCGCAACCGTCCGGTCCGCCGGACCCGCTGGAAAGGACGTCCCATGGCCTACGACGCCGCTCCTCCCGAACTCCGCCCGCAGCGCCCCGGCTCGCACGAGATCCGGCAGCGCCTCGAGCACGAGCGCGGCAGCCGGCTGGCCCAGCTGCGGTCCCTCACCGGCAGCGGCCAGACGGTGGACGACCACCTGATGTCCACCCAGAAGGAAGCCGTCACCAAGGTGCTGCGGGAGATCGAGGACGCCTTCGCCCGCCTCGACGACGGCACCTACGGGTCGTGCCTGCGGTGCGGGGAGGCCATCCCCGAGGAGCGGCTGGAGATCCTCCCGTACACCCACCACTGCGTCGGCTGCCGCCGCAGCGCCTGACCGACGCCTCGCGCCCGTCGTTCTCCTCGGCCCGTCGCCGCCGGCCGCGCGCAGTCCGCGCGGCCGGGTGCGGGCCCGTGCCACCAGAGGTGAAGTGGTGAACTCCCCGACCGCCGACGCCGGTGACCGTACCGCGCGGCACCTGACCCCGCGGGACCTGACTCCGGGGCACCTGACCCCGCGGGACCTGGCCGGCCTGCGGGCCGCCCTCGACGAGCAGCTCCGGTTCCTCCGCAGGCGCCCGACGGGAGGGAGCCCTGGCGTCGCGGCCCCGGCGCGCATGGTCCTCGCGGACGTCGAGGCGGCGCTGCGGCGGATGGACGAGGGCCGGTACGGCGTCTGCCACCGGTGCCGGCTCCCCGTCGACCGCAAGCGGCTGCGGGTCGTGCCGCAGGCCCGCTACTGCGCCCCCTGCCAGCACCTGCACGCCACCCGCCACCGGCCGGCCAAGGCCGCGGCTCCGGGCACGGCTTCGGGTACGTCTTCGGGCGCGACCCCTGGCCCCACGGGGCACACCGCCGGCCCGACGGACCTCACAGGCCCCGCGGACCTCGCGGGCCCGGCAGACACCGCAGGCTCCGCGGGCCCCGCGGACCTCGCAGGCCCGGCAGACACCGCAGGCTCGACGGGCCCCGCGGACCTCGCAGGCCCGGCAGACACGGCAGGCCCCGCGAACCCCGCAGGCTCCGCGAACCCCACAGGTCCCGCCGACCTCGCGGGTCCCGCACGCGCCGGGGACCGGTGACCGTGGAGCGGCTCGACGGCGCGGACACGGGCGCCGGCCCGGTCCGCGCCCGGTTCGGGACGCCGCGGACGGACCCGTACGGCGTCGCGCTGGACCTGGGCAGCGCGCGGACCCGTGCCTGGACGGCCGGGCACGGCGCCGTCCTCGACGTCCCCACCGTCACCCACCCCGACCGGAACACCGGCCCCGGCCCCGCCCTCGCCCCCGGCCCGGGCGACGCCCCGGGCGCCGGCCCCGCCCGCCGCGGCGGCCGCCCGGTGCACCGCGGCGCGGTCGTCGACGAGGCCGGCTGCGCACACGTCCTGCGCGGGCTGCTCGCGCACCGGCTGCCCCGCACGGCCCGCCCGCTGGTGGTGCTCACCACGCCGGCCCTGGCCTCCCCCGCCCACCGGGCGGCGGCCCGGTCCGCCGTGGAGGTGCTGCGGCCGCGGAACGTGCTGACCGTGCCCGCCGCCCGCGCCGTCGCGGTGGCGGCCCGGGCCGACCTGTCGCGGCCGCTGCTGGTGGTGGACATCGGCGCGCACCTCACCGAGGTGGTGCTGCTGGACGACGGCGCGGTGGCCGACGCACGCCGCGTGGGCCTGGGCACCGGCGACCTCGGGGTCGCCGCGCCGGAGGACATCGTGGACGCGGTGACCAGGATGATGACCGCCACGATCCGGCAGGACGGCGCCTCGCTGATGCCCGGGGCGCTGGCCCGCGGCGTGCTGCTGGCCGGCGGCGGCGCGCTGCGGCCGGAGATCACCTACCGCCTCGCCGCCCGGCTGCACGCACCGCTCGACGTCGTCCCCGCCCCGCACACGGCGGCCGTGCGCGGCGCCGCGCGCCTGCTGGAGGCCGCCCGCCTCCACCCGAGCACCCGCGGACACGACGCACCCGGCACGCGGTCCGGATGAGCGGCCGGGGCCGGTCCCGGTGACCGCCCCGGCCATGGCCCCGCATGCCGCGGACCGGCGAGAATGGCCGCATGCCGACCGCCTCCGCCCTCCTGATCGCCGCCGACTCGCCCCTGCGGAAGGACGTCGCCGCGCTGCTCGACGAGCACCTTCAGGACATGTACGCGACCAGCCCGCCGGAGTCGGTGCACGCCCTGGACCACGGGACGCTGGCCGGCGAGGGCATCGTCTTCGTGACCGCGCGCACCGCGGAGGGCGTCCTGCTCGGCTGCGGGGCGCTCAAGGAGATCGAAGCCGGCCACGGGGAGCTGAAGTCGATGCGCACCACGGCGGCGGCCCGCGGCCGCGGCGTCGCCTCCGCCGTCCTGGAGCACCTGACCGGCCTGGCCGCGCGGCAGGGCTTCACACGGCTGAGCCTGGAGACCGGCGCGGCGGACTACTTCGCGGCGGCCCGGCGGCTGTACGCCCGGCACGGGTTCACCGCGTGCGGGCCCTTCGCCGGCTACACCGAGACCCCTGACAGCGTCTTCATGACCAAGTCCCTCGGACGGGCCTGACCGGCCGGGGGACTCGGACGCTCCGGCGTCCGGCCGACGAACATCCCGTCACCCACCGCGCGGCGCGCAGGAGTTGGGCGCGCCGCGGCCCCCTCACCGGCCACCCCCGTGGTCTGCGTCACATCCGCGGCGTACGTACAACGTTCGCCCAGGGTCATCCATCTGTTCACGTAGGACCGGAAATGCGCCTGTCCGGGGGACGTCGTGTGCCTCGGACTCTTCCTGCTCCGCCGGGCGCTCGGGGCAGGGACCGCCAGCACTTCGACCCCAGGATGTCCCGCATGAGCTTCGGCCAGACAGGCACGACCCCGAACAGCCCGCGCATCAGCCTCGTCGTCCCCGTGTACCGGGTACAGGGGTATCTCCGCGCGTGCCTGGACTCGGTACTCGGGCAGTCGTTCACCGACTTCGAGATCATCGCCGTCGACGACCGGTCACCGGACTCCTGCGGCCTCATCCTGGACGAGTACGCCGCCCGCGACAGCCGGGTGCGGCCCTTGCACCTGGAGCGGAACCAGGGCATCGGCAAGGCCCGCGACCTGGGCGTCCGCGAGGCTCGGGGCGACTACATCTTCTTCCTGGACAGCGACGACACCCTGGCCGACGGCGCCCTCGCCGCCGTCGCCGAGCGGCTCGGGCAGACCGGGGACCCGGACATCCTGCTGGTCGACCACGTCCGCACCTACTGGTGGAACCGGGTGCAGGGCAGCGCGGCCCGCGAGATGCTCGCCGAGGCCGGGCCGGACGTCTTCACCGCCCTGGAGCGGCCCCAGTTCCTCACCATGTTCACCGTGGTGTGGAACCGGCTCTACCGCCGGGAGTTCTACCTCGCCGGCGGCTTCTCCTTCACCGACGGCATCTACGAGGACGCCCTCATGGTCTACCGGACCATGCTGAGCGCCGAGCGGATCGCCTGCCTGCCGCAGGTGTGCGTGGAGTACCGCCAGCGCCGCAAGGGCAACTCGCTGCGCACGCCGGGCCGTCAGCACTTCGCCGTCTTCGAGCAGTACGAGCGGCTGTTCGCCTTCCTCGACGAGCGCCCGCACCTGGACCCGGTGCGCCCGCTGATCTTCGAGCGGGTGATCGACCACTACCTGTTCCTGCTCTTCCGCGAGGAGCGCATCCAGCCGCGCGACCGGGCCGAGTTCTTCCGGCGGGCCGCCGCGCACTTCCAGCGCTACCGGCCGGCCGGCTACGTCCGGCCGCAGGGCTCGCTGGGCGTGCGCTTCGACCTGCTGGCGCGCGGCTCGTACCCGGCGCTGGTGGCCGCCCGGACCGTCGCCGACGCCCGCAACCACCTGCGCAAGCGGGCCGCCAAGGCCCGCGTCGGCCTGGGCCGCAAGGCGTACGACCAGCTGTACCGGATGCACCTGCGCCGGCCGATCGACGAGAACCTCGTGGTCTACAGCGCCTACTGGAACCGCGGCGTCAGCTGCAACCCGCGGGCGATCCACGACAAGGCGCGGGAGCTCGCGCCCCACCTGCGCGGCGTGTGGGTGATACGGGCCGGCGCGGAGCACACCGTGCCGGAGGGCGTGGACTTCGTGGTGGCGCGCTCGCCGCGGTACTGGGAGGTCATGGCCCGGGCCAAGTACCTGGTCAACAACGTCAACTTCCCCGACGAGATCGTCAAGCGGCCCGGCCAGGTGCACCTTCAGACCCACCACGGCACCCCGCTCAAGCAGATGGGCATCGACCAGCAGCGCTTCCCGGCCGCCGCGAAGAACATGAGCTTCGGGAAGATGCTGGAGCGCTGCGACCGCTGGGACTGGAGCCTGAGCTCCAACCGGCACTCCACGGAGATCTGGGAGCGGGTCTACCCCTGCTCCTTCGAGAACGTGGACAGCGGCTACCCGCGCAACGACGTCTACTTCCGCTCCACGGCCGCCGACGTCGCCCGGATCCGCGCCGAGCTGGGCATCGAGGAGGGCCGCACGGCGATCCTGTACTGCCCGACGGTCCGCGACTACCAGAAGGGCTTCGTGCCCCGGCTGGACCTCGAACGCCTCACCCGCGAGCTCGGCGAGGACCACGTCGTCCTGGTGCGCACCCACTACTTCTACGGCCGGGACCCGCGGCTCCAGGCGTTGCAGGACCGCGGGCTGATCAAGGACGTCTCGGCGTACCCGGTGGTGGAGGACCTCTGCCTGGCGGCCGACGCCCTGATCACCGACTACTCGTCGATCATGTTCGACTACGCCTGCCTGGACCGGCCGATCATCTCCTACGTCGACGACTGGGAGGTCTACGCCAAGGCGCGCGGCGTGTACTTCGACCTGCTGTCGCAGCGGCCGGGCGAGACGCCGGGCGCCACGGCGACCAGCGAGGACGAACTGGTCGAGGTGCTGCGCTCGGGCGCCTGGAAGGACGAACGGGCCGCGGCGCTGCGGGCCGCCTTCCGGGAGCGGTTCGTCCAGTTCGACGACGGCAACGCCGCCGAGCGGGTGGTGCGGAAGGTGTTCCTCGGCCAGGAGGCGGCCCCGGCGGTCCTGCCCCTCGCCGAACGTACCCCGGCGCCCGCCCCGGAGGCGGCCGTCCTGCCCGTCATCCCGCGGCAGTCCACCGGCGGCGAGGACCTGGTCCCCGCCGACCGGAGCGCCACCGCCTGAGGGCAGGCGCCCGTCGCGCCGCCCGGCCGTCGCCCGTCGCGCCCGTCGCGCCCCCGTCCTGCCGTCCGTCCCGCCGTCCGTCCGTTTCCCCGTCCCCCGCGGGCACCCGCGCCCAGGGGGCGGCTTCCCACTCACCGAGGACCCACCGCACCCATGAGATCCATGAGGTCCACCCTCAGCAAGGCGGTCATTCCCGCGGCCGGGCTCGGCACGCGGTTCCTGCCGGCCACCAAGGCGACGCCCAAGGAGATGCTCCCGGTCGTCGACAAGCCGGCCATCCAGTACGTCGTCGAGGAGGCCGTCTCCGCCGGGCTCGACGACGTCCTGATGATCACCGGCCGCAACAAGCGCCCGCTGGAGGACCACTTCGACCGCAACCACGAGCTGGAGTCGGCCCTGGAACGCAAGGGCGACGCCGGCCGGCTCGCCCGGGTGCGGGAGTCCACCGACCTCGCCACCATCCACTACGTCCGCCAGGGCGACCCCAGAGGTCTCGGCCACGCGGTGCTCTGCGCCGCCCCCCACGTCGGCGACGAAGCCTTCGCGGTCCTCCTCGGCGACGACCTGATCGACCCGCGCGACCCGCTGCTCTCCCGCATGATCGACGTGCAGGCCCGGTACGGCGGCAGCGTGGTCGCCCTGATGGAGGTGGACCCCTCCCAGAGCCACCTCTACGGGTGCGCCGCCGTCGAGGCCACCGAGGACGGCGACGTCGTCCGGGTCACCGGCCTGGTCGAGAAGCCGGCGCCGGGCGACGCCCCGTCGAACTACGCGGTCATCGGCCGCTACGTCCTGCACCCGGGCATCTTCGGCGTGCTGCGCCGCACCGAGCCCGGCCGCGGCGGGGAGATCCAGCTGACCGACGCCCTGCAGATGCAGGCCGCGGACGAGAAGGTGTGCGGCCCCGTGCACGGCGTCGTCTTCTCCGGCCGCCGCTACGACACCGGCGACCGCGGCGACTACCTGCGCGCCATCGTGCGGCTCGCCAGCGAACGCGAGGACCTGGGGCCGGAGTTCCGGGCCTGGCTCCGCGACTTCGTGCGCGACGAGATCGACGGCCCGCGGGCCTAGCGCCGGCAGCCCGCCGAGCGGGGCCGGCGCAGGGCCCGTGATCGAGTGGCGGGGGCGCGGACACGGGGTTTTGCTGGGAGGAGCACCTCTGTCCGCGTCCGTGCCGAAGGACTGGGAATCATGACCGTCACCAGCGTCAACGAGGACTTCGACCAGCTCGAGCTGACCCTGGCCGCCGATTTCGACGCCCCCGTGGAACGGGTGTGGCAGCTGTGGGCCGACCCGCGGATGCTGGAGCGGTGGTGGGGCCCGCCGGCCTACCCGGCCACCGTGGACGAGTTCGACCTCAACCCCGGCGGGACGGTCAGCTACCACATGACCGGTCCCGAGGGGGACCAGCCGCACGGCTGGTGGAAGGTCGACTCGGTGGCGCCGCCCACCCGCCTGGAGTTCACCGACGGCTTCTCCGACGACCACGGCGAACCGCTTTCCGACTCGCCGAGGATCGGTATGCGGGTCACCCTCTCCCGGCGCGGGACGGCCGGCTCGGGCACCCGCATGGAGCTGTCCTCGACGTTCCGCAACGAGCACGAGATGCATCAGATGTCCGACATGGGCATGGCCGAGGGCATGCGGGAGGCCGCCGAGCAGATGGACCGGCTCCTGGACTGACCCCACCGGCGCCTGCCCGCGCTCGCCCGGTCCGTCGCGACGCGGCCGACGACCCGGTCGGCGGGCCCGGTCGGCGGGCCCGGCGCGCACCTCCGGCCCGGCCCGCGCGCACCTCCGGCCCGGCCCGCGCGCACGCCCGGCGCACCGCGCGCTCCGGCCGCGACACCCGCGTACGCGCGGCGGGAGCCGGAAGGCATGATGGACCCCACAGGTGAGATGGACCGGCCCCCGGGCCGGCCAGGGCTGTCAGGGGGAGGGGGAGGCATGGACGGAGCGGACAAACACGCGCCGCGCAAGGCCATCCGGCTGACTCCGGCCCTCTTCAAGCCCGCCGCCGACGGCCCCGTGACGCTCTCCGAGACGGCCCCGACCGCCCGCACCGAGGCCAGCGGCGTGCTGCGCATGACACTGCGCCCGGCCGACCGGCTGGCGGGCGCGGGAGTGGCCGCGGGCTGCCTGGTGCGCACCCGCGACGGCCGCACCGGCGTGGTGCGGCTCCCGTCCCGGGGCGGCGCCGACCGCGCCGCGGACGCGGCGGGGACCGGAGCCCTCGACGCCTGGCCGTTCGTCGCCCTCACCGACGACGGCACGGCCGTCGATGTCGCCCTCGGCCGGGCTGACCGCTTCGAGCGGCTGCTCCTCTACGCCGACGTCGCCCAGGGCGCCGCCGACTTCCGCGGCCCCGCCGCCGAGGCGGTCTTCACCGCCGGCCCGGGCCGCACCTGGCGCATCCCCCTCGACTCCGCGCCCGCCCCCGCCGGGGCCTGCGCGGTGGCGCTGCTGGCCCCCGGCCCGGGCGGGCTGGAGCTGCGGCGGGAGGTCCGGTGGTACCGGGCCAAGTGGCGCACCTCGTACCGGCGGGTGCTGGCCCGCGACTACCGGTTCGCCTAGGAGCCGCTCTCGCGGCTCACGGGGCGCGAACTTTCAGGCGGCGCGGGAGAGTTCCGCCTGGCCGAACAACAGGGCGTAGCCGGACGGGAGTTGGGCGAGGAGCCGGTGCGTCAGGTCGTCGCCGATCAGCCCGGGGAGCACCCCGAGGACCGACGTGGTGTCCCAACGCGCCGTGGCGTGCGTGGCGTTCGGCAGCCTGCGGGACAGCTCGGCGACGAACTCCGCGGCGGCCGGCACCTGGTGGGCGGGAACCTGGGCGGCGACGATGCGCGCCGCCTCCTCGGGCAGCGCCCGCGCCAGGTCGACGCGCTCGTCGCCGACGACGTGCTCTCCGAGTGCCGCGAGCACGGCGCGGGTGACCCGCTCGGCCTGCTCCTCGGTCGGGTAGAGCCCGGCCTCGCGGACCTGGGCGACCAGGCCGTCCCAGGACGTCGCGGTCGCCGTCGCGGCCGTCGAGCCCTCGCGGGGCTCGGGCACGGGAGCGGTGGCAGGGACGGCGGGAACGGTGGCGGCGGCGCTGGCGTCGCTCGAAATCATGGGAATGGTCAAGGGGACTGCTCCTCTTCAGCTCCCGTCAGATGACTGCCGGGCCGGGGCGGCCTGTCCCGGCCCGGTGCTGCGGCTCGTATGCCCGCCTTCGCGGCACGTACACCTCCGTTCACACCGTGTGCATGGCGTGACGGCGGTGCGACCGTGGTGCAACCGCGGTGCGGTCAGCGGCTGATGGCCTTGCGACCGCCGCCGTCGGGGCCGCCGCTGATGCGGATCCTGCGCGGCTTGGCGTGGTCGGCGACCGGGATCCGCAGCGTGAGGACGCCCGCGTCGCAGGAGGCGTCGATCCGCTCGGTGTCCAGCGTGTCGCCGAGGAAGAGCTGCCTGCTGAACGTGCCGGACGGGCGCTCGGCGACGATCACCTCGGCGTCCTCGGGGGCCGGAGCGCGCCGCTCAGCGCGGATACTCAGCACGTTGCGCTCGACGTCGAGGTCCACGGTCTCCGGGTCCACCCCGGGAAGGTCCACCTGGACGACCAGGTCGTCGCCCACGCGGTAGGCGTCCATCTGCAGGGCGGCCGGCCGGTTCGGCACTCCCGTGTTCCCGAGGACCTGCTGGGTGAGGCGGTCGAACTCGCGGAACGGATCGGTGCGCATGAGCATCACGGTCACTCCCTTCGTACGGTTCCTGGGTGCGATGCCCTGATGTCTTCTTATATAGCTCCGGTCCGGAAAATTGACAAGCCTGGACTCAACCCTGGGTGGCGTCGGAGCCCTGGGGAGCCGGTGACAGGATGGACGGAAGCTGTTCGGGCGATGTGACGCGAGGCGAGGAGGACGTGATGGCGGCGAAGGTGCCCACGGGGCTGGTGGCGGCGGCCGGACTGGTCGGCGGGTTCGGCGTGGCGCGCGGCACGAAGCGGCGTGAGCTGGGCGGGGTGGTGCTGGCCGCGGCGGGCGCGGCGGCGGCGACCCGGTGGAAGCGCCAGGCGGGCGGCCCGGTGGCGGCGGGTCTCACGACGGCGTACCTGGCCGCCTTCGCGGGCTCGCACCCCTTGGCCAAGCGGCTCGGCGCCTGGCCGTCCGTGCTGACGGTGACCGCGGGCGTCGCGGCGGCCTCCTGGGCACTCGCCGACCGACGCGGGGCCTGAGCCGACCGGGGCGGCGGGTGCGACTCACCGCCCCCGCCCGGCCCGGCTGCCGGCGTCTCAGACGCCGAGGTCGCGGATGATCTTGGCCACGTGTCCGGTGGCCTTCACGTTGTACAGCGCCCGCTCGACGGTCCCGTCGGCGTCCACCACGACCGTGGACCGGATGACCCCGACGACCGTCTTGCCGTACAGCTTCTTCTCGCCGAACGCCCCGTACGCCTCCAGGACCTTCTTGTCCGGGTCGGCCAGCAGGGTGACCTTCAGCGACTCCTTGTCGCGGAACTTCGCCAGCTTCTCCGGCTTGTCCGGGGAGATGCCGACGACGTCGTAGCCCGCGCCGGCGAGCAGCTCGAGGTTGTCGGTGAAGTCGCACGCCTGCTTGGTGCAGCCGGGGGTAAGCGCCGCGGGGTAGAAGTACACGATGACCTTGCGGCCCGCGTAGTCGGCCAGCGAGACCTCGTTCCCGTCGGCGTCGGGAAGGGTGAAGGCGGGGGCGGTGTCGCCGGGCTGAAGTCGCTCGGACATCGGGTGGGGCTCCTTGGTCACTCGTCACCGGGTGGGCGCGTACGAGCGTAACCGGGGGGCGTGGCCGTGCGGCCCGGCCCCGAGCTGACAGACTGGTGCACAGCACCACGGAACGCAGGACGACGTACGGTACGGACGACGGACATCCGACGGCGAAACGATCACGGAGGCGGCACGGTGGCGGACAGCCCGGACACCAGGACACCGGCGCAGATCAAGGCGGACATCGAGCGCCGTCGCGCTCAGCTGGCGGAGACGCTCGAGGAGATCGGGGTGCGGATGCACCCCAGGACGATGGTGGACGACGCCAAGGCCAAGGCGCGCAGCCAGGTCGACCAGACCCTCGGACGGGCCTACGTGAGCGTCAACCGGACGATGACCGAGGTGCGGGGACGTTTCGTCGACGAGGAGGGCTCGCCGCGGATGAACCGGATCGTGCCGGTGGCGCTGGTGGCGGTCGGCGTGGTCGGCCTGCTGGTGCTCAGCGGCACCCGGAGCTCCGGCGGCTCGCGCGGCAGGCGCTGCCGGCGCCGTCGCTGAGCGACCCCCGCACAGCGGCACCCGCTCGGACGGCGAGGGGTCCGGGCCAGGTAGGTTCGGACCGTGAGCGTCAACAGAACTGTGAGCGACACCGAGCACGACAAGCTTCCGATCCGGATGCTGCACGACCGCGTGCTGGTGCGTCAGGACACGTCGGAGGGTGAGCGCCGCTCGGGCGGCGGCATCCTGATCCCCGCGACGGCGGCCGTCGGCCGGCGCCTCGCGTGGGCGGAGGTCGTCGCGGTCGGGCAGAACGTCCGTACCGTCGAGACGGGGGACCGCGTCCTGTACGACCCGGAGGACCGGGCCGAGGTCGAGGTCCGGGGCATGACCTACGTCCTCATGCGGGAACGCGACCTGCACGCGGTCGCCGCGGACCGCTTCGAGGGCACGGAGGACACCACGGGCCTCTACCTCTAGCGACACCGCTGGGGACACCCGCGACACCCGAAGGGGCCGGACCGCCAACGCGGTCCGGCCCCTTCTCCCTGTCCCGCCGGGGCGGTCGCCGTTCCGGCGGGGTGGTCGCTCTCCCGCCGGGCCGGTCGCTCAGGGCATGAACCGCGGCGGCCACGGGAACTGCCCGTGCGGCGGAAGGTAGGGCCCTCCGCCGGGCCACGGCGCGGGCCTCCCCGGCGGCCGGCCGTCGACGGGGACGCCGTCGGAGGAGGCGGACTCCCCCGGCTGCGGCCCGTGCCCGGGTGACGGCAGCATCGCCTCGCCGGGTGCGGGCCCGGCGTCCGGGCCGCCCGCCCCCTCGACGCCGTGCCCCTCGCCGCCCTCCCCGCCCTCGACGGAACCGCCCTCGGAGGAACCGTCCTCGAAGGCCCCCTCCTGCTCCGGGTCGTCCCCGGGCTCGAACGCCCCTTCCTCCGACGGCTCGCCCGACGGCGAGGCCGAGGCGCCGTCGCTCGGCACGGCGTACGGCAGCTTCAGGTTGCCGCTGCCGGTGCGCACCTGGAGGTCGAACGCGGTCGCCTTGCGTCCCTTCATCGCGTCCTTGACGAACGCCGCCCACACCTCGGCCGGCGCGCCGCCGCCGTTGATCCGTCCGAGGCCCATCGCCCCGTACAGCGGCTTGTGCGCGGCCGTCTTCGGGTCCTGGCCCATCACCGATACCACCGCGGCCAGTTCGGGCGTGTACCCGGCGAACCAGGCCGCCGTGTCCTCCTCGGCCGTGCCGGTCTTGCCGGCCGCCGGCCGCCCCGCCGCCAGCGCCGCCGTGGCGGTGCCGCCGGACACCACGCCCCGCAGCACCGACGTCGTGGTGTCCGCCGCGACCCGGCTGACCGCCTGCGAGCTGTCGCGCTCCGGCACCGAGAGCGTCTGCGACCCGTTGCGGGTGATCTTCTCGATCAGCGTGTACGGCCGGTGCCGCCCGTGGTCCGCGAGGGTCGCGTATGCCTGCGTCATGTCCAGCACGCTCGCGGTGGCCGTGCCCAGCGCCATCGACGGGGAGGCGATCAGGTCGGGGGTGCGCTCCGGGAGCCCCAGCCGCACCGCCGTCCGGTGCACCCGGTCGGGGCCCACGTCCACCGCCATCTGGGCGTACACCGCGTTCACCGACTTGTCGGTGGCCTCGCTGACGGTGATCTCGCCGTAGTCCTTCCCGTCCTCGTTCTCCGGCGTGTACCGGGCCCCCGGCCAGCCCTCGACCGCCCGCTTGCTGGTGCCGTCGTACATGGTCTGCGGGGTGATGGGCCGTCCGTCGTGGGTCTGCGCCTGGTGCTCGAGGGCGGCGGCCAGCACGAACGGCTTGAACGTCGAACCCACCTGGAAGTCCCGGCGGGTGGCGTTGTTGGTGTACTGCTTCAGGTAGTCGGTGCCGCCGTACATGGCGACCACCTTGCCCGTGCGCGGTTCGATCGCCGCGGCCCCGGCCCGCACGTTCTTGTCGGCGTCCCGGGCCTTCGGCTCCAGGTTGTCCAGGACCTCCTCCTCGACCGCCTCCACCAGGGCGTCCTGGGCCGGCTTGCGCAGCGTGGTCCAGATCCGGTAGCCGCCGCCGTCGAGCGCGGCCTCGTCGAGGATGCCCCGCTCAGCCAGGTACGCCTTCACGGCGTTGACGACGTAGCCGCGCTGGCCCGACAGGGCGGTGTTGATCCGGTTGGGGCGCGGGGCGGGGAACTCCAGGGAGGCGCGCTGCTGCTGCGTCAGCCAGCCCTCCTTGACCATGCCGTCCAGCACGTACCGCCAGCGCACCAGGGCCTTCTTCCGGTTCTCCGGGTAGGCGTCGACGTCGTAGGCGTTCGGGGAGTTGAGCAGCGCGGCCAGGTAGGCGCCCTGGGCCGCGTTCAGCTCCGATGCGTCGATGCCGTAGTAGGCCTGGGCGGCGGCCTGGATGCCGTAGGTGTTGCGGCCGAAGTAGCTGGTGTTCAGGTAGCCCTCGAGGATGTCGTCCTTCCGCTTCTCCCGGTCCAGCTTGATCGCGATGAAGAACTCCTTGGCCTTGCGGGTGAGCGTCTGCTCCTGGCCCAGGTAGTAGTTCTTGACGTACTGCTGGGTGATGGTGGAACCGGACTGCCGGCCCTTGCCGGTGACGGTGTTCCAGGCGCCGCGGACCATCGCCTGCGGATCCACCCCGGAGCCGTCGTAGAAGTCGCGGTCCTCGGCGGCGAGCACGGCGTGCTGCGCGGCCGACGACACCTGCGACAGCCGGACGCTCTCCCGGTTGACGTCGCCGTCGCGGGCCAGCCGCGAGCCGTCCGCGTACAGGAAGACGTTGCTCTGCATGGTGGCCAGGGCGTTCGCGCGGGGGATCTTGACCAGGTGGTAGCCGACGGCCAGGGCGCCCGCGCAGAGCAGAATGACGGTGACCATGCCGAGGAGGGTGAAGCGCCAGGTGGGGAGCGCGCGGCGCCAGCCCTTGCGGCCGGAGGCGGCGGGCCCCGGGGCGGCGTCACCACTCCCGCCCGCCGCGCCCCCTTCGCCTCCCGAGGGGGCGGCGGACGCTGCCGGATGCCGCCAGCCCTGCACCGGCTTTTTCCTGCGGTCGTTCTTCATCGCGTGCTCCGGCTCCGTTCCTCCGCGTTCCGCCGATACACCATGTGCTCACTATGTACCGGTATGACCGATGCGCGCCCGCAGTAGTGGGCTGTGTCGGTGCGACGGCGTCACCCCGTCCCGCACGCTCTCGCCGGGACGGCGTTACCGGCGGCGTCCCGAACTCGTATGCTGCGCGGCATGGCCGACGCGTCGAACGAGCGGGACGAGCGGGTGGAGCGGGACGAGGCAGCACGGGGCGGGCGCCGGGAGGTGCCGCTGCCCGAACTGCGGGCGGGGGACGCCGACCGGGAGAGGGTCGCCGAGCGGCTCCGCGACGCCCTCGCCGAGGGCCGGCTCGACATGGACGAGTTCCAGGAGCGTCTGGACATCGTGTACGCGGCGAAGACCTACGGGGAGCTGGAGCCGGTCACCCGGGACCTGCCCGCGCCCGACGGACCGGCCGTCTCCATGGTGAAGCGGCCCGCCCGGGCCTCCGGGGCGGAGATGGACTGGTCGTCGCGGATCACCGGCGGCCGGGGTTCCTCCGACCGAGGGATCGCCGTGATGGCCGGCTTCCAGCGGGTGGGCCACTGGGTCGCGCCACGACGGTTCGACGCGGTGGCCGTGATGGGCGGCGGCGTCATCGACCTGCGCGAGGCGTACTTCGCGGGGCACGAGATCGTCATCAACTGCGTCGCCCTGATGGGCGGGGTGGAGATCATCGTCCCGCCGGGCGTCGAGGTCGTGATGCGCGGCACCGGCTTCATGGGCGGCTTCGACCACGACGCCCGGGGCGACGACGGCTCCTACTCCCCCGACGCGCCCCGCGTCGTCGTCACCGGCTTCGCCTTCTGGGGCGGCGTGGGCGTCCGCACCAAGCGCCCCAAGGGCGCAAGGAAGCGCCAGCTCCCCCCGTCCTGACACCACGTGCCCCCTGCGGTGCGCCCCGGCCGCAGGGGGAGTCCCGAATGCCGTCGCCGACGACAGCGGACACCCACGGACACGGAGACGGACACGGGCACGGACGCGCCGCAGCCGTGCCGCGAGAGGATCCGCGGCACGGCTGCGTGAGGGAGGGGGAGCCCTGCGGGAGGGAGGAAGCGGGATCAGGGAGCAGGCGTGGGCGACTTGACGGCGGAAAGAGGCGTGGCGATGTCCTCCAGACTCCGCCGCTCCGCCTTCACCGCGAGGAACACCGCGACGAGCCCCGCCGCACACATCAGCCCCGCACCGATCTGGAAGGCCAGCACCGTCTCCCCGATCACCCCGGACTCCGTGAGGTCCGCGAAGATCAGCGGACCGGCGATACCGCCCGCCGCCGTACCCACCGCGTAGAAGAAGGCGATCGCCATCGCCCGCGTCTCCATCGGGAAGATCTCCGACACCGTCAGGTACGCGCTGCTCGCGCCCGCCGAGGCGAAGAACAGCACCACGCACCAGCACGCCGTCAGCGTCGTCGCCGTCAGCACCTCCTTGCTGAACAGCCACGCCGTGACGAACAGCAGCAGGCCCGACAGGATGTACGTCGACGAGATCATGATCCGGCGGCCGACCGTGTCGAACAGCTTGCCGAGCAGCAGCGGGCCCATGAAGTTGCCGGCCGCGATCACCGCGAAGTAGTAACCGGTGTGACCCACCTGCACGTCGAAGAACTTGGTGAGGATCGCGCCGAAACCGAAGGTGATCGCGTTGTAGAGGAACGCCTGTCCGATGAACAGGGCCAGGCCCAGCACCGTGCGCCGCGGGTACTTCGTGAACACCGTCTTCGCGATCAGACCGAAGCCGATGGACTTGCGCTGGTGGATGGTGATCTCACCGGCCGGCGGCGGAAGCTTGCGGCCCTTCTCCTCCTCCACCTGCCGCTCGACGTCGGTGACGAGTTTCTCCGCCTCCTCGCCATGGCCGTGGATGAACTGCCACCGTGGACTCTCCGGAACGTTTCGCCGCACCAGCAGGATCACCAGGCCCAGGACCACACCGAGCGCGAAGGTGAGCCGCCAGCCGACGTTGGCCGCGAAGATGTCGGTGTCCAGCATCACGATGGACAGCAGCGCGCCGCCGATGGCGCCGAGCCAGTAGCTGCCGTTGATGATCAGGTCGACCCGGCCCCGGTACTCCGACGGGATCAGTTCGTCGATGGCGGAGTTGATCGCCGCGTACTCGCCGCCGATGCCGAAACCGGTCAGGAAGCGGAAGAGGAAGAACCACCACACGTCGAACGAGACAGCCGTCAGGGCGGTCGCCGCCAGATACACCGCGAGCGTCGTGATGAAGAGCTTCTTACGGCCGAACCGGTCGGTCAGCCAGCCGAAGAACAACGCGCCGGCACACGCACCGGCCACGTACAGCGCTGCCGCCATTCCGGTGACCTGGGCCGAACTGATGGGCAGTCCACTGCCCTCCTCGGCCAGCCGGCCGGCGATGTTGCCGACCGTCGTCACCTCCAGGCCGTCCAGGATCCACACCGTGCCGAGGCCGATGACGATCATCCAGTGCCAGCGGGACCACGGCAGCCGGTCCAGTCTCGCCGGAACGGCCGTCGTGACGGTGCCTGTCTCCTCCGGGATCTCCGAAGGCTCGGGTGTCGCGGAAACTGCCATCGCGTGGTCTCCCTCTCCGTCGAGCGAGCGGCGGTCCCACTCCCTGTTGCCCCGCCCGTTACGGCTATGCCCCCAGCATGCGCGAAACCGTGTGGATCAGCAGCCCGGCCAACGAGCCGACGACCGTGCCGTTGATGCGGATGAACTGAAGATCCCGGCCGATGTGCGCCTCGATCTTCCGCGTCGTGTGCCGCGCGTCCCAGCCGGCCACCGTGTCCGTGATCAACGCGGTGATCTCACTCCGATAGGTGGTGACCACATAGGTCACCGCGCCCTCCACCCAGTGGTCGACCTTCTCCTGCAGCCGCCGGTCCGCCTTCATCCGCGCGCCCAGCGACAGCAGAGCCGCCCGCACCCGCAGCCGCAGCCGGCTCTGCTCGTCCTCCGACGCCTCCACCATCATCCGGCGCACCGCCGACCAGGCCGAGGCGATCAGGTCCTGCACCTCGTCACGGCCCAGCACCTCCGACTTCAGCCGCTCCACCCGCGCCCGCGTCCCGGTGTCCGACTGCAGGTCGGAGGCGAAATCGGCGAGGAACCGGTCCAGCGCGTCACGCGCCGGATGCGTCGGCATGTCCCGCATCTCGGTCACGAACCGCAGCAGCTCCTTGAAGACCCGCTCACCGACCTTCCGGTCCACGAACCGCGGCGTCCACCCCGGCGCACCGCCCTGCACCGCGTTCATCACCGCGTCGCTGTGCAGCTCCAGCCAGTCGTGCGCCCTGGCCACCACCAGGTCCACCGTCCGCCGGTGCCCCTGGTCCGCGACCACCCGCTCCAGCGTCTTGCCCAGCACCGGCGCCACCTCGGCGGCCTCCGCCCGCCGGGTGATCGCCTCCCCCACCACGTCCTGCACGTCACGGTCCTTCAGCACCGTCAGCGCACCGCGCAGCGCCGTCGCCAGTTCGGCCGTCACCCGGTCGGCGTGCTCCGGCTCCGCCAGCCACGTCCCCAGCCGGTTGCCGATCCCCACCGCGCGCAGCCTGGTCCGCACCACCTCCGCGGACAGGAAGTTCTCCCCCACGAACTCACCCAGGGACTCCCCGAGCTGGTCCTTCTTGGTCGGGATGATCGCGGTGTGCGGAATGGGCAGCCCCAGCGGATGCCGGAACAACGCCGTCACCGCGAACCAGTCCGCCAGCGCGCCCACCATGCCCGCCTCGGCCGCCGCCGCGACATAACCCGCCCAGGCCCCCGCACCCTGGTGCTCCAGCCAGGTGAACAGCGCGTAGATCACCGCCACCAGCAGCAACAGCCCGGTGGCCAGCGCCTTCATCCGACGGACACCCCGCTGACGCTCCTCGTCGGCGAGGGTGAAACCATCTATGGGGCGTGCGGCCGAACGGGGGACGCCGCGCTTGCCGCCCTCCGGCGGCCGGGCATGCTCGCCCTGCCCCGGCCCCGCGTCTCCACCCCCGCCGCCACCGCTCCCGTCGCCACCGACGCCGACGACGCCGGTGTCGGCGGTGTCGGCGGTCCCGGCAGTGTCGGCGGTACCGGCGGTGTCACCGGTGTCAGCGGGGTACCCGCCGTTCTCGTCCTTCTGTCCCATTCGTCGCCCGTCCACCTGTATCGCATGCCCCGTCAGGAAAGAAACGTCCCTTCTGACCGACTCCGGGAACGGAACAAACGTTCCCGACGTCCTGTTCACGAGGACGCGCGGAAAGCCGCCGGGGATGACCCGCACCGCCCGCCGTCCCGACCGTTCCGTCGTTCCACAGCCCGAGGAGTCGTGCCCCGCATGACCAGGCGTCACGCTTGCGCCCTGCTGGCGGCCTTCACCGCCCTGATAATCGCCGTCAGCACCGGCATATACCTCGCGGCACGCGAGGCGAGTCCCCGCACCGAGGCACGCGACACCAGCCTCCCCTCCGGCCGCACCCCCCACAAACCGGCCGCCCCCGCCTCCACCGGCGCCTGGGTCGGCAGCTGGGCCGCCGTACCCTCCGGCGCCGAACCCCGCACCGAACTCACCGGACTCGCCGGACGCTCCATCCGCAACGTCATCCACACCAGCGCCGGCGGTACCGCCGCCCGGGTGACCCTCTCCAACCACTACGGACAGCAGCCCCTGCACATCACCTCCGCCTCGGTCGCCGTCGCCGCCGACGACGACACCCCCGAAGCACTCCCCGGGACGCTGCGCCCGCTGACCTTCTCCGGCGCCCGCGCCGTCACCGTCCCGCCCGGCGGCCAGGTCGTCAGCGACGCCGTCGCCCTGCGCGTGCCCGCCGCCGCCGACCTGCTCGTCACCACCTACTCCCCCACCCCCGCCGGCCCGGTCACCTACCACCGGCACGCCCGCCAGACCTCCTACCTGGCCACCGGCGACCACGCCCTCGACCCGAAGGGCCTCGCCTACACCGACCGCTCCCCGTTCTGGCGGTACGTCACCGCCCTCGACGTCCTCAACAAGGACGCCCGGGGCACCATCGTGGTCATCGGCGACTCCCTCACCGACGGCGTCACCTCCACCCCCGACGCCGACCGCCGCTGGACCGACGTGCTGGCCGGCCGCCTCGGCGACCGCTACGGCGTCGCCAACGCCGGCCTCAGCGGCAACCAGCTCCTCACCGACGGCGTCGGCCGCCCCGCCGACAGCCCCAGCGGCCTCAACCGCTTCCAGCGCGACGCCCTCTCCCGCCCCAACACCAAGGCGATCGTCGTCGTCCTCGGCATCAACGACATCCTCCGCGACCCCGACGGCACCCCCGACCCCGCCGCCATCACCCAGGGCCTGCGCACCCTGGTCTCCCGCGCGCACGCCCGGGGCATCCCGGTCGTCGGGGCCACGCTGATGCCGTTCGAGGGCCACCTGGGCTACGACGGGGTCCGCGAGACGGCCCGTCAGGCCGTCAACACCGAGATCCGCGCCGGCGGCGTCTTCGACGCGGTCGTCGACTTCGACAAGGCCCTGCGCGACCCCTACGCCCCGCGCCGCCTCGCCGGGCAGTACGACTGCGGCGACCACCTCCACCTCAACGACGCCGGCTACCGCCGCATGGCCCAGACCTTCGACCTCACCGCCCTCGAGACCAACGGCACGGCGAGCCTGTGACCGTCGCTCCGCGACACGCCGGTGTTCGCCCATCGGACGTAACCGTCCGATAACCGGTTCGTTGATCCGTGCGAGCCGTGCGAACGCGCGCGCGGCCGGAACGGAGGAGACGGCCATGCCGACGGCCAGGATCAGCGACGAGGCCCTGCGGGAGGCGGCGGGCGCGTCGCGGACGCTGACGGAAACGCTGGAACGACTGGGGGTGGACCCGCGGGGCGGCAGCCGGGATTACCTGCGCGTCCGCCTGCGGCGGCTCGGCGTCACCTCGCACTTCGAGCGCGAGGTGAAGTGGAGCAGGGAGGTCCTGCAGGCCGCCGTGTCCGCCTCGCAGACCATGGCGGAGGTCCTGCGGCACCTCGGGCTCGATCCGGTGGGCGGAAACCACACGCACATCAGCCGCCGCCTGAGCGTGTACGGCATCGACACCTCGCACCTCGACAGGTCATCGCGCCGAGGTCCACGCGTGCCTGGGCAGCGCCACCCGGACTGGCCGCTGGTACGACAGGAACCGGGGACTGCACGGCGGCTGAAGAACGAGCAACTGCGCAAGGCCATGCACGCCATCGGGGTGCCTGAGCGCTGCTCCGACTGCGGGAACCCCGGCGAATGGCTGGGGGAACCGTTGAAGCTGGAAGTCGATCACGTCAACGGTGACTGGCGCGACAATCGCCTGTCCAACCTTCGCTTCCTCTGCCCCAACTGCCATGCGGCAACCGACACCTACCGGGGTCGCGCAAAGGGCAGGGGAAGGACGTCCGCATCATGACGACCGGAAGCCCGTACACACGGTTCGGCTGACCGAAGCCGCCGCACGGTGTGCCAGCGTGGAGGAAGTCATCGCCTTCCTCGGTGCCCGGCCCTACGCGAATCTCGGCCGTTACCTCAAGAAGCGCTTCGCATTCTTCGGTATCGACATCTCACACTTCACAGATTCCCGGGACTCCATGCGCCCCGGCGTCGCAGCACTGACAGCTGCGGTGGCCGGGGCAGTCTCCGTCGCGGATGTGCTGCGCCGTCTCGGCCTGCGCGACTCCACCACCACACGCCGGCGGCTCCGCACCTGGCTCCAGGAGGCCGAGCTGTCCACCGCGCACTTCCTGGGGCAGGCCCATCAGCGAGGCAAGCAGGGCACTCGACGGCCGGCTGAGGACATTCTGGTGGTGCACAACAACGCGTACCGGACGAAGACTCGCCTGTTGCGTCGGGCCCTCGCGGAGATCGGCGTGCCCGAGAGATGCGCCCGGTGCGGCACCGGGTCCGCATGGGATGGCAAGCCCATGACCCTGGAGATCGACCACATCAACGGCGACCGGCGCGACGACCGCCGGGAGAATCTGCGCCTTCTGTGCCCGAACTGTCATGCCCTGACCCCTACATGGTGCAGGGGCTTCCGATGGCGAGCGGCCTGATCCACGCGCAACGGAACGCAGTAGAGTGTCTGTCGCTGCGGGCCCGTACCCCAGCTGGCAAGAGGGCGCCGGTTTAGGTCCGGTGTGTCGTGGGTTCGAGTCCCACCGGGCCCACTGCTCGAGAGGGCGTCGCAAAGGCGACGCCCTCTCGCACGTTCCGGTTCAGCCCAGCAGCTCCCGGACCACCGGGACGAGCTCCCGGAACGCCTTCCCCCGGTGGCTGATCGCGTTCTTCTCCGCCGCCGTCAGCTCCGCGCAGGTACGGGTCTCGCCCAGGGGCTGGAGGATCGGGTCGTAGCCGAAGCCGTGGGAGCCCGCCGGGGCGAGGCGGAGGGTGCCCTCGAGGCGGCCCTCGACGACGCGTTCCGTGCCGTCCGGGAGAGCGAGCGCGGCGGCGCAGGCGAAGTGCGCCCCCCGGTGCTCCTCGGCGATGTCGGAGAGCTGGGCCAGCAGCAGCTCCAGGTTCGCGAGGTCGTCGCCGTGGCGGCCGGCCCACCGGGCGGAGAAGATGCCGGGCGCGCCGTTCAGGACGTCGACGCAGAGGCCGGAGTCGTCGGCGACGGCGGGCAGGCCGGTGGCCCGGGCCAGGGCGTGGGCCTTGAGGAGCGCGTTCTCGGCGAAGGTGACGCCGGTTTCCTTGACGTCGGGGACCTCGGGGAACTCCTCGGCGCCGACGAGTTCGTGGGCGAGGCCCGCCTCGGCGAGGATGGCGCGGAGTTCGGTGATCTTCCCGGCGTTGCGGGTGGCGAGGACGATGCGGGTCATGGGGTCCAGTATCCCGCCGGCCGTCGGGGCCACGGTCGCGGGGCGGATAGGCTCGGGCACATGTCTCGTATCGACGGCCGTACCCCCGACCAGCTCCGCCCGGTGACCATCGAGCGGGGGTGGAGCAAGCACGCGGAGGGCTCCGTCCTCGTCTCCTTCGGCGACACGAAGGTGTTCTGCACCGCCTCGGTGAACGAGGGCGTGCCGCGCTGGCGCAAGGGCAGCGGCGAGGGCTGGGTCACCGCCGAGTACTCGATGCTGCCGCGTTCGACGAACACGCGCGGGGACCGTGAGTCGGTACGTGGGCGCATCGGCGGGCGGACGCACGAGATCAGCCGGCTGATCGGCCGTTCGCTGCGCGCGGTGATCGACTACAAGGCGCTGGGCGAGAACACGATCGTGCTGGACTGCGACGTGCTGCAGGCCGACGGTGGGACGCGTACCGCGGCGATCACGGGTGCGTACGTGGCGCTGGCGGACGCGGTGTCGTGGGCTCAGGGCAAGAAGCTGGTGAAGGCGGGGCGGCAGCCGCTGACCGGGACGGTGTCGGCGGTGTCGGTGGGCATCGTGGGCGGGGTGCCGCTGCTGGACCTCTGTTACGAGGAGGACGTGCGCGCCGAGACGGACATGAACGTGGTGTGCACCGGGGACGGTCGTTTCGTCGAGGTGCAGGGCACCGCGGAGGCGGAGCCGTTCGCCCGTGAGGAGCTGAACGCGTTGCTGGACCTGGCGGTGGCCGGGTGCGGTGACCTGGCGACGGCGCAGCGGGTGGCGCTGGAGGCCACGCTGTAGGCGTGTCGCCGGCCCTGTCACCCTGCGGGGTGAGGGGGGAACTTCGGTCGGCCGTCGCGCGTCCTTCCTGTCGGGGACGTACGGCGGCCGTCGTGCGCTCCGGCCCCCTACGACAGGAGGACCGGTTTCCATGTCTGCTCCGGCGGCGCGTGCCGCGAGGAAGAGTCGTGCCGCGAAGAGGGTTCCGGCGGTGGTGGCCGTGGTGGCGGCTGCCGCGTTGCTGACGACGGGTTGCGACGCGTTGTCCACGGCTGTGGACTGCGCGCGGACGGCGGCGGCCATATCCGACAGTGTGGCCGAGCTTCAGCAGGCGGTGGAGACGGCGGGCAACGATCCGACGCAGTTGGAGGAGTCGCTGACGGCGATCGACCAGAACCTGGGTGAGCTGGACGATTCGACGGGTGACGCGGACGTCGCGAAGGCGGTGGACGATCTTCAGGCGGGTGTCGGCCAGGTCCGCAGGTCGGTGGAGGCGGGGGATGCCACGCCGGACATCTCTCCGATCACGGACGCGTCCCGGGAGCTGGCGAAGGTCTGTTCTCCCTGACGCTCGACTGACCTCCGGCGGACGCTCGGCTGACGTCCGGCCCGGCCGGTGATCCTCTGCCGGGTGGTTCAGATGTCGTAGACCGCTCCGGCGCGGGCGAGTTCGACCGGGCCCGGGTAGGCGGCGACGGCTGAGTCGAGGTTGGTCTGGGGGTCGGTCCAGGGCGCGATGTGGGTGAGGACGAGCCTGCGGGCTCCGGCGCGGGCGGCGACCTCGCCGGCCTGGGTGCCGTTGAGGTGCAGGTCGGGGATCTGGTCCCGGTCGGCGTCGAAGGCGGCCTCGCAGAGGAAGAGGTCGGTGTCGCGGGCGAGTTCCTCGAGTGCGGGGAGGGGTCCGGTGTCGCCGGAGTAGGTGAGGGACCTGCCGTCGTGCTCGATGCGGATGCCGTAGGCCTCGACGGGGTGGGCCATCAGCTCGGTGTGGACGGTGAAGGGGCCGATCTCGAAGGTGCCGGGCTTGACGGTGTGGAAGTCGAAGACCTCGCTCATCGAGCTGGCCGAGGGGGTGTCGGCGTGTGCGGTGGTGAGGTGGTGTTCGGTGCCTTCGGGTCCGAAGACCGGGATGGGTTCGCAGCGGCCGCCGTCGGGCCGGTAGTACCGGACGACGAAGTAGGCGCACATGTCGATGCAGTGGTCGGCGTGCAGGTGGCTGAGGAAGATCGCGTCCAGGTCGTACAGGCCGATGTGTCGCTGCAGCTCGCCGAGGGCGCCGTTGCCCATGTCGAGGAGCAGCCGGAAGCCGTCGGCCTCGACGAGGTAGCTCGAGCAGGCCGATTCCGTGGAGGGGAACGACCCCGAGCAGCCGACGACGGTGAGCTTCATGGAGCGGGAACCTCCGTTGGCGGGCGGTGGGACGGCGGCGGTGGGACGACGGGGCTCGTGCGGTCCGTCGAGACTAAGCCGCCGGGGCGTCCGTGGCTCCTCGCGGAGGCTCCGTTGTGGGGGAACTCACCTGCCTTGTCACCGGTTCGGCTGGTCGTGGGGCACATGGGGCGCGTGGGGGCGCACGACGGCGGCCGGCGCCCCTCGGGAGGGGTGCCGGCCGCCGTGTGACAGGTGTGTCGCGTGTGCTCCGGTGGGCCCGTGGCCGGGCCCGCGGAGGGGTCCGCGGAGGGGTCCGCGGATCAGGCCCAGAGCTGGCCGTGGAGGGCGGCGATGGCTTCTTCGCTGGTGGCGGCGGTGTAGACGCCGGTCGACAGGTACTTCCAGCCGCCGTCGGCGACGACGAAGGCGATGTCGGCGTCCTCGCCCGCCTGGAGGGCCTTCTTGCCGACGCCGATGGCGGCGTGCAGGGCGGCTCCGGTGGAGACGCCGGCGAAGATGCCTTCGAACTGGAGCAGCTCGCGGGTGCGCACGACGGCGTCCTCGGAGCCGACCGAGTAGCGGGTGGTGAGCACGGAGGCGTCGTAGAGCTCGGGGACGAAGCCCTCGTCGAGGTTGCGCAGGCCGTAGACCAGGTCGTCGTAGCGCGGCTCGGCGGCGACGATCTTGACGTCGGGCTTGTGTTCGCGCAGGTAGCGGCCGACGCCCATGAGGGTGCCGGTGGTGCCGAGGCCGGCGACGAAGTGGGTGATCGACGGCAGGTCGTCGAGGATCTCCGGGCCGGTGGTGGCGTAGTGGGCGCCGGCGTTGTCCGGGTTGCCGTACTGGTAGAGCATCACCCAGTCGGGGTGTGCGGCGGCGAGTTCCTTGGCCTTGCGGACGGCGGTGTTGGAGCCGCCGGCGGCGGGGCTGGGGATGATCTCGGCGCCCCACATGCCGAGCAGGTCGCGGCGTTCCTGGGAGGTGTTCTCCGGCATGACGCACACCATGCGGTAGCCCTTGAGCTTGGCCGCCATGGCGAGCGAGATGCCGGTGTTGCCGGAGGTGGGCTCCAGGATGGTGCATCCGGGGGTGAGGCGTCCGTCCTTCTCGGCCTGTTCGATCATGTGGAGCGCGGGGCGGTCCTTGATCGAGCCGGTGGGGTTGCGGTCCTCGAGCTTCGCCCAGATGCGGACGTTCTCGGACGGGGAGAGCCGCGGCAGGCGCACCAGAGGGGTGTTGCCCACCGCGGCGATCGGGGAGTCGTAACGCATGTCTGGGCCGGCCCGGCCGCTCAGACCATTCCGCCGGCCACGGCCGGGAGGATGGTGACGTTGTCGCCGTCGTTGAGCTTGGTGTCGATGCCGTCGAGGAAGCGGACGTCCTCGTCGTTGAGGTAGACGTTGACGAAGCGGCGCAGCTGCTCGCCGTCGACGATGCGGGCCCGGATGCCGGGGTGGCGGGACTCGAGGTCCGTGATGAGGGTGCCGAGGGTGTCGCCGGTGCCCTCGACGGCCTTCTGCCCGTCGGTGTACTGGCGGAGGATGGTGGGGATGCGGACCTCGATGGCCATGTCAGGGCTCCTGTCGGTGGTGGTGCGGGTGGCTGTGCTGCGGGTGGCTGTCGGGGGCGGCGGCCCGTGGCTGGTCGGGCGGCGCCCCGGGCCGGGGGCCTTCCTGGCCGCCCCGGGGACGGCCGCGCGCGATCAGCGCGGACAGAGGGCGCTGTTGAGGCGGCACAGGTCGACGTGCAGCCGCGCCACGAGCAGGGTGCCCGGCGTCTTCTCGCTCACGTCGTGGAAAACCATGCGGTCATCGTATCGATTCCCGAAGGCCGGGCCGACAGCGCGTCTCGCTCTGCGGTCGATCCGGCCAGTATGCGGACATCCCGCCATGGTGGGGACGAATCCGCAGGTCAGGCGGCCGGGTAGGCGTCGACGACCTGGACGGGCTCTTCGGTGACTTCGCCGTCGACGATGCGGTAGGAGCGGAACTGGAAGTCGCCGAGGCCGTCGGCGTCGGCCGTGGAGACCAGCACGTAGTGGGCGCCGGGCTCGTTGGCGTAGGAGATGTCGGTGCGCGAGGGGTAGGCCTCGGTGGCGGTGTGGGAGTGGTAGATGACGACCGGTTCCTCGTCGCGGTCGTCCAT
Organism: Streptomyces sp. NPDC002734; assembly: GCF_040295685.1. NCBI lineage: Bacteria > Bacillati > Actinomycetota > Actinomycetes > Kitasatosporales > Streptomycetaceae > Streptomyces > Streptomyces sp. NPDC002734. The sequence continues at coordinate 152,711 of NZ_JBEOVU010000011.1, forward strand.
CTCCCGATAGAGCTTCAGCAGGTCCTGGCTGTCGAACTCGTAGAAGGTGGGTGAGCGGGCGGCGTTGAGCATGGGGATGAACCGCTCCGGCCGGCCGGAGCCCACCGGGCCGGCGACGACGCCGCACGCCTCGTCGGGGTGGTCCGTGCGGGCGTGCTCGACGATCTGGTCCACGAGGGCCTGGGTGATGGTCAGCATGGCGGCAGGATATGTCGTGGCGGGCCGCCGCATTCACGGACCGGCCCCGCCTCTCGCGTGGCGAGACGGCGGGGCCGGTATGCGGGACCGGGTGTGTCCGGGCCGGTGGGGCGGCTGCGCCGTCCCGGTGATGCGGAGGGTCAGCCGACCTTGTCGAGCAGCGGCTCGTCGCGGCGGGTGATCTCGGGGTTGCGGGCCTTGAGGACCTGCCAGCCGATGCCGAGGGCGACGGCCCAGCCGCCCATCACGTAGAGGCAGATCCGGGAGTCCGCGTTGAGCGCGATCATCACGGTCACCATCAGCAGGAAGGCGATGGCGATCCAGCTGCAGACCGCTCCGCCCGGGGCGGGGAAGGAGGAGGCGGGCACGCGGCCGGCGGCGACGGCGCGGCGGTAGAGGACGTGGCTGACGCAGATCATCAGCCAGGTCCAGATGCCGGCCGCGGTGGCGACGGAGGTGACGTAGCCGAAGGCCTTCTCCGGGACGATGTAGTTCAGGACCACGCCGATGCCCATGAGGATCGCGGAGACGGTGATGCCGACGGCCGGGGTCTTGGTGGAGGACAGCTTGTTGAAGACCTGGGGGGCCTCGCCGTTGTCCGCCAGGGTGCGCAGCATGCGGCCGGTGGAGTACATGCCGGAGTTGCAGGAGGACAGGGCGGCGGTCAGCACGACGAAGTTGACGATGGCCGCGCCGGCCGGGATGCCGATCTTGGCGAAGGCGGCGACGAACGGGCTGACGTCGGGCGCGAACTCGGTCCACTTGACCACGCAGAGGATGACGGTCAGGGCGCCCACGTAGAAGAGGGCGATGCGCCAGGGCAGGGTGTTGATCGCCTTGGGCAGCGTCTTCTCGGGGTTCTCCGACTCACCGGCGGTGACGCCGACGAGCTCGACGGCCAGGTAGGCGAACATGACGCCCTGCAGGGTCATCAGCGAGGAGCCGATGCCGTTGGGGAAGAAGCCGTCGAACTCCCACAGGTTGGAGACCTGGGCGGTGTCGCCGGCGGCGCTGAAGCCGAAGGTCAGCACGCCGAGACCGATCACGATCATGCCGATGATGGCGGTGACCTTGACCATGGAGAACCAGAACTCGATCTCGCCGAAGAGCTTGACGGAGATCAGGTTGGCGCCGAAGAGGACGACCAGGAAGACCAGGGCCGAGACCCACTGCGGGATGTCGGGGAACCAGTAGTGGATGTAGATGGCGGCGGCCGTGAGCTCGGCCATGCCGGTGACCACCCACATCAGCCAGTACGTCCAGCCGGTGAAGTAGCCGGCGAACGGGCCGACGAACTCACGGGAGTACTCGGCGAAGGAGCCGGAGACGGGGCGGTAGAGCAGCAGCTCACCGAGGGCCCGCATGATGAAGAAGATGATCACGCCGGCGAGGGCGTACATCAGGATCAGGGAGGGGCCGGCCTTGGCGATGTTCGCCCCGGCTCCCAGGAACAGGCCGACGCCGATGGCGCCGCCGATGGCGATCATCTGGACCTGACGGCTGCCGAGCCCTCGCTCGTACCCCTCCTCGGGGGCGTCGCCGCGCACGGCCTCACTGCTGTCGTTCGTCTTCGCGACCTGCGGAGAGGTCATGTTGGTGCGCCTTTCTCCAAGAAACCGGCCCGTCGCGCGTCGTCTTCGACGTGTTGGGCGGGCCGGGCAGTACGTGCCCCGAGGGGGCGTGGGGGGAGTTTTTTTCCTGCCTGCCGACGGTCGGTCGGCCTGGTGGCGCCGTTCCCGGAGGGCGTGGGTGTGGCCCGCGGGAACGAGAAAGTTGGCTCAAAGGTACGGAGAAGCAGACCGCCGCGCTGTGGGCAACTCCACAACGCGGCGGTGAAATATTCCGAATTTGACCGATTTGCCGTGTCCGGAAATCGGATTTTGCTGTCCGTTTACTGAACGTGGGGCAACGGCCGAAGTTCGTCCTTACGCGATCCTTACGGCATCCCTACGCACTGTCCGCCCCGCGTCACCGCGGGCACACCGCGGGCACACCCCGGGCCCACCGGACTCACTGCGGCATCAGCGTCTCGACGAGGCTCTCCTGGAGGCCACCGAGCCACAGGTAGGCCATCACGAGCGGCTTGCGCTCGTCGGTGTCGGGGAGGCGGTAGAGGATCTCGCTGTCCTCCTCGTCGGTGATGTCCAGACGCGAGGCGATGGCGAGACGGATGTCGTTGAGCGTCTTCAGCCACTGGACGGACCGCTCGGGGGTCAGCTCGAGGCGGCCTCCGCCCTCGCCCTCGCCCTCACCGTCGCCGGCGCCCATCGTCAGCTCGTCGAGGGAGCGGATCACCGCCAGGGCGTCCTCGCGCTTGCCGGCCCGCAGGTCGTTCTCGGTGTAGCGGCGGAACTCCGAGGAGTACGCCTTCGCCTCCTCGGCCTGCTCGGCGGTGTCCGGGAACCTGGCCGGGTCGGTGTAGGCGTCCGGGAAGAGGCGGCGCAGCACCGGGTCGGTGGGCGGCTCGCTGGGGCCGTCGGCGAAGAGTTCGGCGAGCGGGTCGGCGGAGGCGTCCTCGGCGGGGCCGGGGCCGATGAGCTCCAGGAGCTGGGCGGCCAGCGACCGGATGATCGAGATCTCGACGTCGTCGAGTGCGACGGCCGCGCCGCCGCCGGGAAGCGGTTCGAAGGTTCCGGGCATGGGGTGGCAGTTCTTTTCGGCTCGGCGGGCGGTCGGTCCGGTCGCGCGCGGCAGGTGACTACCGGCGGTCCTGCTGGAGGGTGGCCCACAGACCGTAGCCGTGCATGGCCTGCACGTCGCGCTCCATCTCCTCGCGGGAGCCGCTGGAGACCACCGCCCGGCCCTTGTGGTGGACGTCCATCATCAGCTTGGTGGCCTTGTCCTTCGAGTAGCCGAAGTACGTCTGGAAGACGTAGGTCACGTAGCTCATCAGGTTGACCGGGTCGTTGTGGACGATCGTGACCCAGGGGACGTCCGGCTCGGGCACGGCGAAGGTCTCCTCCGCCGACTCGGTGCGTTCGGTTTCCATGGGTGCGGGAGCGGGTGACGTCACAACAACCATGCTGCCACCCCGGGTGGGTACCCGCACGGACCGGGTCCCGGGGCGGCGCGAGGCGTCGCCGGACACTAATCGTCAAATTGACGAGATGGGGGTAGCATCGCTTCCATGAACACCGCGGAGCTCGGGCTGCCGGTCGACGTGCCGTCGACGGCTCTCTTCACCGACCACTACGAACTGACCATGCTGCAGGCCGCCCTGAAGAGCGGGACGGCCGAGCGGCGTTCCGTCTTCGAGGTCTTCACCCGCCGCCTGCCCTCGGGCCGCCGCTACGGCGTGGTCTGCGGCACCGGCCGGGTGCTGGACGCCGTGCGCAACTTCCGCTTCGACGAGGCGCAGCTGGGCTTCCTGCGGGAGCGCCGGGTGGTCGACGACGCGACGCTGGACTGGCTGGCGGACTACCGCTTCACGGGCGACATCTGGGGCTACCCGGAGGGCGAGGTCTACTTCCCCGGCTCGCCGATCCTGCGGGTGGAGGGCAGCTTCGCGGAGTGCGTGCTGCTGGAGACGGTGATCCTGTCGATCCTCAACCACGACTCCGCGATCGCCGCGGCGGCGTCCCGGATGGCGGCGGCGGCCGGTGACCGGCCGCTGATGGAGATGGGCGCGCGCCGTACGCACGAGCTGGCGGCGGTCGCCGCCTCGCGGGCGGCGTACGTCGGTGGTTTCTCCTCCACCTCGGACCTGGCGGCCGGCTTCCGCTACGACATCCCCACCATCGGCACCAGCGCGCACGCCTTCACGCTGGTCCACGACTCGGAGCGGGACGCGTTCACCGCGCAGGTGGACTCGCTGGGGCGCGGCACGACGCTGCTGGTGGACACCTACGACGTCGCCGAGGCGGTCGCGCTGGCGGTGGAGGTGGCGGGTCCGGAGCTGGGCGCGGTGCGGATCGACTCCGGTGACCTGCTGCTGGTGGCGCATCGGGTGCGGCAGCAGCTGGACACGCTGGGCGCGCGGGAGACCCGGATCGTGGTGACCTCCGACCTGGACGAGTACGCCATCGCCTCGCTGGCCGCGGCGCCGGTGGACGCGTACGGGGTGGGCACGCAGCTGGTGACCGGGTCGGGGCACCCGACGGCGTCGATGGTCTACAAGCTGGTGGCCCGTGCGGTCTCGGCGGACGCGGACGCGCCGCTGGAGCCGGTGGCGAAGCGTTCCGGCGGCGGCAAGCAGACGCTGGGCGGCCGCAAGTGGGCCGCGCGCCGCTACGACGCGTACGGGGTGGCGGAGGCGGAGGTGATCGGCACCGGGGAGGTTCCCGAGGAGCTGGCCGGCTCGCAGCTGCTGGTGGAGCTGGTGCGCGGGGGTGAGGTCGTGGGGCGGGAGCCGCTGGAGGCCGCGCGTGAGCGGCACGCGGCGGCGCGGGCCTCGCTGCCGATGTCCGCGACCCAGCTGTCGCGGGGGGAACCCGTCATTCCGACGGAGTACGCGGTCTGACGACGTGCGGCGGTGGCGGCGGAGGGGTATGCAGCAGCCGTCGGTGCGTGAAGCTTTGTCGTTGTCTTCATACGAGGGTCGAGAGGTTGGTACGGGGCGATGCGTCGAGCGTTGATCGTGGTGGACGTGCAGAACGACTTCTGCGAGGGCGGCAGCCTCGCGGTCTCCGGCGGGGCGGACGTCGCCGCGGCGATCACGGAGCTGATCGGTCAGGCGGGTCAGGCGGGGGCGTACCAGCACGTGGTGGCCACGCGTGACCACCACGTCGCGCCGGGCGGGCATTTCGCGGACGACCCGGATTTCGTGAACTCCTGGCCGGCGCACTGCGTGGCGGGGACCGAGGGTGTCGGGTTCCACCCGAACTTCACGCCGGCGGTCACCTCGGGGGCGGTGGACGCGGTCTTCGACAAGGGCGCCTACGCGGCCGCGTACAGCGGGTTCGAGGGGGCCGACGAGAACGGTGTGGGGCTCGCGGAGTGGCTGCGGGAGCGGGACGTCGAGGAGGTCGACGTCGTCGGCATCGCCACCGACCACTGCGTGCGGGCGACGGCGCTGGACGCGGTGAAGGCGGGGCTGCGCACCCGGGTGCTGCTGCCGCTGACGGCGGGCGTCGCCCGCACCACCACCGACCGCGCCCTGGAGGAGCTCCGGCTGGCCGGTGTGGACCTGACGGGCGAGCCGGTCGTCGCGGGCGGCTGACGCCCTCAGGGGCAGGAGCCCGGCAGAGGGCGGGGCCGAGGGCAGGGGGCAGGGGCCCCGGGCCCCGGGCGGGAGCCCCAGGCCAAGGGCGGGGGCCCCAGGCCGAGGCCGGGGGCGGGGACCCCGGGCCGAGGGCCCGGGGGCCCGGGGGCGGCGAGCCTGAGGAGGCCGGCCCGGGGGGTCAGGCCCAGGCGGCAGGGCGGCCGACGAGGGTGCGGATGGGGTGCCAGGGGTGGTACTGCGCGCCGCGGGGGGCCGGGGCCTCGCGCCATATGAGCCCGTCGGGGTGGTGCAGGACCGCGGTGACCTCGTCGGGGGTGGGGGGCGCGACGTTGCCCCGCAGGTACACCGCCCGCAGTCCCAGGTTGCGCAGCCGGGTGAGCGCCCGCGCCCGGTTCCGCGCGTGCACCAGTACCCGTACCCGGTCCCGGCCGCGCCCGCGGCCCCCCGGCTCGTCGGGCCGGGGCAGCGTGAGGGCGACCACCACACTGCCGCTCGGCAGCCGGACGAATCCTGAGGACATGACGATGCCTCCCGTCGACTTCGAAAATTTCGATGGGAGGCATCTGAACACGTCCGGCGGCGCCCCCGCCAGGGGAACGCCGCCGAACGCTGTCTGACCTGCGGTGATGCAGTGTGACCGATATTACCCGGTATGCACTACTTGCCCGCGGGGCTGACCTTGACCGTGATCGTGGAACCGTCCTTGGACTGGCTCACGAGCTGGATCCGGGTGTTGGTGCTGTCGATCTTGACACCCGCCAGCTTGTTGGCCTCGTCGTAGTAGTCGTCCTTGGTGTCGTCGAAGACCGGCACGCCGGGCAGGGACGGGACGACGGTGGCGACATCGGCCTTGTGCAGGGTCATGCCGGAGGTCCGCGTCAGGCTGAACGGAGAGTCGTAGGCCTGGATGCGGGCCCGCATGAGGGTGCCGTCGGTCCAGCGCAGCGGGGCCGGGTGGGCGTCGATCGGGAGGATCAGGCCGGTGCCGGGGTGCTGGCTGGTGTTGTTGTCCGCCTGGGAGGTGTCCCACTTCCAGATCAGCATGCCGGTCTGGTACGCGTAGTGCTCGACCCAGTCGGGGCGGGTCGTCGAGAAGCCGAAGTTGTACGGGCCCGTCTTCAGCTGCTTGTCGTAGCCGACGTGCTGACGGTTCTCGACGATGTAGTACTGCGGGTAGCTGTCGGTGAAGCTGGAGCCCACACGGGTGAAGCCGTTGGCGGTCCAGCCGGCCACCTCGGTCTCGGCGTCGTCGGAGAAGACCGACGTGCCGTCCGCAGTGATGGCGATGCTGTCGGCGACCAGACCCGGGCGGGACAGGCCACCGTCGGTGGCGTAGCGGAAGCGGACCTGGATCTGCTTGCCGGCGTACGCGTCCAGCGGGAACTCGAAGGTCGAGTTCGTGTCGACGACACCGGTCAGCGCCGGGGCGCCGCTGCCGTCACGCGGGATCTGCTGGCCCTCGACGGTGCCGTCGATCGCCGTGAAGTTGGCGCCGCCGTCCGTGGAGACCTCGACGTAGCCGTAGTCGTAGTCCTGCTCGATGTCGTACTGACCCTCGAAGGACAGCTTGGCCGACGTCTTGCCGGTCAGGTCGACGCTGCGGGTGAGCGTGTTCCGCAGGTCGTCGCCCTTGCCGCTCCACCACTGCTTCTCACCCTGGGCGGGCGTGAAGACCTCGGTGGTGACGCTCTTCTCGGGCAGCTCGACGACCAGCGCCTGCTTGTCCTTCGTGTTGTAGGACTGCACGCCCAGCTTGGTGGACGTGGCCGACTTGGAGCCGACCAGCTTGTAGTCCAGCCAGCCCAGCATCAGCTTGTCCCAGGCGTTCATGTCGCCGGGGCGGTTGCCGATCTGGCCGTCACCGGTGCCCAGCCACGAACCCGAGGACATCAGCGTCCAGAACCCCGTGGAGTTCTCGCCGCCCTGGGTGTCGTAGTGGTCCGGCAGACCGAGGTCGTGGCCGTACTCGTGCGCGAAGACACCGAGGCCGCCGTTCTCCGGCTGGATGGTGTAGTCGCCGACCCAGACGCCGGTGTCACCGATCTGGGTGCCGCCGAGCTTGTTGCCCTCCGGACCGCTGCGGCCGGCGTCGGTGCCGAACGCGTACCAGCGGTGGGCCCAGATGGCGTCCTCGCCCTGGGCGCCGCCGCCGGCGGACTCGTCCTCACCGGCGTGCACGATCTGGAAGTGGTCGACGTAGCCGTCGGCCTCGTTGAAGTTGCCGTCGCCGTCGAAGTCGTAGCGGTCCCACTGGTCGTACTCGGCCAGGCGGGACTTGAGCTCGGCGGACGTGGCGCCCTTCGCGGTCTCCGACGCGAACCAGGCGTTCAGACCGTCCTGCACCGCGTTCCACGCGCAGGGGTCACAGAGGTTCGAGCCGTAGCGGGCCTCGTTGTAGGGCACCTTGACCCAGTCGGAGACCTCGCCGTCGACCGAGTAACGACCGGAAGACTGCTTCTCGTAGTACGTCTTGAGGGACTCGCCCTCGCCGAAGTACATGTCCTCGAAGTGCTTCTGGTTGTAGTCGGCCTGCCACTCGGTCGAGTTGTCCTTCGACCGGTCGGGCTGGGCGATCTTGTTGTGCATCGGGCCAGGGGTGCCGCCGTAGCGGGGGTCCACCTGGTCCCCGAACTCGACCAGGATGGTGAAGATCTTGTCGGTCTTCTCCCGGCCCAGCTCGACGTACTTGCTGCCGCCGTGCTTGTTCTTGCCCTTGAGCTCGACGACCTTCGAGCCGTTCTTCTTCTCGGCCGTGGCCTCGCCGGCGAGGACCTGGTTGATGGCCTCGTCGCGCTTGGTCTCCTGACTGTGGGTCAGGGGGCCTTCGAAGTTGTGTTCACGGTTCTCGCCCTTGGTCGGCGAGCCCGTCTTCGCGGTGACAGCGGTGCCCTCAGCGGGCTGTGCCACGGCGAAGGTCGAGAGACCGGCTCCGGCCGTCGTGATGACGACGGCAGTAGCGGCCGCCCGAAGCGCCCATCTGGATGCCACTTGAATTCCTCCCCCGCGTCCGCGCGCACATAGAGAGATGTCCTGAGTACGGAAGTACTGGGTCCTGCGATTCCAGGCAGGCAGGAGCTGCGCGCGTAGATACGCGTGTGTCAAGTGAGAACATTTGACCGGACGTTCGTTGGAAAAACTAGACCTTGACTTGTCGTGTGCACATCGTGTAAGCGGTCGCTCGGTCGGGAGTCCGGGGCGCTCTCCGTGCCCTGCGCGTGCCTGCGTGCGCCCCCCGGTGCACCGGTCGCCGGACGGTGTCGCGCTTGTCCGGCAGGTGGCCCGGGCATGTGCCGGACAGAAGCCGTCCTCTGCCCTCCGCCGGGAGCGCAGCCGCGGCGGCTCCCGGCACAGGCCGTCCGTCACCTACGCACCGAGGACACGATTGCCATGGCTCGTCCGCCCGTGACTGCCCCCGTGACCCCGTCCGCCGCGCAGCTGGTCCGTGGGACCGGTGCGGCGGTGCTGTGCACGATCGCCCTGCTGGCGCTCAGCGGGGCGAGTTCGGTCCTCGCCGTCGCGTCGGTCGTGGTCCTCTCGCTCGCGCTGGGTGTGCTCGCCGCGATGGCCTCCGGGCCGGTCGGACGCGGCGCCGAGGAGCGGGTTCCGGCCACCTCGGACACGACCGGCGCCGCGCGGCGTGAGCCCGCGCGGCGCTGACGGTCCCTCGGCCGTCCGGCGTCAGGTGGTCGGCTCGGTGCTGACCACCACCGTCTTGGCGGCCTTGTCGTGAAGGCCCTGCTTGTACGGCTTGTCGAAGAAGCTCCAGCCGCCCGCGATGGCGATCCACAGGCAGGCGCAGCAGAACGCGAACGGCACCCAGAGCACGGCCGCGCGCAGCAGCGAGGTGGCCAGGGACGGGGTGCTGCCGTCGTCGAGGTTGGCCACGCGCAGCTTGAGCAGCTTCTTGCCGAGGGTCTGGCCGTTGCGCGCGGTCATGATCGTGTCGTAGGCGACGTAGAGGACCGCGATGATGATGTCGCGGATCCAGAACTTCGCGGCGTCCACGCGGTCGGCGTCGAACTCGTACTCGTCGACGTTGAACGCCCAGGCCAGCAGTCCGGCGACCACGCCGACGAGGATCAGGTCGATGATCCGGGCCCCGACGCGGCGCAGGCTGTCGGCGAGCGGGGGCATGCCGGCCAGCGGGTCGGGGGCGGTGCCGCCGGAGTACGGTCCGCCGGGCCCGTAGGCGCCCGTGGGCCCGTACTGGCCGTGCGGGCCGCCGGGCGAGGCGGGGCCGCCCGGGTCGTACGGGCTGCCGGGGCCGGCGTTGCCCTGCGGCTGCGCGCCGCCGGGGCCCTCGGGGCCGCCGGGCGGGTCGTACGGGCTGCCCGGACCGCCCGGGTCGCCGGGGCCGCCGGGGCCGGGCGTCGCGCCGGCGTTGCCCGCGGCGTCGCCCGCGCCCGGGGAACCGCCGCCGGAGGGCGGGCGCTTGCGGAACGGGTCGTCGTCGTCCGGGGGCGGCGGGGGCGGGGCGTCGCTGCTCATGGGGCGAGTCGACCGCGCCCGCGAGACGCTCGCATCCGGCAGGGGTCCGTCCGGGGGAGGGGTGCGCACCGTTAGATTGACCCCGTGCTCTCTCGCCTCTCGCGCCCCCAGGCCGTCGCCCTCTGCGCCATGCCCGCCGCCGCGCTGGTCGCGGTCGCGGCGCTCGCCCCGCTCCCGTTCACGGTGGCGCGGCCGGGCATGACCGCGAACGTCCTCGGTGAGCGGGACGGCAAACCGGTGATCTCCGTCGAGGGCCCCGGCGTCCGCGCCGTGCCGGTGGACGGGCAGCTGCGGATGACCACGATCGAGGCGACCGGGCCGGACGCCGACGTGCGGCTCGCGGACGTCGTCGACGGCTGGTTCCGCACCGACGAGGCCGTGATGCCGACCGACGCCGTCTACCCGAGCGGGGACGACGTCGAGGAGATCGAGAAGTACAACACCGAGCAGATGCGGCAGTCCCAGGACGACGCGACCGAGGCGGCCCTCGGCTACCTCGGGCGCGACCCGAAGGACGTGAAGGTGACGCTGCGGCTCGCGGACGTCGGCGGGCCGAGCGCGGGGCTGCTGTTCTCGCTGGGCATCGTGGAGAAGCTGGGCACCGACCTCGCGGGCGACACGGTGGTCGCCGGGACCGGCACCATCTCGCCCGACGGCGCGGTGGGCCCGGTCGGCGGCGTGTCCCTGAAGACCCGCGCGGCGTCCCGCGACGGGGCGACGGTGTTCCTGGTGCCCCGCGCCGAGTGCGGCGACGCCCTCGCCGAGCGCCCGAAGGGCCTGCGCCTGGTGCCGGTGACCAGCCTCAGGGGCGCGATCACCGCGCTCGAGGCGCTGCGCACCGGCAAGGGCTCCGTCCCCTCCTGCTGACGCCCGCCGCGCGGGCCCCGGCCCCCGGTCCGGGTTACACCAGGGCCTCGGCGGGAGCGGCCCCGGCGGCCGGGGGCGGCAGCTGGGCCGCCTGCTCGACGAGGGGTATCACCCGCAGCGGCACCGCGTTCTCCATGACGATGGCGGTGGACGCGCGCACGATGCCGTCGAAGCCGACGACGAGGTCGATCACCCGCTGGAGGTCCGCGTTGGACCGCGCGACCAGCCGGCACAGCATGTCGCCGCTGCCGGTGGTGGTGTGCAGCTCCAGGACCTCCGGGACGGAGGCCAGGTGCGCCCGGACGGCCGCCCCGCTCCCCTGCCGGATCTGCAGCGTGGCGAACGCGGTCACCGGATAGCCCAGCGCGGCCGGGTCCACGTCGGGCCCGAAGCCGCGGATCACCCCGCGCGCCAGCAGCCGGTCCAGCCGCGCCTGCACGGTGCCCCGGGCCACGCCGAGCCGGCGGGACATCTCCAGCACGCCCAGCCGCGGCTCGTGCGCGAGCAGCGCGATGATCCGCCCGTCCAGCCTGTCGATCCCCATGGCTCGCCCCCACCGATGGTCATCCTGTACAGATACGCCGTCGTCACGGCCCTAAGACTGTGCAACCTGCGCAGCGAAAAAGCCATGGATTGCGCACCTTGCGGTTCGGGGTGACCCTGCCCACATGACGCAGACCACACACCACGTTCCTGACACCGCCCGGCAGGCCGACCCCTTCCCGGTCAAGGGAATGGACGCGGTCGTCTTCGCCGTGGGCAACGCCAAGCAGGCCGCCCACTACTACTCGACCGCCTTCGGCATGCGCCTGGTGGCCTACTCCGGACCGGAGAACGGCTCCCGGGAGACGGCCAGTTACGTCCTGGAGAACGGCTCCGCCCGCTTCGTGTTCACCTCGGTGATCAAGCCGGCCACCGACTGGGGACGCTTCCTCGAGCGCCACGTCGCCGAGCACGGCGACGGCGTCGTCGACCTCGCCCTGGAGGTCCCGGACGCCCGCGCGGCCTACGCCTACGCCATCGAGCACGGCGCCCGTTCGGTCGCCGAGCCGTACGAGATGAAGGACGAGCACGGCACCGTCGTGATCGCCGCCATCGCCACCTACGGCGAGACCCGCCACACGCTGGTCGAGCGCCGCGGGTACGAGGGCCCGTACCTGCCGGGCTACCAGGTGGCCCGGCCGATCGTGGAGCCGCCGGCCGAGCGCACCTTCCAGGCGATCGACCACTGCGTGGGCAACGTGGAGCTCGGCCGGATGGACGAGTGGACCGAGTTCTACCGCCGGGTCATGGGCTTCACCAACATGAAGGAGTTCATCGGCGACGACATCGCCACCGAGTACTCCGCGCTGATGTCCAAGGTGGTCGCGGACGGCACCCTGAAGGTGAAGTTCCCGATCAACGAGCCGGCGATCGCGAAGAAGAAGTCGCAGATCGACGAGTACCTCGAGTTCTACGGCGGCCCGGGCGTCCAGCACATCGCGCTCAACACCAACGACATCGTGCGCACCGTGCGCACCATGCGGGCGGCCGGCGTCGAGTTCCTCGACACCCCCGACTCGTACTACGACACCCTCGGCGAGTGGGCCGGCGAGACCCGCGTGCCGGTGGAGACGCTGCGCGAGCTGAAGATCCTGGTGGACCGCGACGAGGACGGCTACCTGCTGCAGATCTTCACCAAGCCGGTCCAGGACAAGCCGACCGTCTTCTTCGAGATGATCGAGCGGCACGGCTCCATGGGCTTCGGCAAGGGCAACTTCAAGGCGCTCTTCGAGGCCATCGAGCGGGAGCAGGAGCGCCGCGGCAACCTCTGACCGCTGCCGCACACCGCCTGACCCAGGGGCGCCCCGCCGGACCGGCGGGGCGCCCCTTCGGCGTCGGCGGCGGGCGCAACGGCGCGGCGGCCGGCTCCCGCGGCGTCGGCGGCGTCAGCGGCCGGCCACGAAGGTGTGCGCGGCCTTGTCGTGCCAGGCCTGCCGCCAGGGACGGTCGAAGAGGGCCCACAGGTGGCCGATCACGCCGATCACCAGCAGCGTGGGGATCGTCCCGACCGCCCAGCGCAGCAGCGCCGTGCCGAAGGACGGGGGCTCGTGGCCCTCGATGTCGCGGACCTGGAGCCCGAGCAGCTTCTTGCCGAGCGTGCGCCCCGTCCGGGAGGTCGGCAGCACCTCCAGAAGCACGCCCGCCACCACCAGGACCGCGAGCACGATGCCCAGCTGCACGCCGGTGGTGCCGTCGACCAGCCAGACGGTGACCTTCTCCCCCGAGAGCCGCGCCGCCTCCAGCTTCTCCTGCGTGTGCTCCCACGCCCGCGTGCCCAGCGGGACGGCCGCGGCCGCGGTGATCGCGCCGACCAGCAGCAGGTCGATCAGCCGGGCCGCCATCCGGCTGCCCAGCGGCGCGGGACGGGCGGACGCCTGCCGCCGGGCGGCGGCGGTGAACGGGTCCTCCGGCACGGGCTTCCACGGAGCGGCGGGCCCCTGCGCCGCCGCCTGGGGAGCCGCCTGCGGGGCGGCCTGGGCCGCGGCGTGCGCGGCGGACGCCCGGGCGAGCGCCGCCTGGGCCGCGGCGGCCTGCGCGGCCGCCGCCTGCGCCGCGGCCTGGTCGCCCGCGAGGTGCCCGATCTGCTGCGGCCACGGGGTGGTCGCCGGAGTGGGAGCCGGCGCGGGTGCGGGAGCCGGGGCCGGGGCGGGCGCGGGGGCCGCCTGCTGCGGGCCCTGCGGCCCGGCGGGGGGCTGCTCGGCCGCGGGGCGGGTCCGGAACACCATGGTGCCCTCCTCCTGCGAGGGCCGCTGCTCGGGCTGCTGGTCCCCCACCGCCCGCGGGTCCGGCGTCTCCTGCCCCGCCGACCCCCACGAGACGGGCCGCGGCCGCTCGGCCGCGCCGGCCCGCACCGCGTCCCAGCCCGAACCGCCCGCCGCGGGGGCGGAGTTGCCGCTCTCCAAGGGTGCGGGCGGCGAAGACCGCGGGAGCTGCGACGGCTGCGAGGTCACCGGTGCCGGGGACGGCGCGGGGGCCGGGGCGGGCGAGGGGACCACCGGGGTGCGGCCCGTCTCGGGCGCCATCTCGGTGACGATCTCGTCGCTGGTGTCCAGGAACTGCGGCCCCGTCTCGTCCACCGCCCCGGCGGGCTGCGGCGCCACCGGCGGCAGGGCGGCGGGGGCGGACGCGGGGGCCGGCGAGGGCGACGGCACGCGGGCGCCCGGCCGGTCGGCGGCCGACGGCCCGGGAGCGGCCGGAGCAGGACCGGGCGACGGCGTGGGACCGGGCGACGGCGTGGGACCGGGGGCCGCGGGCCGGGCGGGCGCCTGGGGCGTCACACCCGGCGGCGGGGGCAGCGGCCGTCCGTCCGTCGGCGCCGGGCGGCTGGTGCCCGGCACCCAGGCCGAGCCGTTCCAGTACCGGACGTATCCGGGGATGGACGGGTCCGGGTAGTAACCCTCACGGGGCGTGTCGTCACCGGGGGCCGGGGTGGGCGCACTCATGTCCGTCGTGTCCGGTATCTGCTCGGGATTCGAATCGGGTTACCCACACATACCAGAACGGCGCACCCGGCACTGCCCGTCCGGCCGTACGAGCCCCGAACGGGTTGATCTTCGCTGCGGGTTCACCCGGATCGGTGGTCCCTTGGAGGGTGAGGAAGGGCGGGGGGCGGCGCGCGGAAAAAATCTCCGCGAGTCGCGTAATGCCCGGGGCGCACGGCCCTCTCCTTCCACGAAGACGCACTGCCGCCTGGAGAGGAGCCCCATCATGCGGACCGTGGTGGAACGAGAGCTGACCATGACGTTGATCGTGTCGGCGGAGCAGCACGCGCCGGTCACCGCACGGCTGCGGTACGGCACCGACGATCCGTTCGCCGTGCACGTGGCCTTCCACTCCGGCACCGACCGGCCGGTGCGCTGGTCGTTCGCCCGTGACCTGCTGATGGAGGGCCGGTTCAGGGCCTGCGGTCAGGGGGACGTGCGGGTGTGGCCGGGGCGCGGTGTGGAGGGCGGCGCGCCGGTGATGCTGCTGGCGCTCTCCTCGCCGTGCGGGGACGCGCTGCTGGAGGCGCCCGCCGGGGAGGTGGCCGGCTGGCTGGCGCACACCCTGCGGATGGTGCCCCGGGGGCGGGAGGGCGAGCTGCTCGACCTGGACGGCCCGCTGGCCGAGCTGCTCGCCCTGGAGTGAGGCGCCGCGCACGTCCGGGCCTCACGGCCCCGGCGTCAGAACAGCTTGCCGGGGTTCAGCAGTCCGAGCGGGTCGAAGGCGTCCTTCACGGCCCGTTGGAGTTCCATGGCCACCGGTCCGGCCTCGCGGGCCAGCCATTCCTTCTTGAGGACGCCGACCCCGTGTTCGCCGGTGATGGTGCCGCCCAGTTCCAGGCCGAGCTCCATGATCTCGTCGAACGACTCCCGGGCGCGCCGGGACTCCTCGGGGTCGGCGGCGTCGAAGCAGACGGTGGGGTGGGTGTTGCCGTCGCCCGCGTGGGCGCAGACGCCGATGGTGAGCTGGAACTTGGCGGCGATGCGTTCGACGCCCTCCAGCATCTCGGTGAGCCGCGAGCGCGGCACGCACACGTCGTCGATCATCGTGGCGCCCTTGACGGCCTCCAGGGCGATCAGGCTCAACCGCCGTGCCTTGAGCAGGAGTTCGGACTCGGCGGGGGTTTCGGCGGGGACCACCTGGGTGGCGCCGGCCGCCTCGCACAGGGCGCCGACCGCGGCCAGGTCGGCGGACGGGTCGGCGGTGTCGAAGGCGGCGAGCAGCAGCGCCTCGGTCTCCTCGGGCAGGCCCATCCTGGCGAGGTCGTTGACGGCCTTGAGGGTGGTGCGGTCCATCAGTTCCAGCAGCGAGGGCACGTGACCGCCCTCCATGATCCGGCAGACCGCGTCGCCGGCCGCCGCGGCCGAGCTGAACTCGGCGGCCAGCACGAGCTGTTGGGGCGGCTTCGGCTTGAGTGCGAGGACCGCCTCGACCACCACGCCCAGTGATCCCTCGGAGCCGACGAACAGGCGGGTCAGGTCGTACCCGGCGACGCCCTTGGCGGTGCGGCGTCCGGTGGTGAGCAGCCGGCCGTCGGCCAGCACGACCTTCAGGCCGAGGACGTACTCGGCCGTGACGCCGTACTTGACGCAGCACAGGCCGCCGGAGGCGGTGCCGATGTTGCCGCCGATGGTGCACATCTCCCAGCTCGACGGGTCCGGCGGGTAGCAGAGCCCCTTCTCCTCGACCGCGCGGGAGAGGTCGGCGTTGATCACGCCGGGCTCGACGACGGCGTAGCGGTCGACGGCGTTGATCTCCAGGACGCGGTCCATCCTGATCAGCGACAGGACGATGCAGCCGTCGCTGGCGTTGGCGGCGCCGGACAGTCCGGACCGGGCGCCCTGCGGCACGACGGGCACGCGCAGCTCGGTGGCGGTGCGCATGACGTGCTGGACCTGTTCGGTGGTGCGCGGCAGGACCACGACGGCGGGGACGCCCGCCGGGCAGAAGCTGGCCATGTCGTGCGAGTAGGAGGCGGTGACGTCGGGGTCGGTCAGGACGGCGTCCTCGGGAAGGCCGTCCAGCAGTCGGGTGATCAGGTCGGTGATCAGGGGGTCACGGCTCATGAGGTCAGGGTGGCAGCGGCCCGCCGGTCGGGGAACCCTCGCGCGACCGGCGGGTCGTCGCGTCCTGCCCGGATTCTGGACGGCATCTTCCGCTCAGCGGACCCGCTTCGCTAATCTCGCGCCCACGAACACGGCCCGTGGCAGCGTCGCCCCGGCGCGTGATTCACGCCTGCCGGCGCCGGCCGCCGACCTCACCACCGAAGGAGTGGGTGTCGTGACCGCGGAGACCTCCCAGACTCTCGACAGAGGACTGCGTGTCCTCAAGCTCCTCGCAGACACCGATCACGGGCTGACCGTCACCGAGCTCTCCCAGCGGCTCGGGGTCAACCGGACGGTGGTGTACCGCCTGCTCGCCACGCTCGAGCAGCATTCGCTGATACGCCGTGACCTCGGCGGCCGGGCCCGGGTGGGCCTCGGTGTGCTGCGGCTGGGCCGCCAGGTGCATCCGCTGGTCCGCGAGGCGGCGCTGCCGGCTCTGCGGTCGCTCGCCGAGGACATCGGGGCGACCGCCCACCTCACCCTGGTCGACGGCGCGGAGGCGCTGACGGTCGCGGTGGCGGAGCCGACGTGGACGGACTTCCACGTGGCCCACCGGCCCGGTCACCGGCACCGCCTGGACCAGGGCGCGGCGGGCCGGGCGATCCTCGCCGCGCGCCACGAGGCGGACCCCGGGTTCACCCTCGTGCGCGGCGAGGGCGACGGCGGTGCGTGCGCGGCGGCGGCGCCGCTGCTGGGGGTCACCGGGGTCGAGGGCAGCGTGGGCGTCGTGATGCTCTCCGACGCGGTACCCGAGCGCGTGGGTCCCCGCGTGGTGGAAGCGGCCCGCGAAGTGGCCGAGGCCCTGGGCTGACCCGCCCCGTCGTCACGGCGCCGGGGAGCGCCGGGCCCGGGACGGAGCCTTCCCGGACCGGCTGCCGGTCCCCGGTCCCGCTCAGGCCAGCGTGGCCGAGGCGATGTCGGAGTAGTCGGCCCACGCCGCGAATCGTCGGCGGTGGACGGCGCTCATGTTCCGCGTGACCTCGCGCCGCAACGCGGTGACCAGCTTCGACTCCAGTTGCGTGTTCACGCGGCCCATCGCTCGGAGCACATGGGCCATGGAGACCGCTTGATACGGCAGCAGCGGTGGCGATGTGCTGCCCGGGTCACGCGCGTACGCGTGCAGCACGCCCTCGAGGTGCGGGGTCGCCAGTTCCACCGCGCTCGCGCCGTACCAGTCGCGGACGACGGTCGCGCACAGGGTCGGTACGGTTTCCTTCGCCCCGGGTTCGGCTCCGGCGAGTCCTCTCGCGACGGCCAGCGCGCGACCCGCGCCCGCCCCGAGCAGCGAACGCCGGACCGGCGGCGTGAGCACGGCGTCGGTGGCGGAGAGCAGCGCGCCCCAGAACTCCCTTTCGTCCGCCGGCCGGGTACCGATCATCCGGATCGCGCCGACCAGCGCGAAGTGACGCTCGGACCGGTGCAGCCCGGCGAACGCGGCGAGCGCCCGCGCCCGGTCGGCGGAGCCCGGGCGTGAGGCGAGGACGAGGTGCCGTCCGACGACGCCCGGGGCGTTGTGGCCGGCCGGTCGCAGGGCGGCCCGGCATTCCTCGCTGCCGGCGAAACCGCGTTGCTCGAAGACGGCGTCCGAGGTCCGGTAGGCCGAGCCGACGGCGTTGCGCGAGATCGCCCGAGGGGCGGCGGAGGTCGCGGCACTCCCTCCTGTCCGGAGGAGTTCCTCCGGGGCGGAGGGGTCGGGCGCGGCCCACCCTCGGACGGTCTCGACCAGGTTCACGCTCGCGCGCCGCTGCTGTGCTTCGGCAAGCTCACGCAGCTCGGCGCTCAGCAGCCGGCGACGGAAGTCCGAGGCCAGTTCCGGCGCATGGGAGGCGAGGGCGTCGGCCAGAAGCACGTACTGCTCCAACCCGCGTGCGAGGGTGCTCCGGGCCAAGGTGTCCAGGTGTTCGCCCAGACACCGGCGCACCGCCGGGAGCGCTCCGCCGATCGTCCGGGACCTGCCGGCCGCCGCGAAGAGGGCGGCGAAGTCGTTCGCGGTGAGCAGCGGCAGATCCCAGGCGAGCGTGTCGCCTTCCAGGCGGTCGCCGACGACCTTCTCGAGACGCACGCTCAGACCGGCCTGCCGGTGGGTGTCCGCCCACCCCCACAGACGGAGCAGGAGCCCGACGTGTCTGTTGGCGAGGCCGTCGCCGAGTTCGGGCCGGGTCTCGGCGCTCGCGAGCCGGTCCCGGAACGCCGTCGCCAGCTCCGGGCATCTGCGCTGCAGGAAGGAGTGGTACTGGATCACCTCGTCGGGTCCCCGGCGTATGCAGTGGCGCACCACCTCGGAGATCGACGCCCCGACCCGCTCCGCCATGACGGCGACGAACTCGGCTTCCCGCTCGACGATCTCGCCGGCCCGGCAGCAACTGGCCAGGTCGCCCGCGCTGGCCTGACCGATGCGCTCCGCCACGTCGGCGGCCCGGGTGGTGAAGAAGACGGCGAGCAGCTTCCTGCCCAGCTCGTCGTCGAACCGGCGGGCGGCCATCCCGACGTTCAGCAAGGACCAGACCGGCGCGTCGTAGGACCAGGCGATGAACTCCTGCCGTAGTGCCGGCTGCTTGAGCAGTGTGCTGAACACGGTGGTGGTTCGCGGCAGCAGCTTGAGGAACTGCAGGAAGTGCATGATGTCCGTCGGTGAGGACTGCTGAACCTTGGTGGCGAGGAGCTCCTGCTCCAGGGAGAGCTGGTGGTCGATGTCCGGGAGCTGCGCGACACCGACGGAGACGAGCAGGCGCGTCGTGCGGGACAGGTTGGGCAGATTGCACTCGGCGAGGACGTCCTCGCGGATGGCGCCGTTCTCGACCAGATGCGCGAGCAGTTGCGCGGCGTCGGTGCGGCGTCCGGCCTGGAGGAGTCGCGAGGCGATCCCGCAGGCGACATAGGGCTCGGTGAGCGCGATCTGCTTCAGCGCCGCGAGGTCGGCCGCCACGCCCAGCGCGCGCAGCAGCAGCCGCGCCACGGCCGGATGCCCCAGGGTGTAGTAGCGCTTGCGGGAGTGGACGAGGCCTTCGGTGACGAGCCTCGACAGGCCGTCGGAGGCGAGCGAGCCGGAGCTGAGACCGAACTCGTACCGTCCGACGGTGGCCAGGCGGCGCAGGTTCTCCTCCTCCTCGGCGCTGCGGCCGGTGAGATACCGCGTGCGGATGAAGGCGACGGCGTCCTGCTGGGAGAGCGTGGTCGCGCCGGCCGCCAGCCGACCGATGCTTCCGCGCATCGCGAGGGCGAACGTCACCAGGTCGGGGAAGGTCTCCTTCCATCTCAGGAGGGCGCCGTCCGACGGCGGGGCCAGGGCGGCATGGGCGAAGGCGTCCGTGCGACGCCACACGGCGAGCAGTGACCGGTCGCTGAGGCTGAGCCTCACGGTCGGCACGCGGTTGTCGTGCGCGTCGCGCCGGGAGAGCAGCAGCAGGAGACCGCGACCGCAGGTGGCCGACCAGTGGCTGACGACGGCCCGTTCCAGGCGTCCGTCGAGGTGTGTGTTGTCGACGACGATCAGTCTGCCGGGTTCGTCGAGAGCGGTGAGCCGGTCGAGGAGCAGAGCCGTGTCGGTGACGCTGAACGGTGCGTTGAGGCTCGCCAGGTCGACGTAGAAGGCCGCGTCGACCCGGGTGGCGTCACGTCCGACCATGGCCGCCATCGTGGTCTTCCCCGTGCCCGACTCCCCGCAGACGCGGGCGATGCGGCGCGTGGTCAGGTGCTCGACGACCTCGTGGAACTCGGGCAGCGGGTCGGTCGTGGTGGCGTCGTACTCGTCACGCCGCAGGGCGGTGGTCCCCGGGTCGCCGTCGCCGTAGATGTCGGCGTCGTCGATCCGGGCGAAGGGCGCGATCGACGGGACGTGGCCGCTGCCGTCGGCTTCGGCGGTGGGCAGCAACTGGGCGAGCAGGGCGTACAGCACCTCGGCCGAGGCGCGGGCCGCGAACCGCTTGTACCGATCGTCCTTGTCGCTGTCGGCGTGGTCCATGACGCCCTTGGCGATCAGGCAGTACGGCACCCGATGCTGGTGCGCCACCGTGGCGACGGTGGCGGCCTCCATCTCCACCGCGGCGATCTTCCGCACGCCCATGTGCCGCAACCGGGCCCACAGCCCGGGGTCGGCGGCCACGGCGCTCCCCGACGCCATCGGGGCCGCCACCACCTCGAACGGCAGACGCCGCGGCCCGTCCACGTCGTCGTACAGCCACCCCTCCACCAACTCGGCGCCCTGGTCGGTCAGTTCCAGGCCGGTCCGGGCACGGCGGATCAGTCCTCCGTGTTCCCACTGCCGCAGCCGCGCCCTCCAGGTGCCTTCCGGGAAGTACCGGCGACGCGCGGGATGGCTCCGTGGGTCCTGGCCCCGGTGCAGCCGTTCCAGCAGCCACGGCAGCGCGTCCTCGTCGTCGGCCGGGCGGTGGCTGGGCAGCCCTGCGGGAGTGAAGTCCTGCACGGCGTGGAGCCAACGGTGGTCCAGCCGTAACTGGCGGTGGTCGCCTTTCAGCCCTTCCGGGGACTGCTTGCCCTCGTCCCATTCGTAGACCGGGTCGGCCACCACGACGTCACCTTGGGCCATGTCGTCGGGGTTGCCCGCGCACACCCCGCACATGGCCAGGCACCGGGGCTGCAGCAGATGGGTCAACGTGGTGACGATCGGCGCCGTCTCGCGGCTGCCCATGTGCGTCGATCGGGCCAACGCCACCGACAGGCGCCGGCCGTCCGCCCGGCGGTACTCACCCCACCAGTAGGGGGCCGGTCCCCCCGCGCCGCGCTCCTCCCACCGCGCCACGCCAGGGTCTGCGAACACTCCGGCGAGGCCTGCGGCCTTCGCCTCCGCCAGCTCCTCCGGCAACGTGGCGACGACCAGAACGTCCACCCGGTCCACCGACACCTGGAGGCCACACCTCTCCGACGAACGCGGCCCGGTACCAGGCCCTGCGAATCAGACCAGGGTGTCCCGCGTCTCGTGGGACTTCGGTGACGACCCGTTCGTACTCTATGCCGCGGTGCCGACGGGCTCCAGGGAACCGGGGAACTGTCGGCCGGTGAGCCTTTTCGGTGTTGCCCGGAGGGTCAGCGCATGCGGGTGGCCCATTCCTGGACCTTGGCGATGCGGGCGTGGAGCTGGCCGGCCGTGGCCTCCGCCGCCGGCGGCCCGCCGCAGACGCGGCGCAGCTCGGTGTGGATCACCCCGTGCGGTTTGCCGCTCTGGTGGACGTACGCGCCGACGAGGTTGTTGAGCTGCCGCCGCAGCTCCATCATCTCCTTGTGGCTGACCACCGGCCGCCGGTCCGCGGGCAGCTCCAGCAGGTCGGCCTCCTCCGGCGGCTTGCGCTTGCTGTGCGCGATCTGCCGCTGCTGCCGCTTCTGGAGGAGCAGCTGGACCTGGTCGGGTTCGAGGAGCCCGGGGATGCCGAGGTAGTCCTGCTCCTCCTCGCTGCCCGGGTGCGCCTGCATCCCGAACTCGGCCCCGTCGTAGAGCACGCGGTCGAACACCGCGTCGGACTCCAGCGCCTCGAAGGGCAGCATGTCCTGCTCGCCGGTGTCCTCGTCCTGCTCCTTGTTGGCCTCGGCCATCTCCTTCTCGGACTCCGCGTACGGGTCCTCCTCGCCGTGCTTCTTGGGCCGGTCGAGGGCGTGGTCGCGTTCCTTCTCCATCTCGTTGGCGAAGGTCAGCAGGTCCGGCACGGTCGGCAGGAAGACCGACGCGGTCTCGCCGCGGCGCCGGGAACGCACGAAGCGGCCCACGGCCTGGGCGAAGAACAGCGGCGTGGAGATGGTGGTGGCGTACACGCCGACCGCCAGGCGCGGGACGTCGACGCCCTCCGACACCATGCGGACGGCGACCATCCACCGATCCTCGCTCGCGCTGAAGTCGTCGATGCGCTGCGAGGCGCCGCTGTCGTCGGACAGCACCAGGGTGGCCTTCTCGCCGGTGATGTCACGGATCAGCTTGGCGTAGGCGCGGGCCGACTCCTGGTCGGAGGCGATCACCAGCGCGCCGGCGTCGGGGATGCCCTTGCGGACCTCGGTGAGCCGCTGGTCGGCGGCGCGCAGCACCGCGGGCATCCACTCGCCCTTGGGGTCGAGCGCGGTGCGCCAGGCCTGGCTGACGGCGTCCTTGGTCATCGGTTCGCCGAGCCGCGCCTCGATCTCGTCGCCCGCCTTGGTCCGCCAGCGCATGTTGCCGCTGTAGGACAGGAAGATCACCGGGCGGACGACGCCGTCGCCGAGGGCGGAGCCGTAGCCGTAGGTGTAGTCGGCGGAGGAGCGGCGGATGCCGTCGTTGCCCTCCTCGTAGGTGACGAAGGGGATGGGGTTGGTGTCGGACCGGAAGGGCGTACCGGTCAGCGCGAGCCGGCGGGTGGCCGGCTCGAACGCCTCCAGGCAGGCCTCGCCCCAGGACTTGGAGTCGCCCGCGTGGTGGATCTCGTCGAGGATCACCAGGGTCTTGCGCTGCTCGACGCGGTTGCGGTGCAGCATGGGGCGCACGCCGACGCCCGCGTAGGTGACGGCCACGCCGTGGTACTCGCGGCCCAGCGGGCCCGCGCTGTACTCGGGGTCGAGCTTGATCCCTATCCGGGCGGCGGCCTCGGCCCACTGCTTCTTCAGGTGCTCGGTGGGCGCCACCACGGTGACCTGCTGGACGACATGGTGGTGCAGCAGCCAGGAGGCGAGGGTGAGCGCGAAGGTCGTCTTTCCGGCGCCGGGGGTGGCCACCGCGAGGAAGTCGCGGGGCTGCTCCTCGATGTACCTCTGCAGAGCCCCCTGCTGCCAGGCACGCAGCTTGCCCGCCGTGCCCCAGGGGGCGCGGCCGGGGAAGGCGGGCGACAGGTGGTGCGAGGGGGCGGGGACGCTGTATCCGGCGGAAGTAGTCACGGTCTCCGGTTCAGGGGATCGGTTACGCGAGGACGACCGAGCAACCTTATCGGCGGCGCGGCTGCCTCCCCGCCGCTAGCACACCGCGCCTACCCCGGATGGGACCGACCTCACACCGCGCCGGGGGCCGGGTCCTCGTCCCTGAGGTGCTCCAGCGCCAGGGCGATCTCCTTGAGCTCGTCCATGTGTCCGGTCGACACCGCGACGACCAGGCGTTCGCCCGCGTCGATGTCGGGGCGCAGTTGCACCCCGTTGATGGCGAGGAAGACCATGCAGGACACCCAGGCGGTGCGCTTGTTGCCGTCCACGAAGGGGTGGTTGACGGCGAGGGACTGGAGCAGCGCCGCAGCTTTCTCGAACAGGCCCGGGTATGCCTCCTGGCCGAACATGGCGGCCGAGGGGCGGTGTACCGCGGATTCCAGCAGGCCCGCGTCGCGGACACGGACCTGCTGGTCGTCGACCGCCATGTCGGCGATCTCCAGGACGTTCTCGGAGCTGAGGTACACGACGCTCACTTCAGCCGCTCCAGCAGCTCGGCCCACTTGGCGGTCTGCTCCTGCGCGGCCCTGCGCACCAGTGCGTCGTGTGCCGTGCGGGCCAGGTAGTCGTCGACGGCCTTCAGCACTATGGCGTGCATGCTCGCGCCCTCCTCCTCGGCGCGCAGCTTCAGGGCCTCGGTCTGGTCGTCGCGGAGACGCAGGTTCATAGCCATACCAGAACGGTACCACTCGTGGTACCGAACTGGTACTGGACCTTCGCCTGCCGCGGTTCCTGGCTCGCCTACCCCTCGGTCCGCAGGCGGCGGGTGACCTGGATGCCACCGAGGGCGAACACCGCGGCGAGGGCGAAGACGGCGGCGAACGCGGCCGGGTGGGAGCCGCCGGAGGCCGTGGTGGCGGCGTGCGCGGCGACGGTGCCGCCGCCGAGGGCGGCGAAGGCGGCGCCGGCCACGGCGAGGAGCAGGGCGTTGGCCAGGCCGTCGGAGATCTGCAGGGCGGCGGAGTTCACGCCGGCCTCGTGCGGCGGGGACAGCTTGAGCAGCAGGACGCTGGTGGAGGCGATCACCAGGCCCATGCCGAAGCAGCCGACCGCCCACACCGCGGCCACCGTCCAGGCGGGCACCGCGTCGATCAGCACGGCGGGCACGCCGGCGATGGCGAGCACGACCAGCGTCATGCCGAGGGTCACCAGCCGCTCGCGGTGCGGCTGGAGCCGGGGCCGGGACTGCACCCAGGACCCGGTGGCCCAGGTGATGCCGCCGGCCGCCAGGGAGTACCCGGCCCAGGTCGGCGTCAGCCCGCGCTCGGTGACCAGCATCAGCGGGATGAACGACTCCGCCCCGATGAACGCCCCGGACGCCACGCCCCGCAGCAGCACCACGGAGGGCAGGCCGCGCGCCGAACGCCAGGTGCCGGGCGGCAGCAGTCCGCGCACGGCCGGCACCAGCAGGGCCACGCCCAGGGCGGCAGGCAGCAGGGAGATCCACCGCAGGTCCTGCGCGGCGAACTGGAACAGGCCCGCGCCGAGCGAGACAGCGAGCGCGAGGCGGATGCGGCGGGGGTCCGCGGTGATCCCCTCGCCGGCCGGTCCGGACGCGCGGCGGCGGATCTCCGGCAGCGCCAGGGCGAGCGGCAGCAGGACTATCACCGGGATGCCGAGGAACACGTAGCGCCAGCCGAGGTGTTCGGTGACGGCGCCGGAGGCGAGCGGTCCGACCACCGAGGGGACCACCCAGCTCGCGGCGAACGCGGCCATGATGGCGGGGCGCAGCCGCTCGGGGTAGGCGCGGCGGATCACCACGTACAGCGCGACGATCACCAGGCCGCCGCCGAGTCCCTGCACGGCGCGGCCCAGCACGAAGACCCACATCGCCCCGGCCAGCCCCGACACCACCAGGCCCGCGCCGAACGCGGCGATGCCGAGGGCGACGGGGCCGAGCGGGCCGCGGCGGTCGGCCCACTGGCCGGACACCACCATGCCGAAGAGGCTGGTGGTGAAGAACGCGGAGAACGCGAAGGCGTACAGCGCCACGCCGTTCAGCTCGCGGGCGGCGACCGGCATCGCGGTGCCGACGGCGGTCGCCTCGAAGGCGATCAGCAGGACGACGGAGACGATGCCGATGCTGAGGGAGCGGTAGGAGCGGCCGAGCACCGACTCCTCGGGCCGGGTGTCGAGCGGGTCCGGGGCGGCGGCGCCCTCGGCGGGGTCGGCGGAGCCCTTGGCGGGTCCCTGGACGGGGCCCTGGGCGGGTCCCGTGGCGGGTCCCTTGGCGGTGTCGCCGCCGCTGCCGCGCGACGGGCCGAGAGGGCGAGGACGGCTGGTCATGCCGCCACTGTAAGGGGCGCGCCGGACAGTGGCTCCTGTCCTCCCCCCGCGGTCGCCGCGGCGGTTCATGAACGGCGTGTGGCAGTCGTGTTGCACGGGGGCCGGATGCCTTGAGGCCGCGTCCCGGGGGTCGTAGCGTCGTCCTCGTCGCCACACAGGACCGCGTGCCCGAGTGGCCCAGGGACTGGACTGCAACTCCAGGCACGCGGGTTCGAATCCCGCCGCGGTCTCCACCCATCGCGCCCCGCCCGGCCTCCGAGCCCGGCGGGGCGCGGTGCGTCCGCCGACCGCCCGGACGCAGGCGGCTGCGACTGCCGCGACGGGAACCAATTCGGTCGGATGACCGGTACATGATCAGTACACTGTGCGCCACCACCCCGATGCCACGTGCCCGGCCGGAGCGGCCGGCCGCAGGGGTTCGGGCGCCGGTTTCACGGGTTCCGTGCCGGCGAAAGGCGAGACGCATGAGACGGCGACACCCCGCAGCCTGGCCCGCACTGTGCGGCGCCGCCCTGATGGTCGCGGTGGCGGGATGCGGAGCATCCGACGACACCGCGAAGGCCCCCGCCCCCTCGGCGTCAAAGCCGGAGGCGTCCGCCCCGGTCAAGAACGCGCGGCAGGTGAAGCGGGACCTGAGGTTCGCCACGGCGGGCCTCGACGCGAAGACGGACGAGCTGCCCTCCGAGAGCGAGGAGCTCTGCAGGATCGACGCCTTCGCCGTGAGCGAGGAGGTGCCGGGCGAGGCGGAGCTTCGTGCGGTCGTGGACCGGCTCGTCGACCGCGGGTGGAAGATCGACAACAAGGGCGGCGAGGTGTTCACCGACGGCACCTTCCTGACGGCCGGCGCCTGGCGGATCATCACCGGGGCCGACGAGCTGCCCAAGGAGCTCCAGAAGGAAGCGAAGGCGAAGGGCGGCCTCGTGGTGAACGCCTCCGGGCCCTGCGACGGGAAGGTCCCCGAGCGCCTGGACGAGGACGACCCGGCCCTCAGCCCGCCCACGCCGCCCGTTCCGCAGCAGCCGTACTCGCCCCCGGACGCCGACTGACCGGGGGCGAAGGGGCCGGGGGCCCGCGCTACTGTCCTGTGACGACCGCGGCCTGGGGGCGGATGGGGAGGCGGTTGACGAGGCGGCCCGTGGCGGCGCGGACGGCGGAGGCGATGGCGGCCGGCGCGGTCACCACCGGCACCGTGGAGACGGACTTGGCGCCGAACGGGGCGACCACGTCACGCTCCTCGACGAGCCGGACCAGCCGCACGTCCGGCGCGTCCAGCGCGGTCGGCAGCGCGTACCCGCCCAGGTCGGGGTGGCGCACCAGGCCCCGCTGGGTGCGGAGGTTCTCGGTGAGCGCGATGCCCACGCCCTGCGTGAGCCCCGCCTCGATCCGGGCCCGCACCTGGGCGGGGTTCAGCACCCGCCCCACGTCCTGCGCGACCGCCAGCTCGACCACCCGCACCGCGCCGACCTCGACGTCCACGTCGACGACCGCCCGCACCGCGCAGAAGACGAGACCGACGTAGGCGTCGCCCTGCCCGTCCGCGTCCAGCGGCTCCGTCGGGTGGGGGCGGCACTGCGCGGTGGCCCAGAGTTCGCTGCCCTCCAGCGCCTCGACCACCGTGGTGGACAGCAGCCCGTCGTACGAGGTGATCTTCCCCTCGCTGATCTGCAGCAGCTCCGTGGACATGCCGAACTTGTCGGCCAGCGGCTGCAGCAGCTGCGTGCGGACCATCTTCGCGGCGCGCTCGACGGCGCCCGCCGAGACCCAGGTGTGCCGGCCCCGGCTGCCCGCGCCGGCCGGCGGCTGGTCGGTGTCGACGGGGGCGACCACGACGTCCTCGAGGCCGAGGACCTCCTGCACGATCTGCCGGGCCAGCGTGGTGAAGCCCTGCCCGTACTCGACCGCGGCGCACAGCACCGTGCCCACGCCGTCCTTCACCTTCACCGTCGCGGTGGCGACCTCGTCGGAGCCCTCCGCGCCCAGCAGGTGCACCATGCCGAGCCCGTAGCCGACGCCGCGCCGCACCGCGGACGGGTCGCCGGGACCCTCCGGGCCGCCGGGCAGCAGCCACTCCTCGACCGGGGTGTCCTTGGGCAGCTCCGGCATCGGCGCCTCCCGCACCGCGGCCAGCAGCTCGGCGACCGGGGCGGGGCAGGTCACGGTCTGCCCGGTGGGCAGCACGTCGCCGGTGGCGAGCACGTTGCGGGCCCGCACCTCGGCCGGGTCGGCGCCCAGCTTGCGGGCGACCTTGTCCATCTGCGCCTCGTAGGCCGCGCACACCTGCATCGCGCCCTCGCCGCGGACGTACCCGGACGGCGGGTTGTTGGTGCGCACCGCCCAGCCCTCGACGAACGCGTTGGGCACCACGTACGGGCCGCAGGCGAAGGAGACCGCGGCGGCCAGCGCCTCGGCGGAGGAGTCCGCGTACGCGCCGCCGTCCAGCAGGATCTGCGCCTCCACCTTGACCAGCCGCCCCTGTGCGTCGGCGTGGTGCCGGTAGCGCAGCAGCGTCGGGTGGCGGTGGGTGTGGCCGAGGAAGGAGTCCTCGCGGCTCGCCGCCAGTTTCACCGGGCAGCCGGTGCGCAGCGCGAGCAGGCCGAGCGGCAGCAGGAAGGCGGGGTCCTCGCGGTCGGCGTCCGCGCCGGGCACGCCGGTGACGACGACCCTGACCCGCTCGGGCTCCAGGCCGAAGCAGGCGGCGGCCGCGTCACGGTGGGCGTGCGGGTCGGTGGAGCCGACGTAGAACTCGACGCCGCCGTCCGGCCGCGGCACGGCCAGGCCGGCCTCCGCGCCGACGGGGGCGGGGTCCTGACGGCCGATCCGGTAGGTGCCCTCGACGACGATCTCCCCGGTGGCCTCCGGGTCGCCGCGGCGCAGCGGGATGTGCCGCAGCAGGTTGCCGTCGGGGTGCAGCGGCTCGGCCTCGAAGGCGTGCTCGGGATCGGTGACCGGTTCGAGGATCTCGTACTCGACCATCACCGCGGCGGCCGCCATCCGCGCCGTGTCGGGGTGGTCGGCGGCGACCGCGGCGATCGCCTCGCCGTGGTGGCGCACGACCTCGGAGGCGAAGACCGGGCGGTCGCCCCTGCCCCGCCCGTGCAGCGCCTCGCCGGGCACGTCCTCGGCGGTGATCACGGCGTGCACGCCGGGCATCTCGCGGGCGTGCGTGGTGTCGACGGACAGGATCCGCGCGTGCGGGTGCGGGGAGCGGAGCACAGCGGCCCACAGCAGACCCTCGGCCCACAGGTCGGCGGCGTAGGCGAAGGTGCCGGACGTCTTGGCGTCGACGTCGTCACGGGGCACGGACGCGCCGATGCCGTGGAACGGAAGGCCTCCGTCGGCGTCGACGGCGACGGTGTCGTAGCTCACGCGTGGCCTCCGTCCTCGGCGTCCTCGTACACGGCGGCGGACGCGGCGGCCGCGCCGTCGTGGTGATGGCTCTCGCCGCCCGTCCCGGCCTCGGCCTCCGCCTCCTGCCGGGCGCGGCGCTCGGCGACGACCTCCTCCACGGCGTCCAGCACGCCGCCGTAGCCGGAGCAGCGGCAGAGGTTGCCGCTGAGCGCGGTGCGGGCGTCCAGGCGGGTCGGCGCGGGGTTGCGTTCGAGCAGGTCGTGCACGGTCATCGCCATGCCGGGGATGCAGAACCCGCACTGCACGGCCCCGCAGCGGGCCAGCGCGCGCTGCACGTCGGAGGGCTGCCCGGTCTCGTCCGGCAGTCCCTCGACGGTGCGCACCTCGCTGCCGGCCGTGGTCACGGCGGGCACCAGGCAGGAGGCGACCAGCCGGCCGTCCACCTGCACGTTGCAGGCGCCGCACTCGCCCTGCGAGCAGCCGTCCTTGGCGCCGGCCAGGCCGAGCCGCTCGCGCAGCACGTAGAGCAGCGACTCGCCGAGCCACGCGTCGGTGACGGGGCGGTCCGCGCCGTTGACGCGCAGCACGTAGGAGGCGAGGGGGTGGTCGTCGTGGAGCGGGGCGTGCAGGGGCGGCTCGTCGTCGGCGTCCGTGTCCGACGCGGCCTCGTCGGCCGCGTCGGCCGCGTAGGGATCGGCGACCTCCACGGCCCCGGCGTGCTCGGTCACGGGCGCCTCGCCCGGGACCTCGTCGGAGGGCGCGGCGCCGGTGTCCTCGTGCCCGGGGGCCTGCGGCGGCCGCTCCGAGGCGTCCTCGGGGTGCTGCTGCGGGATCCACGCCTGGGCGTGGTCGGACTCCCAGGCGCCGGGGGCGTGGGCGGTGTTCCACGCGCCGGTGTCGTAGGGCTTCTCGGTCTGTCCCCACTGGTGGCCGGCGTCCGGGTAGCCCGCGGCGTCGGACCACTGGGCGGGGATCTCCTGGCTCTGCGGCGCCGCGGCGGCCTGGTGGTGGCCGGTGTCCTGGTGCGGGCCCGCGTCCGGCGGGTGCGGCACGGCGTCCGGCTGGTGCCAGGCGGCGGGCGGCGTGGGCGCGGCCGGGTCGGCGGTGTCCGCGGCGTGCGGGACCGCCGTTATGCGCGGCGGCACGAAGCCGTGGCCGGGGGCGGCGAGCAGCGCGTCGATGCCGCCCTCGGGCAGCTGCACGAAGGCGGTGGCGCCGTCGTCGTACTCGCCCTGGGGCAGCGGGTCCCAGCGGCTCGGGCCGCCCGGGGTCTCGTTCCCCTCGTGCTGGTCGTCGGTCACGACAGAGCCCTCCCCAGTGCTCGCCGGGCCAGCGCGGCGACGGTGCGCCGCAGGTGCAGGACGGCGGGCGGCAGCTGCTGCACGGAGCCGTCCTCGGCGGGGGCCGGGTCGGGGATGCAGGCGGCGGCCACGTAGTCGCCGAAGGCGGTGACGGCGTCCGGGACCAGGGCCCGGTTGTCGTCCCAGTCGATGAGGCCGGCGATCCACTGCTCGGCCTCCAGCGGCCGCAGCGGCATCGGGGCGACGGCCCCGACCGCGCAGCGCACCGAGCGGCGGGCCGGGTCGAGGACCAGGGCGACGGAGGCGCTGGCCCGGCCGGGGCCGGTGCGGCCGGTCGCCTTCAGGAACACCTGCGGGGCGTGCAGCAGCGGGACCCGCACGTAGCCGATCAGTTCGCCGCCGCGGAGCATCTCCACGCCGGCCAGCAGGTGGGAGACGGGCACCTCGCGGCGGGCGCCGCCGGGGCCGGCGACGATCACCGTGGCCTCCAGCGCGGCCAGCACCGGCAGCGCGTCGCCGGTGGGCGCGGCGGAGGCGATGTTGCCGCCGAGGGTGCCGGCGTTGCGGATCTGCGGCGGTCCGGCCGTGCGGGCGGCGGCGGCCAGGCCGGGGATCAGCGCGGCGAAGTCGGGGCGGCCCATGCGGGCGTGGGTGAGACCGGCGCCGAGCAGGGCGTGTCCGTCCTGGTACTGCCAGCCGCGGATCTCGGCGATGCGGCCGAGGCCGACGAGGGCGGAGGGGCGCAGGCGGCCGGAGTTGACGGCGGCCATCAGATCGGTGCCCCCGGCGACGGGGACGGCGGTGGGCGTGGCGGCGAGCGCGTCGACGGCCTCGTCCAGCGAGGCGGGCAGGGTGACGGCCTGCGGCGCCTGCGGCGCGTGCGGTGTGTGCGTGGTCAAACCGGCTTGCCCCTTCCCGCTTCCCCCGGCCTGGAACCGCCTCGTGCCTGTTCCGCGGCCTATGGCCGTACGGTACGTGCTGACAGGGCGGACGTGGCAACTCTGGCACATCCCCGTGCCCACCTGTCGCCACCCCCCGCTCCTTTGCCGGGCATGCCGCCCGGGGATCGCGGCGGTCGGCGGCGGGGCCCCGGCGCCCGGCACGGCGCGCCACGGCCCTTGCGGCAAGCGGCGCGTCACCGCCCCCGGCAGCAGACGGCTCACCGCCCGGGCGGGAGCGGCGCGTCACGGCCCCTGCGGCAAGCGGCGCGTCACCGCCCCCGACGGCAGGCGGCGCGTCACGGCCCCGGCAGGGGGCGGCCGGCCAGGCCGGGGCGGCGCTGCCAGGGGTGGGGCCCGTCGACGGGGCGGTGTTCGACGCCGAAGGCGCCCAGGCGGGGCAGGTGGGCGGCGAGCCGTTCGGGGAAGTCGCGCCGGTCCGCGGACCAGACGACCTCGGCGAAGGCCGCGAGCCGCGGGAAGAGCTGGTAGTCGGCCCGCCGGCCGTCCTCGACGACCTCGGTCCACAGGTTGGCCTGCGCCCCCAGAACCCGCTCCGGGTACCCGGCGAGCTCGCCGGGCGCCGGGTCGAAGGCGTGGACGTCCTCCACCGTACGGACGAACCCCAGCGGCACCGGTTCGTCGTCACCCGCCGCCTGGCGGTGGTCGAGGTACACGTGCTGCTCGGGGCAGACGACCACGTCGTGGCCGGCCCGGGCCGCCGCGAGACCGCCCTCGTAGCCCCGCCACGACGACACCACGACCCCGGGCGGCAGCGGGCGGCCGCCGTCGAGGATCTCGTCCCAGCCGGTCATCCGCCGGCCCCGCTCGGCCAGCCACCGGGCGAAGTGGCCCATGAACCAGGCCTGAAGCCCGTCCTCGTCGCCGACGCCCAGCTCGCGGATCCGCGCCTGCGCCACCGCGGAGGCGCGCCACTGCTCCTTGGGGCACTCGTCCCCGCCGAGGTGCACGAAAGGCGACGGAAAGATCTCCAGAACCTCCTCCAGCACCTCCTCGTAGAAGCGCAGCACCCGCTCGGTGGGGGCGAGGACGTTCGGGCTGATGCCCCAGGTGTCCCACACGCCGAGCGCGGCGGTGTCCACCACGTCGGTGTTGCCCAGCTCGGGGTAGGCGGCGACGGCGGCCTGCGAGTGCCCGGGCAGGTCGATCTCGGGCACGACGCTCACGTGCCGCGCCGCCGCGTAGGCGACGATCTCCCGCAGGTCGTCCTGGGTGTAGAAGCCGCCGTGCGGGCGCTCGTCCCACAGCGGGGAGGCGCGGTGGCCCAGCTTGGTGCGCGGGCGCCAGGCGCCGGCCTCGGTGAGCCGGGGGTGGCGGCGGATCTCGATCCGCCAGCCCTGGTCGTCGGTGAGGTGCAGGTGCAGGACGTTCAGCTTGTGGGCGGCCATCAGGTCGACGATCCGCAGCACGCCGTCCTTGGGCATGAAGTGCCGGGCGACGTCGAGCAGCAGCCCGCGCCAGCGGAACCGGGGCGCGTCCTCGATCCGCACGGCGGGGACGACGGCGGCCTGTCCGGGGCGCACGGGGGCGCGGCGGAAGGCGTCGGGCCCGAGCAGCTGACGCAGCGTCTGGGCGCCCCAGAAGACGCCGGCCGGGGATCCGCCCACGATCTCCACGCCGGTGTCCGCGCCGGCCCGCAGCCGGTACGCCTCGGGCGCGAGGCCGTCGTCGAGCAGCAGGCGCAGGCCGCGGTCGGCGGGGCCGGGCGGCAGCGGCAGCGCGTACACGGCGCCGAGGACGGAGCGCAGCCAGTGGGCGACGTGCTCGGTGCCGGGCGCCGCCCACAGGGTGGTGTCCTGCTCCAGCACACAGCCGTGACCGCCGGGGAGCCCGGCGGTCACGGGGAGCGGCACGAGGCCGGCGGTGTTCGTTCGGCGCATGGTCACGCGGCGCGGACGGGGCGGGGGTCCGGCTACTTGCCGCCCTTGCCGCCGCCCTTGCCGCCCTGGTCGTCGCCGCCGGCGCCCATGGACTCGTAGATCTCCTTGCACATGGGGCACACCGGGTACTTCTTGGGGTCGCGCCCCGGTACCCAGACCTTGCCGCAGAGCGCCACGACGGGCGTGCCGTCCAGCGCGCTCGCCATGATCTTGTCCTTCTGGACGTAGTGGGCGAAGCGCTCGTGGTCGCCGTCGCCGTGCGACGTCTTCGGGGTCGGTTCGACCAGCGTGCCGGTGCCGGTGCCGCGCTCGGGCTCGAGAGTGCTCATGGGTGCCAAGAGTACCGGGACGAGTGCCGGTGGCGGCAGGGCCAAACGCCGCTTCCGGGCGGCCCCGCGGGCGTCAGTTGAGGGAGGGGTCGTCCGGGTAGGTGGCGATCATGGCCAGCTCGCCGCGCTGGCGGCGCAGCACGTCACGCCACAGCCGCTCGGGGGCGGGCGAGGAGACGTCCCCCGGTTCGGACTCGACGACGTACCAGGCGCCCTCGGTCAGCTCGTCCTCCAGCTGGCCCGGACCCCACCCGGCGTACCCGGCGAAGATCCGCAGCGAGCCGAGCGCCGCGCCCAGCGTCTCGGGCGGCGTCTCCAGGTCGACCAGGCCGATGGCGCCGTGCACCCGCCGCCAGCCCGGCGGGCCCTCGCCGCCCGGGACCACGGCGACGCCCAGCGCGGAGTCGAGCTGGACCAGCCCGCCCTGGAAGACGACCGGCGGTTCGCCCGCGTACCGCGCCCAGTCGTCGAGGATGTCGGCCACGTCGACCGGCGTCGGCCGGTTGAGCACCACGCCCAGCGTGCCCTGGCCGTCGTGGTCGAGCAGGAGCACCACGGCGCGCGCGAAGTGGGGGTCCGCCAGCGCGGGCGTCGCGACGAGCAGCCGGCCTGTGAGCGAGGACACCTCGGTCATGCCCGCCATGATGGCGCATCGGGCCGGCCTGGGAAGCGCCGGAGGGGGTACCAGGGTGAACGACACGTTCCGGTGACGCCGTGTACGCACCTCGTTCCCCACCGTTCACCTGCGTGCCGGCCGGCCGATCGCCGACGGAGGCCAGGGTGCGGGCTCCCGGGCTCGGACTTCCGTCAACGCGGCGGGCGGCCATTACGCTAGCTCTCCGGACGCGCCCCAGAAACGGCCTTCCGGCCCCCTGCCCATCCGATCGGAACGCGAGATTCATGACCGTCAACGGCTCTGACGACGTACTCCTTGTCCATGGCGGCACCCCGCTGGAGGGCGAGATCCGTGTCCGCGGTGCGAAGAACCTCGTGCCGAAGGCCATGGTCGCCGCCCTCCTCGGTTCCGGCCCGAGCCGGCTGCGCAACGTCCCCGACATCCGCGACGTCCGCGTCGTGCGGGGTCTGCTCCAGCTGCACGGCGTGACGGTCCGTCCCGGCGAGGAGCCGGGCGAGCTGGTCATGGACCCGTCCCACGTGGAGAGCGCGAACGTCGCCGACATCGACGCGCACGCCGGCTCCTCCCGCATCCCGATCCTGCTGTGCGGCCCGCTGCTGCACCGCCTGGGCCACGCCTTCATCCCGGGCCTGGGCGGCTGCGACATCGGCGGCCGGCCGATCGACTTCCACTTCGAGGTGCTGCGGCAGTTCGGCGCGCGCATCGAGAAGCGGGCCGACGGCCAGTACCTGGAGGCCCCGCAGCGGCTGCGCGGCACCAAGATCCGGCTGCCCTACCCGTCGGTGGGCGCCACCGAGCAGGTGCTGCTGACGGCCGTGCTGGCCGAGGGTGTGACCGAGCTCTCCAACGCGGCGGTCGAGCCGGAGATCGAGGACCTCATCTGCGTGCTGCAGAAGATGGGCGCGATCATCGCGATGGACACCGACCGGACCATCCGGATCACCGGTGTCGACGAGCTGGGCGGCTACACCCACCGCGCCCTGCCGGACCGCCTGGAGGCCGCCTCGTGGGCCTCCGCGGCGCTGGCCACGCGCGGCAACATCTACGTCCGCGGCGCGCAGCAGCGGTCGATGATGACCTTCCTGAACACCTACCGGAAGGTCGGCGGCGCCTTCGAGATCGACGACGAGGGCATCCGCTTCTGGCACCCCGGCGGCGAGCTGAAGTCGATCGCGCTGGAGACGGACGTCCACCCCGGTTTCCAGACGGACTGGCAGCAGCCGCTGGTCGTCGCCCTGACGCAGGCCACCGGCCTGTCGATCATCCACGAGACGGTCTACGAGTCCCGCCTCGGCTTCACCTCCGCGCTGAACCAGATGGGCGCGCACATCCAGCTCTACCGCGAGTGCCTGGGCGGCTCCCACTGCCGGTTCGGGCAGCGGAACTTCCTGCACTCCGCGGTGGTGTCGGGCCCGACCCGGCTGCAGGGCGCGGACCTGGTCATCCCCGACCTGCGGGGCGGGTTCTCGTACCTGATCGCCGCGCTGGCCGCCGAGGGCACCTCGAAGGTCCACGGCATCGAGCTGATCAACCGCGGCTACGAGAACTTCATGGAGAAGCTCGTCGCCCTGGGCGCCAAGGTGGAGCTCCCCGGCAAGCCGCTCGGCTGAGCCGGCGGGCCCCGGGCCCCGCGCGCACGCAGAAGGGCGGCCACCCCCCAGGGGGTGGCCGCCCTTCACGCTGCCTGAGCCGGCCGGGTCACTTGCCCTTGGCGGCTTCCTTCAGCTTGCTGCCCGCGGAGACCTTGACGCTGTAGCCGGCCGGAATCTGGATCGGCTCACCGGTCTGCGGGTTGCGGGCGGTGCGAGCGGCA
The DNA here is from genome assembly GCF_040295685.1 of Streptomyces sp. NPDC002734. Classification (NCBI taxonomy): domain Bacteria; kingdom Bacillati; phylum Actinomycetota; class Actinomycetes; order Kitasatosporales; family Streptomycetaceae; genus Streptomyces; species Streptomyces sp. NPDC002734. Next base: position 188,496 of record NZ_JBEOVU010000011.1, read on the forward strand.
CGGTGGGTGCGCTCGAAGGTCAGGAAGCCGGGGATCGTGACCTTCTCGTCGCCCTTGGCGACGATGTCGCCGACAACCTCGGCGAACGCGGCCAGAACGGCGTCGGCGTCCTTGCGGGTCACCTCGGCGCGGTCGGCCAGCGCGGCCACCAGCTCACTGCGGTTCATGTTCTTACTCCCGTGTTTCTTCTTGCCGTTGAGGCGGGCCACGCGGCCAGGCCGCATGTCGGGCACAGCGAAGCCGATGCTGCCAGGGTCACCGGAGAGCCCCACGCACCCGGGTCCGTGGTCGGACCCTCGCGCCCAGAGAGGCATCCTGCCCCCACCTGCGGCGCTAAAGCCAATCCGGCACCGACGAACACGGCGGGGAGTCACACGTACGCGTGGCGTGGCCACCGCACGCGGCGGCTCCGGCCGCGATGCCCCCTCACGTTACGTCCTGCCGCCGACAGTGTCCGCCCCGCCCCGCCGGACGGGTCCGGCGGGGCGGGGCGGAACCCGGGCGGGTCAGCCCTGGACGGACTCCGCGGCCCGGCGGACCGCCCCGGCGACCGCTCCGGCGACCTTGTCGTTGAAGACGCTCGGGACGATGTAGTTCGCGTTCAGCTCGTCCTCGGTGACCACGTCGGCCAGCGCCGTCGCGGCGGCCAGCATCATGCCGGTGTCGACCGTGCGGGACTGCGCGTCCAGCAGGCCGCGGAAGACGCCGGGGAAGACCAGCACGTTGTTGATCTGGTTCGGGAAGTCGGAGCGGCCGGTGGCGACCACCGCGGCGGTCTGCCGGGCGACCGCCGGGTCGACCTCCGGGTCGGGGTTCGCGAGCGCGAAGACGACGGCGTCGTCGGCCATCGCGGCCACGTCGGCGCCGTCCAGGACGTTGGGGGCGGAGACGCCGATGAAGACGTCCGCGCCGCGCACGGCCTCCTTGAGGGTGCCGGTGAGGTTCTCCGGGTTGGTGTTGTCGGCGATCCAGCGCAGCGCCGAGCCGGGCTCGGCGTCGACCAGGTCGTGACGGCCGGCGTGCACCACGCCGTGGATGTCGGCGACCACGGCGTTCTTCACGCCGGCCGCCAGCAGCAGCTTCAGGATGGCGGTGCCGGCCGCGCCGGCGCCGGACATGACGACGCGGACGTCGTCGATGGGCTTGCCGACCACCCGCAGCGCGTTGGTGAGCGCCGCCAGCACCACGATGGCGGTGCCGTGCTGGTCGTCGTGGAAGACCGGGATGTCCAGGGCCTCGCGCAGGCGGGCCTCGATCTCGAAGCAGCGGGGCGCGGAGATGTCCTCGAGGTTGATGCCGGCGAAGCCCGGGGCGATCGCCTTGACGATCTCGACGATGGCGTCGGAGTCCTGGGTGTCCAGGCAGATCGGCCAGGCGTCGATGCCCGCGAACCGCTTGAAGAGGGCGGCCTTGCCCTCCATCACCGGAAGGGCGGCCTTGGGGCCGATGTTGCCGAGGCCCAGCACGGCCGAGCCGTCGGTGACGACGGCGACCGCGTTGCGCTTGATGGTCAGGCGGCGGGCGTCCTCGGGGTTCTCCGCGATGGCCATGCACACCCGCGCCACGCCCGGCGTGTAGACCATGGAGAGGTCGTCACGGTTGCGAATGGGGTGCTTCGACGCCATCTCGATCTTGCCGCCGAGGTGCATGAGGAACGTACGGTCGGAGACCTTGCCCAGCGTGACGCCCTCGATGGTGCGCAGGTTCTCGACGATCTCGTCGGCGTGCGCGGTGGAGGTGGCGGCGATCGTGACGTCGATCCGGAGCTTCTCGTGCCCCGAGGCGGTGACGTCGAGGCCGGTCACCGAGCCTCCGGAGGACTCCACGGCGGTGGTGAGCTGCGACACGGCGGTTCCGCTCGCGGGCACCTCCAGCCGGATGGTCATCGAGTAGGAGACGCTGGGCGCCGTTGCCATGGCGGAGTTCCTCTGCTTTCGCGTGTACTGCGTGTACTGCTGTTGTCGCCGTTGCCGCAGGTGCGGCCGCCGCTGCCGCCGCGAGGCCGGGCGTCGTCGCCGAAGGCGGGCGGCGGGCGGTGGCGGAATCGAATCTGCCGTCCGATCGTCGCACCTACCGACGAGTAGGCGTTAGTCGGGGGAGGTTCGTCACAGTTCACCCGGGAAGGCGCCGAAAGGCCCCGTCCGCCCGCGGCCGCCCGCGGCCGCGTCCGGGAACGACGAGGACCCATGCCGCCCGTGGGTGACATGGGTCCCTGATTCCCTGAAGTGGAGAGGTGACACCGACCCGCCATGCTCGCCTCGCGGCAAGTGGTCGCTCGTAGCGACGAAGGTTGGGCCCGGGGGCTTGGATCGGGCCGGTGTCACGTTCAAGGCTAACAAACGCTTCCGGCCACGCCAGGGTCGCGGGGCGTTTTCCGCCACCGTGGCCGAGGATCACCGGACGGTCCGTAAACCTTCCGTTACGCAATCGTTGTCCGGAGCAAAGCGGGACAAGGCCGTCAACTGATCCTTTCGCGTCTTGACCGTGATCACTTAGGGACAGGAAGCTCGCTCTCTCGGCCACACTCATCCGCTTCTGTGCCAGAGGTGCCCCCATGTCTCACCGCTCACTTCCCCGTTGGGCCTCCGCGCTTCCCCTCGCGGCGACCCTCCTGCTCGCCGGCGCGGCCGTCCCCGCCGCTGCCACCGGCGCGGAGAACCACACCGAGCAGATCCGCCAGGACCTGCCCCTCACGGCCGGCGGCTTCCAGAACGGCGACTGCCCCACCGTTCCCGCCGGCAAGGACGGCTGGCACTTCGTGCTGCCGGGCAACTCGACCGTCTTCACCAAGCTGACCGTCACCTTCGAGCCCGGTGGCGAGCAGGTGATCACCGACTTCGGCCCGCCGAGCGACAAGCACGCCTACGCGGCCTCCGAGCCGGGCGCGAAGCTGGTCGCGGCCGTGGCCGAGACCGAGGGCGCGGACGTGAAGTACTTCAACCTCTCCCACACCTGCCCCGCCTCCGCCGCCCCGGAGCAGCCGGGCGAGGAGAACCCGGGTGGGGAGAACCCGGGCGAGGAGAACCCGGGTGGGGAGAACCCGGGCGAGGAGAACCCCGGCGGGGAGAACCCGGGCGAGGAGCAGCCGTGCGAGGAGCAGCAGGGCGGCGCGGGCGACGAGCAGGACTGCCAGACGCCGCCGTGCACCGGCACCGGTGACGAGCAGGACTGCGACGAGCAGCCCGGCGGCGGCACCGAGGGCGGCGCCACCGGTCAGCCGACCGAGGCGCCGACCGGCGCCGAGCCGACGCAGGAGGCCACCGCCGCTCCCGCCGAGGGCGACCTCGCCGAGACCGGCGCCGGTCCGGCCGTCGGCCTCGCCTTCGCCGCGGCCCTGCTGCTGGCGGCCGGCGGCGCGATCGTGATCCGCAACCGTCGCGCGGGTGCCGGCAGCTGACGCCCCGCACACGCCAGGAGGCCCGGACCGCGCTCGCGGTCCG
>NZ_JBEOVU010000012.1:0-188378 GCF_040295685.1 Streptomyces sp. NPDC002734
GGGGCGGGGGGGCGGGGCCATTGCGGCGGGGGGGGCGGGGGGGGGGGGGGGGGGGGGGGGGGGGGGCCGGCGGCCCCCCCCCACCGCGGGGCCGCCCACCGCGGGCCGGGGCCCTGCGGCCCGGGGCACTGCGGCCCGGGGCACTGCGGGACCTCACGCCACCGGTCCGGCCACCGCGGCCGTGTGGGTCTCGCTGAGCCGGCGCACGGCCTCGGCGATGCGGGGGTCGGTCGCCGCACGGAACGGTGCGACGGGGTGCGCCTGGGGGCCGATGACGAGACCGGTGCGGCCGGTCAGCGTGGGGTCGGTGGCTGCGGTGACCGAGGACCTGGCCGCGGCGGACGCCGTACCGGCCGTGGAGCGCCGGAACCGGCGGCGCACCAGCGGCCACAGCAGCCGCAGCGGCGGGGAGACGACCTTCGGGACCAGCGTGCCGTCGGTCATGGCGGTCGCCGCCCCTCCGGGATCGGCGGCGAAGACCGAGACGCCTGTGCCGTCCAGCCGCTTCGCCAGGTCGAGCGTGTAGGCGAGGTTCGCGAGCTTGGCGCGCCCGTACCGGTGGAAGCCGTAGTAGCCGCCCGGCGGCTCGACGGCGTCGAACACGCGCCTGGCGACACCGACCGCACCGGAGGTCACGTTCACGATCCGGCTCGGGGCTCCGGCGGTGAGCGTGGGCAGCAGCAGTTCGGTGAGCAGGTACGGCGAGAGGTGATTGACGACGAACGACGCCTCCAGGCCGTCCACCTGCCGCCGCTCGGCGAACATCGCACCGACGTTGTTGACCAGTACCGTGAGCGGTTCCCCCGACGTCGCGTGACCGGCGGCGAGGGTGCCGGCCAGTTCGCGGACCTGGTCGAGCGAGGCGAGGTCGGCGGCCAGGAACCGGGCCGGACGCGCCGGATCCGTCGCGTTGATCCGTTCGACCGCCCCGGCCCCGCGCCCGGCGTCCCGCCCGACCACGGTGACCGCGAATCCCGCCCGGGCCAGTCCCAGCGCGGTCTCCAGACCGATGCCTCCCGTGCCGGCCGTGACCACAGCTGTCTTCGACATGTGTCCCCTCCACCACCCGGAAAAACGGATGCTTCATCCGCTTGATCGGAGACTAGCACGATCGGATGACTCATCCGTTTCAGTGGGGGCGGCCGGGAGCGGACAGGAAACGACGACGCCGCGCCCCCGGGAAGCGGGGGCGCGGCGTCGGTGTCGTTCGGGGCGGGGTGGTTACTTGCCCTTGGCCTCGGTCGGGTCCGCGGCGGCCTTGGACGCCTCGGTGGCGCCGCCGGCGGCCGCGTCGGCGGTCTCGGCCTCGTCCTCCGCCGTGGCGGAGCTGTCCTCGTCGGCCTCGTCGGTACCGGCCGGGGAAGCGGCGTCGGAGTCGGCTCCGTCCTTCGCCTTCCCGTCCGCGCCGGTGCCGTCCGTCGCCCCGGGCTCCACGACCGCCTCGCGGCCCGGCCGCTTCCGCGCGGAGAGGACCAGGTACAGGACCGCCAGCAGGAAGACCGCCAGCGCGGTCCAGTTGTTCAGGCGCAGGCCGAGGACGTGGTGCGCCTCGTCGACCCGCATGTACTCGATCCAGAACCGGCCCACGCAGTACGCGGCGACGTACAGCGCGAACGCGCGCCCGTGACCGAGCGTGAAGCGGCGGTCCGCCCAGATGACCAGCAGCGCGACGCCGATGCACCACAGCGACTCGTACAGGAAGGTCGGGTGGTAGTAGCCCGGAACCCGGCCGTCGAGCGAGGAGGTGATGTGGACCGCCCACGGGAGGTCCGTCTCCCGCCCGTACAGCTCCTGGTTGAACCAGTTGCCCCAGCGGCCGATGGCCTGGGCGAGGGCGATGCCCGGCGCCACCGCGTCGGCGTACGCCGGCAGCGGGATGCCGCGCTGCCGCGCGCCGATCCAGGCGCCGACCGCGCCGAACGCGATCGCGCCCCAGATGCCGAGGCCGCCCTCCCACACCTTGAAGGCGTCCACCCAGTCACGACCCTCGCCGAAGTACAGCTGGTAGTCCGTGATCACGTGGTAGAGACGGCCGCCGACCAGGCCGAACGGCACGGCCCACACCGCGACGTCGGCGACCGTGCCCGGCCGTCCGCCACGGGCGACCCAGCGCCGGTTGCCGAGCCAGATGGCGACGAAGACGCCGATGATGATGCAGAACGCGTAGCCGCGCAGCGGGACGGGACCGAGGTACAGCACCCCGCGCGACGGGCTGGGAATGTAGGCAAGTTCCATGGCAGGGACGACGCTACCGTGCCGGGCCGCCGGGAGGGCGGGCGGCCCGGCTACGGCTCCATAACGGGCCGGACCCGGGACGGGTCACTGCGCGGCCTTCGCCTCCACCAGCTGCTTGAACTTGGCCGGCGTCATCGAGCGGTCCTCGTAGATGTTCTTGCCGTTGAGCAGGACCGTCGGCGTGCCGCTGAAGCCGCCCTCACGGAAGGCCTTGTCCGACTCGCGGACCCAGCTGTCGTGGGTGCCCTCGTTCACACAGGACCGGAAGGCGGCCGTGTCGAGATCGGGGACCTTGTCGGCCAGCTCGATCAACTTCTTGTTGTCGGCCAGCGCGTCGTCCGTCTCCTCGGGCTGGGCGTCGAAGAGCACGTCGTGGTACTCGGCGAACTTCCCGGCGTCCTGGGAGCAGGCGGCCGCGTTGGCGGCGCGCAGCGAGCCGCTGCCGCCGAGGTTGCCGTCGATCAGGGTGACCAGGTGGTACTCGGCCTTCAGGGAGCCCGCCTCGGTCAGCTCGTGCACCGTGGACCGGTAGGCCGTCTCGAAGGCCTTGCAGGCCGGGCAGCGGAAGTCCTCGTACACGACCATCGTCGACGGGGCGTCGGGGCGGCCGACCGGGATGGCCAGCTTCTCCTTGCCGCCCGCCCCGGAGGGCGCGACCGCGGGGCCCTCGGCGTCGCTGGTGTCGCCCCCGGAGTTGGCGGCGACCACGCCGACGACCGCCGCGAGACCGAGGACGCAGACCACGGCCGCACCGACGATCATGGCGCGGCGGCGCTTGTCCGCGGCCTTCTGCTTCTCGCGCTCCATCACCAGGCGCTGGCGCGCATTGCGCTTTCCGTCTCGGTTCTTCTCACTCACATGGGGCAGAACGAACCGGGGAGGCGCTGCGCGCCTCCCCGGTCCTATGTCCACCCGTTCGAGTGAGCGGCGTCGCCGCCGCTGACAGCGGGGGCTACGCCCGCCCGCGCACGCCCTCCGCCAGGTCGGCGGCGAGTTCCCGCACGGCCTTCAGCCGGGCCTCGGCGTCGTCGGCGGTGTCGAGCATCCGCTGCACGAACGCCGAGCCGACGATCACGCCGTCGGCGAAGCCGGCCACCTCGGCGGCCTGGGCGCGGTTGGAGACGCCGAGGCCCACACAGACCGGCAGGTCGGCCCTGGTGGCACGGGTGCGCCCCACCAGGTCCTGCGCCTGCGCGCCGACCGACGCGCGGGTGCCGGTGACGCCCATCAGCGAGGCCGCGTAGACGAAGCCGCTGCCGGCCGCGGTGATCTCCGCGAGCCGCGCGTCCTTGCTGGACGGGGCGACGACGAAGACGGTGGCCAGGTCGTGCTTCTCCGCGTGCTCGCGCCACAGCGCGGACTCCTGCACCGGCAGGTCGGGCAGGATGCAGCCCGCGCCGCCGGCCTCGGCGAGCTCGGCGGTGAACCGCTCGACGCCGTAGCGGTCGATCGGGTTCCAGTAGGTCATCACCAGCACCGGCTTCCCGGTGGCCTGGTGCGCCTCGCGGACGGTGCGCATCACGTCGGCGATCTTCACGCCGCCGCGCAGCGCGATGTCGTCGGCGGTCTGGATGACCGGGCCGTCGAGGACCGGGTCGCTGTGCGGCAGGCCCACCTCGACGACGTCGGCGCCGCCCTCGAAGACGGCCTTGATCGCGTCGATGCCGCCGTCCACGGTCGGGAAGCCGGCCGGGAGGTAGGCGATGAGCGCGGAGCGGCCCTCGGACCTCGCGGCGGCGAGGGTGTCGCTCAGCAGCTGTCGGTTGCCGGTCACTTGGCGTCCCCCTCGATCTCCGCGCCGTTGCCGGCCTCGTCCGCGGCGACCTCCGCGTCGGTGTCGTACAGCCCGAAGTAGCGGGCGGCGGTGTCCATGTCCTTGTCGCCGCGGCCGGACAGGTTGACCACGATCAGGCCGTCGGGGCCCAGCTCGCGGCCGACCTCGAGTGCTCCGGCCAGGGCGTGCGCCGACTCGATCGCCGGGATGATGCCCTCGGTGCGCGACAGCAGGCGCAGCGCCTGCATGGCGGCGTCGTCGGTGACCGCCCGGTACTCGCCGCGGCCGCTGTCCTTGAGGTAGGCGTGCTCGGGGCCGATGCCCGGGTAGTCCAGGCCGGCGGAGATGGAGTACGGCTCGGTGATCTGCCCCTCCTCGTCCTGGAGGACGTAGGAGCGGGAGCCGTGCAGCACCCCGGGCTCGCCGGCGGTGAGGGTGGCGGCGTGCTCGCCGGTCTCCAGGCCGTGGCCGGCCGGCTCGCAGCCGACCAGGCGGACGCCCTCGTCGGGGATGAAGGCGTGGAAGAGGCCGATGGCGTTGGAGCCGCCGCCGACGCAGGCGACGGCGGCGTCGGGCAGGCGCCCGGCGCTCTCCAGCAGCTGCCGCCTGGCCTCCACGCCGATGACGCGGTGGAAGTCGCGGACCATCGCCGGGAACGGGTGCGGACCCGCGACCGTGCCGAACAGGTAGTGCGTGTGGTCGACGTTGGCGACCCAGTCGCGGAACGCCTCGTTGATGGCGTCCTTGAGGGTGCGGCTGCCGGACTTCACGGCGACCACCTCGGCGCCCAGCATCCGCATCCGGGCGACGTTCAGCGCCTGGCGCTGCGTGTCGATCTCGCCCATGTAGACGGTGCACTCGAGACCGAACAGGGCGCAGGCGGTCGCGGTGGCGACGCCGTGCTGCCCGGCGCCGGTCTCGGCGATGACCCGGGTCTTGCCCATGCGCCGGGTCAGCAGGGCCTGGCCGAGGACGTTGTTGATCTTGTGCGAGCCGGTGTGGTTGAGGTCCTCGCGCTTGAGGAAGATCCGCGCGCCGCCCGCGTGTTCGGCGAAGCGGGGCACCTCGGTCAGCGCGCTGGGACGGCCGGTGTAGTGGGCCAGCAGGTCGTCGAGTTCGCGGGCGAACTCGGGGTCGGCCTTGGCCTTGTCGTACTCGACGGCGACCTCGTCGACGGCGGCGACCAGCGCCTCCGGGATGAACTTGCCGCCGAAGTCGCCGAAGTAGCCGGCGGCGGTGGGAACGGTGCCCTCGGGATCGGGCACGAAGAACTGACTGGACATACGAAGGATTACCTCACAGGTGATCACGGATGATGCCGGACGGACGTCGGGGTCTTCCCCCGCGCCATCGCATCCCGTTCACCTGTCCGGGTTCGTCGCCGATGACGTACCGGACCCGCCGGCCGTGGACGCGCCGGGCCGGCGCCCTGCAGCCGCGCGGCTTGCAGCCGCGGGCCAGCCGCGCGAAGCGCCCCTCGCCCGGACTGGCCGGGCAGCAGGAGCACGACGCTGTGCAGCACGCGGCCGGGCCCGGCTCCGGGGCGCGGGCCTGACGGCACGCGCCCTCGGACACACGGTCCTCGGTCGACGGCTGCACGGCGGTGGTCATGCGGGCTCCCTCAGGCGCGCCCGTGCCGGATGGCCGGGTGCTCGCCCGCCGCCACCAGGTCCGCGACCGCGGTTCTGGGGTCCTTGCCGATCACCAGCGACTCGCCGACCAGCACGGCGTCCGCGCCGGCGTTGGCGTAGGCGATCAGGTCGTGCGGCCCGCGGACGCCGGACTCGGCGACCTTCACGATGTGCGGCGGGATCTCCGGCAGCACCCGCTCGATGGTGGAGCGGTCCACCTCGAGGGTCTTGAGGTTGCGGGCGTTGACGCCGACGACCTTGGCGCCGGCGTCCAGCGCGCGCTCGACCTCGTCCTCGTCGTGCGCCTCGACCAGCGCGGTGAGCCCGATGGACTCGGCCCGCTCGATCAGCGACTCCAGGGCGTCCTGCTCCAGGGCGGCGACGATCAGCAGCGCCAGGTCTGCGCCGTAGGCGCGCGCCTCCCAGAGCTGGTAGGAGGAGACGATGAAGTCCTTGCGGAGCACGGGGATGTCCACCCGGGCCCGGACCGCCTCGAGGTCGGCCAGCGATCCGCCGAAGCGGTGCTTCTCGGTCAGCACCGAGATGACCGCGGCGCCGCCCGCCTCGTAGTCGGCGGCGAGAGCGGCCGGGTCCGCGATGGCGGCCAGCGCGCCCTTGGAGGGGCTGGACCGCTTGACCTCGCAGATGACCTTGACGCCGTCGCCGCGCAGGGCGGCGGCGCCGTCCTTGGCGGTGGGGGCCTTGGCCGCGCGCTCCTTGAGCTCGTCGAGGCCGACGCGCGCCTGCCGCTCCGCGAGGTCGGCCCGCACGCCCTCGATGATCTCGTCGAGCACACTCACGCGAGCGGCCCCCTTCCGTGACGGTGGTCGGTTCCGTTCGATACCGATGGTCACTTGCGATGGTATCCGCCAGGCGCCCCGCGTCCCGCATCAGGCGGCGGCCGGTCCCACTACCTGGACGTTTCCGGCCCAGGGGCATCAGGTGTGCGGACCCACCCTCATGGGTGCAGCCATCCCCCGAACGGCAGATTGCGCACGAGGGTGAACACGGCGAGCACGGTCCCGAGGGCCCACAGGTGTGCCGGCCGCACCGTGACCCGCGTCGGCAGGCCCCGGGCGGTGCGCACCGCCCACACGCTCCAGGCCACCGCGAACAGCAGGTAGCCGACGACGGCCGGGGCGTTGGCGTGCAGCGCCGCGACCAGGTCACCGTGGGCGAAGGCGTGGGCGCTGCGCAGGCCGCCGCAGCCGGGGCAGTACACGCCGGTGAGGGCGAGCAGCGGACAGGCCGGATAGTGCCCGGGCCGGTTCGGGTCCACGGCCCGCACGTATGCGAAGGCCCCGACGACCGCGCCGAGCACGGCGACGGGAGGGGCCAGCCGCCGCCACAGGGGCCCGGCGGGTGTGGCGGGCCGCCGGACAGCTCCCGTCTCGGAGGCTCCCCCCGCCGCGGCCTCGGCGGGCGCGAGGTGCCCGGCGGGCGCGGGGTGCACGGGGTGCGCGGCGGGGGCGGGCGTCGCGTCCGCGGCCTTGCGCGTGGGCGTGTCGCCGGGTCCGGCGGCGGCCGGCGGCGGCGCGACGGGCGACTCCGTGGCGGCCGACGGCGCGGCGGGCGGCTCCGCGGCGGGGCCCGCCCCCGGGGCGGGCGGCGCGTCGCCGGACGGCTGCTGGGCGAGGGGGCGCGGGGTGCCGGTGGTCACCCCGGCATTGTGCCCCGCACCGGCGCGCCGCGCGGCGCGGGAACGCGTCAGGGGCGGTCCGGAGGTCCGGACCGCCCCTGATCGGCGGTGTCGCGAGGTCGACGGGGCGCTGCCGCGCCCGGCGTGGCTCAGGCGTTCTCGGCGACCTGGTGCACCGGGTGCACGTGCTCCGCCTGGCCGAGGCCGGCGCGGCGCATCAGGCCGCCGACGACCGCGCCGAGCAGCGTGAGACCGATGCCGACCCAGAAACCGACCGGCTGCGCCATCACGATGAAGACGGATGCTACGCAGAACCCGACGAAGGCGATGATGACGCCGGTCCAGGCGGCCGGGGTGTGACCGTGGTTGCTGCCCGCCATGACTTGCTCCTCGTTGACGCGTGTACGTGTGGTGAGCGGGACGCTCACGTCACATTCTTCCCCACCCGTACCGCGGGGCGCGTCCCGGGGTGGGCGCGTTCAGGCCCCGGTGGGGTCCTCGCCGCGGTCGAGGGCCTTCCAGAGGTCCTCCGGACGCTCGGGGTCGGCGGGCGCCTGGGACGCCGCCGCACCGGCCGCGCGCCGGGGGCGCGGGACGCCGGCGCCGCGCTCGTAGCGGGACGACATGCCCGGCCAGCTGCTGCCGCGCCACAGCGCGAGCAGCCCGGCGATCAGGATGAGCAGGCCGCCGGCCGCGGCGACGTACGGCCAGGAGGTGTGGGTCAGCCCGGTGACGGCGGCGGTGGCGTCGCCGGAGACCTGGGCGGCCTTGTCCTCGAGCGCGGACCGGCCGGAGGCGCCGAGCAGGGCCGCCGCGACGGTGCCCGCGCCGCACAGGGCGAGCAGCGCGGCGACCAGGACTCGGCCGGCGCGGCGGACGGCGAAGACGGCGACCATCGCGGCCAGCCCCACTATCGCGAGAGCGGCGGGCGCGCCGGTGACGTCGCTGCCGGTGGCGGTCAGCGGGAAGTCGCCGCCGGCCACCTCCGCGGCGCCCTCGGCCCATGGCTGCCGGCTGGCGAGCAGCGCCACGGCCGCGCCGACGGCCCCGCTGAGCAGGGCGACGGCGAGACTGCGGCGGCCCGGGCGGGCGGACGCGGCGGTTTCGGGGCGGGAGTCAGCACTGGAGGTCACCCCTCCACTATGGCCCCGCCGGGCCCGCCCGTATGCCCCCCGTGGGCCGCCCGGGGGCCAGGTGTTAGCGACATCACCTCACGCGCCGGTCCGGCCGGCCCCCAGTCGGTTGGCGCTGTGGACGGCGCGCAGCACCGCGGCGGCCTTGTTGCGGCACTCGGTGTCCTCGGCCACCGGGTCGGAGTCGGCGACGACTCCCGCGCCGGCCTGCACGTAGGCGGTGCCGTCGCGCAGCAGCGCGGTGCGGATGGCGATGGCGGTGTCGGAGTCCCCGGCGAAGTCCAGGTAGCCCACCGCGCCGCCGTACAGGCCGCGGCGTGAGGGCTCCAGCTCGTCGATGATCCTCAGGGCGCTGGGCTTGGGCGCGCCGGACAGGGTGCCGGCCGGGAAGCAGGCGGTGAGCACGTCGAAGGCGGTGCGGCCCGGTGCGACGCGGCCGGTGACGGTGGAGACGATGTGCATCACGTGCGAGTACCGCTCGATCGACATGAAGTCGACGACCTCCACGGAGCCGGGCTCGCAGACCCGGCCGAGGTCGTTGCGCCCGAGGTCGACCAGCATCAGGTGCTCGGCGCGCTCCTTGGGGTCGGCCATCAGCTCGTCGGCGAGCGCCTGGTCCTCCTGCGGGGTGGCGCCGCGGTGGCGGGTGCCGGCGATGGGGTGCACCACGGCGCGGCCGTCCTCGACCTTGACGAGCGCCTCCGGGCTGGAGCCGACGACGTCGAAGCCCTCGAACCGGAAGAGGTACATGTAGGGCGACGGGTTGGTGGCGCGCAGCACCCGGTAGACGTCCAGGGCGCTCGCCGTGCAGGAGGTCTCGAAGCGCTGGGAGGGGACGACCTGGAAGGCGTCGCCGGCCCGGATGCGTTCCTTGATGTCCTCGACGGCCTTCTGGTACTCGACGCCGCCCCACAGCGCGGTGTACTCGGGCAGCGCCGCGTCGGGCAGCGCGACCGGCGGCTGGGCCAGCGGGCGGGCGAGGTCGGCCTCCATGGCGTCGAGGCGGGCGACGGCGTCGGCGTGGGCCTCGTCGACGCCGGTGTCGAGGTCGTTGTGGTTGATGGCGTTGGCGATCAGCAGGACGGTGCCGTCCCAGTGGTCGAGGACGGCCAGGTCGCTGGTGAGCAGCATGGTCAGCTCGGGCAGCTTCAGGTCGTCGCGTTCGCCGGGGCCGATCTTCTCCAGGCGGCGCACGATGTCGTAGCCGAGGTAGCCGACCATGCCGCCGGTGAACGGCGGGAGCCCGTCCTGGCGGGGGGTGTGCAGGGTCTCCACGGTGGTGCGCAGCGCGGCCAGCGGGTCTCCCTCGGCGGGGACGCCGACGGGCGGCGTGCCGAGCCAGTGGGCCTGGCCGCCGCGTTCGGTGAGGGTGGCGGCGCTGCGGACGCCGACGAAGGAGTAGCGGGACCAGGAGCGGCCGTTCTCGGCGGACTCCAGCAGGAAGGTGCCGGGGCGCTCGGCGGCGAGTTTGCGGTAGAGCGCGAGCGGGGTGTCGCCGTCGGCGAGCAGCTTGCGGGTGACGGGGATGACCCGCCGGTCGGCGGCGAGGGTGCGGAACGTCTCGAGGTCCATGGCCGTGGACCCTACTGATCCGCGGCGGCTCCCGCCTGCGTGTCTTCCTCCTTGAGCAGCACGTCGGCGTCGAAGCAGGTGCGGTCGCCGGTGTGACAGGCGGCGCCCCTCTGGTCGACGCGGATAAGCAGGGTGTCGCCGTCGCAGTCGAGGGCGACGGACTTGACGTGCTGGACGTGGCCGGAGGTGTCGCCCTTGACCCAGTACTCCTGGCGGCTGCGCGACCAGTAGGTGCAGCGGCCGGTGGTGAGCGTGCGGTGCAGCGCCTCGTCGTCCATCCAGCCGAGCATCAGCACCTCTCCGGTGTCGTACTGCTGGGCGATGGCGGGGACCAGCCCGTCGGGGGTGCGCTTGAGCCGGGCGGCGACGGCGGGGTCGAGACCGGTGGGGGCTGCGGGGGTGGCGCTGCTGCTCATGGGTCCATTCTGCCGCGACCGGCCGGCGGTGCGGGCACGGCGTCCGGGGGCCGGACAGGGACCTGACGCGGGCCGGACGGGGCAAAACGCGGGCGGGAACGCGGGCCGGACGCGCCGACGCGTCCTGTGCGGCGGGGGCCGGCCGCCGTAGGGTGGGGGCATGTCGACGTTTGCCAAGCGTGAACGGCTGCTTCTGGCCGACCTGTTGGAGACGGCGGGGCCCCAGGCCCCCACGCTGTGCGGGGAGTGGACGGCCCGCGACCTGGCCGCGCACGTGGTGGTGCGCGAGCGCCGCGCCGACGCGGCGGGCGGCATACTGATCAAGGCGCTGGCCGACCGTCTGGAGCGGGTGCGGGCGGAGTTCGCCGCGAAGCCGTACGAGGAACTGATCCAGCTGATCCGCACCGGGCCGCCGCGGATGTCGCCGTTCTCCCTGAAGCAGGTGGACGAGGCGTCCAACACGGTGGAGTTCTACGTCCACACCGAGGACGTGCGGCGGGCGGCGGAGGGCTGGACGCCGCGGGAGCTGGATCCGGTGTTCCAGGACGCGCTGTGGAGCCGGCTGGAGCGGATGGCGCGGCTGCTGGGGCGGCGCGCGCCGGTGGGTCTGGTGCTGCGGAGGCCTGACGGGCGGACGGCGGTCGCGAACCGGGGGGCGCCGGTGGTGACGGTCACCGGGGAGCCGTCGGAGCTGCTGCTCTTCGCCTTCGGCCGCCAGAAGGTGGCCGACGTCGTCCTCGACGGCGACCCGGACGCCATCGCGAAGGCCCACACCACCCCGCTCGGGATCTGACGCCGCGCCCGGCGCGTGCCGTCCCCCGGCGGGGAACGGCACGCGCGGGGCCGGGGTCAGCGGACGGGGTGGCCGGCCTCGGCGAGGGCGGACTTGACCTCGCCGATGCGCAGGTCGCCGAAGTGGAAGACGGAGGCGGCGAGCACCGCGTCCGCCCCCGCGCCCACCGCGGGGGCGAAGTGCTCCAGCCGCCCCGCCCCGCCGGAGGCGATGACCGGCACCGTCACGTGCTTGCGCACCGCGGTGATCATCTCCAGGTCGTAGCCGTCCTTCGTGCCGTCCGCGTCCATGGAGTTGAGCAGGATCTCCCCCGCTCCCAGCTCCGCCGCCCGGTGCGCCCACTCGACCGCGTCAATGCCGGTGCCCCGCCGCCCGCCGTGCGTGGTGACCTCGAAGGACCCGCTGTCGGTGCGCCGCGCGTCGACCGACAGCACCAGCACCTGCCGCCCGAAGCGCTCGGCGATCTCCCGGATCAGTTCGGGCCGCGCGATGGCCGCGGTGTTGACGCCCACCTTGTCGGCGCCGGCCCGCAGCAGCTTGTCCACGTCGTCGGCCGTGCGCACGCCGCCGCCCACGGTGAGCGGGATGAACACCTGCTCCGCCGTGCGCCGCACCACGTCGTAGGTGGTCTCCCGGTCGCCGGAGGAGGCGGTGATGTCGAGGAAGGTCAACTCGTCGGCGCCCTCGGCGTCGTACACCTTCGCCATCTCCACCGGGTCACCGGCGTCGCGCAGGTTCTGGAAGTTGACGCCCTTGACGACCCGGCCGTTGTCGACGTCCAGGCAGGGGATGACTCGGACCGCCAGGGTCATGGGAATTCACGGCTCCTCACACGAAGAAAAACGAAGAAAAGAAGAGGGCTCAGCCCGCGCGGTACGCCTCGAGTTCGACCTCGACCAGGATCCGCGGGTCGACGAACCCCTCGACGACCACCAGCGTCGTCACCGGCCGTACCGCGCCGAAGACCTCCTGGTGGGCGCGGCCCACCGCGTCGACGTCGCGGCGGTGGGTGAGGTACAACCGCGTACGGATCACGGAGTCGGGGCCCAGCCCGAACTCCTCGATCGCCCGCAGGGCGTTGCCGATGGCGGCCCGCGCCTGCTCGTAGGGGTCGCCCTCGCCCGCGAGGACGCCGCCCCGGAAGGCGGTGGTGCCGCCCACCAGCACGCGGTCGCCCGCCGCGACGGCGCGCGCGAAGCCGATCTCCTCCTCCCAGGGGGTGGGTTCCGGACTCTGCGCGCGCCGCACGGCCTCGGTCATCGGGACACAGCCTCCAGGGCCTCTTCGAGGGTGAACGCCTTGGCGTACAGCGCCTTGCCGACGATGGACCCCTCGACGCCGAGCGGGACCAGCTCGGCGATGGCACGGAGGTCGTCCAGCGAGGAGACCCCGCCGGAGGCGACGACCGGCCGGTCGGTGCGGGCGCAGACGTCCTTCAGCAGCTGCAGGTTGGGGCCCTGCAGGGTGCCGTCCTTGGCGATGTCGGTGACGACGTAGCGGGCGCAGCCCTCGGAGTCCAGGCGGGCCAGCGTCTCGTAGAGGTCGCCGCCGTCGCGGGTCCAGCCGCGGCCGCGCAGCGTGGTGCCGCGCACGTCGAGGCCGACGGCGATCTTGTCGCCGTGCTCCGCGATGATCTTGGCGACCCACTCGGGGTCCTCCAGCGCGGCGGTGCCGATGTTGACGCGGGTGGCGCCGGTGGCGAGCGCGGCGGCGAGCGAGTCGTCGTCGCGGATGCCGCCGGAGAGCTCCACCTTGATGTCCATGGCTCGGGCCACCTCGGAGATCAGCGCCCGGTTGTCTCCGGTGCCGAACGCGGCGTCGAGGTCGACCAGGTGGAGCCACTCGGCGCCGGCCGACTGCCAGGCCAGGGCGGCCTCCAGCGGGGAGCCGTAGGAGGTCTCGGTGCCGGACTCGCCGTGGACGAGGCGGACGGCCTGGCCGTCGCGCACGTCGACGGCGGGGAGCAGTTCGAGCTTGGCGGTGTCAGCCATGTCTAGAGGGTTCCGATCCAGTTGGTCAGCAGCTGCGCTCCGGCGTCGCCGGACTTCTCGGGGTGGAACTGGGTGGCCCACAGCGCGCCGTTCTCCACGGCGGCGACGAACGGCTTGCCGTGGGTGGACCAGGTGACCTTGGGCGCGGCGATGGACGGGTTGTGCGACTCCAGCGCCCAGTCGTGGACGGCGTAGGAGTGCACGAAGTAGAACCGCTCGTCCGGGCCGAGTCCGGCGAACAGCTCGGTGTCCTCGGGGGCCTGGACGGTGTTCCAGCCCATGTGCGGGACGATGTCGGCCTGGAGCGGCTCGACGGTGCCGGGCCACTCGTCGAGGCCCTCGGCCTCCACGCCGTGCTCGATGCCACGGGCGAAGAGGATCTGCATGCCGACGCAGATGCCCATGACCGGGCGGCCGCCGGCGAGCCGGCGGCCGACGATCCAGTCGCCGCGGGCCTCCTTGAGACCCTGCATGCAGGCGGCGAACGCGCCGACGCCGGGGACCAGCAGGCCGTCGGCGTTCATCGCGGTGTCGTAGTCGCGGGTGATCTCGACGTCGGCGCCGGTGCGGGCGAGCGCCCGCTCGGCGGAGCGGACGTTGCCGAACCCGTAGTCGAAGACGACGATCTTCTTGGGGCTGCTCATGCTCCTACTTCCAGTACAGGACGCCGGCGATGATGCTGATGGCGGCGCCGATGGAGAGGACGGCGATCAGGCTCGTCGGCATCTTCTGCTTGGCGAAGGAGATCACTCCTCCGAGCAGGAAGAGACCGAGGAGGATCAGCGCGGTGGAGAGTCCGTTCATCGCTGTTACAGCGCGCCCTTCGTGGACGGCAGGATGCCCTCGGCGCGCGGGTCGCGCTCGGAGGCGTAGCGCAGCGCGCGGGCCAGCGCCTTGAACTGGCACTCCACGATGTGGTGGGCGTTGCGCCCGTACGGCACGTGGACGTGCAGGGCGATCTGCGCCTGCGCGACGAAGGACTCCAGGATGTGCCGGGTCATCGTCGTGTCGTAGGAGCCGATCATCGGCGCCATGTTCTCCGGCTCGGTGTGCACCAGGTAGGGGCGGCCGGAGAGGTCGACGGTGACCTGGGCGAGGGACTCGTCCAGCGGCACGGTGCAGTTGCCGAACCGGTAGATGCCGACCTTGTCGCCGAGCGCCTGCTTGAAGGCGGCGCCGATGGCGAGGGCGGTGTCCTCGATGGTGTGGTGCGAGTCGATGTGCAGGTCGCCCTCGGTGCGCACGGTCAGGTCGAACAGGCCGTGCCGGCCGAGCTGGTCCAGCATGTGGTCGTAGAAGCCGACGCCGGTGGAGATGTCGGTGCGTCCCGTCCCGTCGAGGTCGATCTCGACCAGGACCTTGGTCTCCTTGGTGGTGCGCTCGACGCGCCCGACGCGGCTCATGAGTTCTGCTCCTCGTTCTGCTTCTTCACGTCTTCCTCTGCCAGCGTGCGTACCGCCGCCAGGAAGGCGTCGTTCTCGGCGGGCGTTCCCGCGGTCACCCGCAGCCACCCGGGCACGCCGTTGTCCCGCACCAGCACGCCGTGGTCGAGGATGCGCCGCCAGGTGGCGTGCGCGTCGTCGAACCGGCCGAACTGGACGAAGTTGGCGTCGGAGTCGGTCACCTCGTAACCGAGTCCGCGGAGCTCGGCGACCAGGCGGTCGCGCTCCTTCTTCAGCTGCTCGACGTAGCCGAGCAGGGTGTCGGTGTGTTCCAGGGCGGCGAGCGCCGTGGCCTGGGTGACGGCCGACAGGTGGTACGGCAGCCGGACCAGCTGGACGGCGTCCACCACGGCGGGGTGGGCGGCGAAGTAGCCCAGGCGCAGACCCGCGGCGCCGAACGCCTTGGACATGGTCCGGGAGATCACCAGGTGCGGGCGCCCCTCCAGCAGCGGCAGCAGCGAGCTGCCGTGGCTGAACTCGACGTAGGCCTCGTCGACCACGACGATCGACGGCTTGGCGGCCTGCGCGGCCTCGTACAGGGCGAGCACCGCCTCGGCCGGCACGGCGTTGCCGGTGGGGTTGTTGGGCGTCGTGACGAACACGACGTCCGGCCGGTGCTCGGCGATCGCCTTCTCGGCCGCGGGGACGTCGACGGTGAAGTCGTCGTTGCGGGGGCCGGAGATCCAGCCGGTGCCGGTGCCGCGGGCGATCAGGGCGTGCATCGAGTACGAGGGCTCGAAGCCGATCGCGGTGCGGCCGGGTCCGCCGAAGGTCTGCAGCAGCTGCTGGAGGACCTCGTTGGAGCCGTTGGCGGCCCAGACGTTCTCCGTGCCGACCGGGGGGCCCGCGGTGTCCGTCAGGGCCGTGTCGTTGAGGTAGTCGGCGAGCCGGGTACGCAGCTCGACCGCGTCCCGGTCCGGGTAGCGGTTGAGGTGGCGCGCGGCCTCGCGGACCCGCTCGGCGATGCGCTCGACCAGCGCGTCGGGCAGCGGGTAGGGGTTCTCGTTGGTGTTCAGGCGCACCGGCACGTCGAGCTGCGGCGCGCCGTAGGGGGACTTGCCGCGCAGCTCCTCGCGTACGGGCAGGTCGTCGATGCGGATCTCGCTCACGTCGCTCACTTGCCCCCGGGTACCTTCCAGTCGAACCGCGCCTTGATCGCCGCGCCGTGGGCCGGGAGGTCCTCGGCCTCGGCGAGGGTGACGACGGTGTGCGCCACGTCGGCCAGCGCGTCTCGGCTGTAGTCGACGATGTGGATGCCGCGCAGGAAGGACTGCACGGACAGGCCCGAGGAGTGGCAGGCGCAGCCGCCGGTGGGCAGCACGTGGTTGGAGCCGGCCGCGTAGTCGCCCAGCGAGACCGGGGACCAGGGGCCGACGAAGATCGCGCCGGCGTTCTTCACGCGGTCGGCGAGCGCGGCGGCGTCGGCGGTGATGACCTCCAGGTGCTCGGCGCCGTAGGCGTCGACCACCTTCAGGCCGTCCTCGATGCCGTCGACCAGGACGATCGCGGACTGGCGGCCGGCCAGCGCCGGGGCGATCCGCTCGGTGGTGTGCTTGCTCGCCTCGACCTGCGGCTTCAGCTCGCGCTCCACCGCCTCGGCCAGCTCCTCGGAGTCGGTGACCAGCACCGCGCCGGCCAGCGGGTCGTGCTCGGCCTGGCTGATCAGGTCGGCGGCGACGTGGACCGGGTCGGCGGTGTCGTCGGCGAGGATCGCGATCTCGGTCGGGCCGGCCTCGGCGTCGATGCCGATCTTCCCGGTGAAGTACCGCTTGGCGGCGGCGACCCAGATGTTGCCGGGGCCGGTGACCATGTCGGCGGGCGGGCAGGACTCGGTGCCGTACGCGAACATCGCGACGGCGGTGGCGCCGCCGGCCGCGTAGACCTCGTCGACGCCCAGCAGGGCGCAGGCGGCGAGGATGGTGGGGTGCGGCAGCCCGCCGAACTCCTTCTGCGCCGGGGAGGCCAGCGCGATCGACTCGACGCCCGCCTCCTGGGCCGGCACCGTGTCCATGATCACGGAGGACGGGTAGACCGCGCGGCCGCCGGGCGCGTACAGGCCGACCCGCTGGACCGGCACCCACTTCTCGGTGACCGTGCCGCCGGGGGCGACCTGGGTGGTGTGGGTGGTGCGGCGCTGGGCGCGGTGGACCATGCGGACGCGCCGGATCGACTCCTCGAGGGCGGCGCGGATCTCCGGGTCCAGGCTCTCCAGCGCCTCGGCGAGCGCGGCGGCCGGGACGCGCACGGACTCCAGGCGCACGCCGTCGAACTTCTCGGCGAAGTCGATCAGTGCCGCGTCGCCACGATGATGCACGTCCTCGCAGATCGGCCGCACCTTCTCCAGGGCGGCGGACACGTCGAAGTCGGCTCGGGGCAGCAGGCTGCGCAGGGCGGGGCCCTCGGGGAGGGCGTCGCCGCGCAGATCGATTCGGGAGATCACGGCTCCAATTCTCTCAGACCCGAAAGGTGGAACGGCGTCACGTATCAACCGCTGATACGGCCGCCGCCCGCCGGGGCGGACAAAAGATCACCGTTACGCAAGGTGTCCGCGCGGTCACGTTCGGGCATGACCGCTGTACGACCAGGGGGCACCGGGAGGAGGGAGTGAGTGCCGTGACCGAGGGTGGCCCCGTCGTTCCCGACGGAATCCGTGAGCCCGGCCCGCCGCGCGACCTGACGGCGGCGGAGTCGGGGATGTGGCTGGCGTTCCGCGACGGCAGCGTCTACGACCTGCGCCACGGCGACCCCGTAGTGGACGACCCGCACGGCCGTCACCCGTGGGGCCCCGAGCGCACCGTGCGTGCCCGCGTCGTCTGCTGGCTGCTGCTGGACGGCCCGCCCGCCCTGGCCGGGCGGGTGGCCGCGCTGAAGCTGGTCGGGGTGCGGGTCACCGGGTCCCTGGACCTGGCGGGCGGCACGGTCGAGCCCTACGTGGAGATGGCGGACTGCCGCTTCGACGACGAGATCCTGCTCCCGGAGGCCAAGTTCACCACCGTGCGGCTGGAGAACTGCGCGATCCCCCGCCTGGAGGCCGCCCGCCTGCACACCGAGGGCGACCTGCACCTGCCGCGGTGCCGCTTCGCCCGCGGCATCCGGCTCTCCGACGCCCGCATCGGCACCGACCTGCTGCTCAGCCAGGCGGTGGTGCGGCACGACCGGCACGGGCGCTCGGTGTCCGCGGACGGCATGAAGGTCGGCCAGGACCTGCAGGCGGACCTGCTGGAGTCGCACGGCGAGCTGGGGCTGCGTTCGGCGGAGGTGGGCGCCTCGCTGAGCCTGCGTGGCGCGCGCCTGGCCAACCCCTACGCGCGGCTCGCGCTCAACGCTCCCCAGCTGACGGTGGGCCGCGCCCTGTACCTGACGCCCGCGGGGGTCGGATCCGCCCTGCTCGGCGGGAACACCCCGGCGCGCGGGATCCGGGTCCAGCCGTTCGACTGCCTGGGCGGGGTCCGCCTCGACGACGGGCGGTTCGGCGACTCGGTGGACCTGCGGGCCGCCAGGTTCACCCTGACGGCCGAGCAGGAGCTGTCGCTGCGCCGCGTGCAGACGCCGGAGCTGCGGTTCCTGCCGGTGCGGCCGCGGCGGGGTCGGGTGGTGCTGTCCGGGGCGCGGGTGGTGAACCTGGTGGACCGGGCGGAGAGCTGGCCGGGGCCGGGCCGCCTGCACATGGGCGGGTTCTGCTACGAGAACCTGGTGCCCCAGGGCCCCTTCACCCTGGAGCAGCGCCTGGAGTGGCTGGTCGCGGCGACCCCCGAGTACAGCCCGGAGCCCTACGAGTTGCTGGCGGCCGTGCTGCGCGGCGGCGGCGAGGACGAGGACGCCCGCGAGGTGCTGCTGGCCAAGCACCGGCGCCGCCGGGAGACCCTCCCTCCGGCGGCGAAGCTGTGGGGCTACCTCCAGGACATCGCGGTCGCCTACGGCTACCGGCCGGCCCGGGCGGCGACCTGGCTGGCGGTGCTCTGGGCCGCCAGCACCCTGCTGTTCTCCCGCTCCGAGCCGACGCCCGCCCGGGCGGAGGAGCACCCGGAGTGGTCTCCGGCGCTGTTCTCGCTGGACCTGCTGCTGCCGGTGATCGACCTCGGGCATGCCACCGCCTGGCATCTGCGGGGCGTCTGGCAGTGGCTGGCCGCCGTGCTGATCCTGCTCGGCTGGGTGATGGCCACGGCGGTGGCCGCCGGGTTCACCCGGCTGCTGGGCCGGCTCTGAGGCCCGCCCGGCGGCCGGGTGGGGCTCGACCGTGACCGGCCGGACCGGGGCCGCGGCCGGCTTCCGGCGCCGCGCGCGGGGTCCGGCACGGCGGGCGGCCGACCGCGGCGCGGGGTCCGGCCGTCGCGCGCATTAGGCTTTTGCGCCGTGACCACCCTGCGGCTGCCGCTGTTTCCCCTGAACATGGTCCTGTTCCCCGGGCTCGTGCTTCCCCTGAACGTCTTCGAGGAGCGGTATCGCGCCATGATGCGCGACCTGCTCCTGGTGCCGGAGGAGGCGCCGCGCCGGTTCGCCGTGGTCGCCATCCGGGACGGCCACGAGGTGGCGCCCAGTGCTCCAGGCATGCCCGACCCGACCACGCCGCCGGAACGGGGCCCGGCCGCCGGTTTCGCCCCGGAGCCGGGCAACTCCTTCCACTCGGTGGTCTGCGTGGCCGACGTGGCTACCATCCGCGAGCGCGCCGACGGCACCTACGAGGTGCTGGCCACCGGCACGAAGCGGGCCAGGCTGCTCTCGGTGGACGCCTCGGGGCCGTACCTGACGGGCGAGCTGGAGGAGCTGCCGGAGGAGGAGGGCGACGGCGCGGGGACGCTCGCCGAGGGGGTGCTGCGCTCCTTCCGGCAGTACCAGAAGCGGCTGGCGGGGGCGAGTGAGCGGTCGCTGACCTCGTCGGCCGAGCTGCCGGACGAACCGTCGGTGGTGTCGTACCTGGTCGCCGCGGCGATGGTGCTGGACACCCCGACCAAGCAGCGGCTGCTCCAGACCCCCGACACGGCGTCGCGGCTGCGGGACGAGCTGCGGCTGCTGCGCCGGGAGGCCTCGATCATCCGCAGCCTGCCCTCCCTCCCGGCCGGCGACCTGACCCGCACCCCCACCAGCCTCAACTGATCCGGCGGCCGGTGCGCGCGGTTCGCACCGCGGACGGCCCCCGCGCGCACTCCGCGCCCGGCACTACGCTGCGCGGGGACGCGTCCCGGCCCTTCACCGGGCGCGCGGAGCCGCACAGGACGGGAAGATGGCGAAGAAGTCGAAGAAGCAGCAGTCCGGCGGCACGCCCGCCACGGTCGCGCTGACCGAGGCCGGCGTGGCGTTCACCGTGCACGCCTACGAGCACGACCCCGCGCACCCCTCCTACGGCGAGGAGGCCGCCGAGGCGATGGGCGTGTCGCCGGAGCGGGTGTTCAAGACCCTGGTCGCGGACGTGGACGGCTCGCTGGTGGTGGCCGTCGTGCCGGTGGCCGGGTCGCTGGACCTGAAGGCGCTGGCCTCCGCGGTGGGCGGCAAGCGGGCGGCGATGGCCGACCCCACGCTGGCCGAGCGCACCACGGGGTACGTCCGGGGCGGCATCTCGCCGCTGGGCCAGCGCAAGCGGCTGCGGACGGTGCTGGACGCCTCCGCCGAGGGCCACGTGACGATCTGCGTCTCCGCCGGCCGGCGCGGCCTGGAGGTCGAGCTGTCCCCCAAGGACCTGGCCACCCTGACCTCAGCGGTACTCGCCCCGATCGGGCGGGCGTAGGGACCAGGGCAGCAGGGCGGCAGGGCAGCAGGGCAGCAGGGCAGCAGGGCAGCAGGGCAGCAGGGCAGCAGGGCAGCAGGGCGATCCTCCCAGCCGTCGCGTCCGGCCCGGGCGGAACCGGGGGCCGGGCCCGAGCCCGGCGGCGGGGCCTACTTCTGGAGACTGACCGTCGGCGCCGGGTCGTCGCCGTCGTCCCGCAGGTCGCCGCCGGACTCCTCGTCCTCGCGCGGTACGAGGAGCGCCGTGAGGGTCAGGTGGGTCAGCAGGGCGACCACCGGCCAGGCGGCCAGCGCGCTGATGGCGTGGAGTTCCAGCGGCGCGTCGAACCGGACGCCCTCGCCCACCTGGCGGGCGTGCGCCGCCACGTCGCTCGTGGGTCCGAGCGACATGCCGATCTGCCAGGCCACCAGCGACCCCAGCAGCCCGCCGAGGCAGAGCCCCACGACCACCGGCACGCCGCCGCGCCGCGCGAGCAGGAACACCGGCACCGCGCTGAGCAGTCCGAACCCCGCGGCCAGCAGGGTGAACGTTCCGGCCGCGCCGACCGACTGCTCGCCCTCGATGTCCGCGAGGAAGGCCACCCACCGGCCGTCGGCCACCTCCCCCACCAGCGGCACCCGCGGCGCCAGCCAGACCCAGAGCAGCCCCAGCAGCAGTCCGGCCGCGGTGAGCGCGCCCAGCACCAGCGCGGCCTGCCGCAGCTCGGTGCGCAGGCCGGGGCCGTCCTCCAGGTACGCCCGCAGCGCGGAGCGCGGCGCGTACCGGTGGGAGCCGCCGGCCGGCTCGCCGGCCGTGGCGCCCTCGCCGTGCCGCTCGGCGGCCTGCGACCCGCCGGGCGCCGGGGAGTCGCCGTGCACCGTGGCGCCGTCGGCGGTGCCGTCCTGGGCGGTGCCGTCCTGGGAGGAGGACTGCGGGTGCGGAGGAGGAGTCAGAGGTGCGGTCACCCTGACATCGTGCCAGGCCGGGCCGGACGGCGCGTCACCGGACGGCGGCCCTGCGGTAGGCCCAGGTGGCCACGGCCAGCGAGATGACGCCGACGACGGCGCAGACGGCGAGGTCGCCCAGCACGAGGGCCCAGTCCGGCCGCGCCCCGAAGGAGCGGGTGAACGCCTCGACCGCGTAGGTGGAGGGCAGCAGGTCCCGGGCCAGGGCGACCGCCTGCGGCATCCGGGAGGCGGGCAGCACGCCCAGCAGCAGCGCCGCGGACATGCCGAGCTGCCCCAGCAGGGTGGCCAGCTCGGGCCGGGGCGCGAGCAACCCGCAGGCCGCGCCGAGCCCGGCGAGGGCGGCCCCGGCCAGCGGGACCACGGCGGCCAGCACCCACAGGTGGGTGAGCGGCAGGCCGAAGAGCAGGCACCCGAAGACGGCCGTGACCACGGTCCCCGGGACGGTGAACGAGGCGTAGGCGGCGGCCGCGCCCAGCACCACCGCGGCGGGCGGCACGGGGAGGGTGGCGTAGTGGTCGAGCCCGCCGCCGGCCCGCAGCTGGCCGAAGTACTGGGAGAGCAGGTTGAGCGCCACGAAGGCGACGACCAGCACGGAGGAGCCGGCGACCACGGCCCGCGCCTCGTCGCCGCCGTCCACCACGCCGCGCATCAGGATCATGATGCCGACGGACTGGAAGGTGGCCACGAACAGCAGCGGGATCCGCGCGACCCGGGCCCGGGAGAGCTGGGCCCGGTAGACGGCGTCGAGGGCCGGCCACAGCCTGGTCCGGGGCCCGAGCTCGGCGCACGCCATGGGGGCGGCACCCGTCGGCTGCGGGGCCGCCGCGGGCGCCGGTACCGTGCCCGGCCGCGTCTCGGCGGGTACGACGCTCACAGGCTGCTCCTCATCGTCGACGCGGTCGCGGGCGTGCCCGGGGCCGCGGTCCGCACGCCGTCCGGGGTCCTCACGCCTTCACCAGTCCCCGGGACTCGCCGCCGAGCGCCAGGTAGACGTCCTCCAGGCTCGGCGTGGCCAGGGTGAAGTCGTCCAGCGCGGCGAAGGCGGCCCCGCCGGTGACCGCTCCGACGGCGGCGCGCGCCTCGTCGGGGGCGAGCCGCAGGGTCCAGCGGCGCCCGGACTCGACGGCGCGGCCGCGCAGCGCGGCCACCTCGGGCACGTGCAGCGGGGCGTTCTCCCGCCAGACCAGGTCGACGCGGACCTCGTCGGCGACGCGCTCCTTGAGGCCGGAGGGGGTGTCGCAGGCGATGACCCGGCCCCGGTCGAGCACGGCGACCCGGTCCAGCACGGTCTCCGCCTCGATGACGTTGTGGGTGACCAGCAGCACCGTCGCCCCGCGCTCGGCGCGGCGGCGGTCGACGGCGGACCAGACGGCGCGGCGGGCGACCGGGTCCATGCCGGTGGTCGGCTCGTCGAGGACCAGCAGGGGGCGCTCGCCGACCAGCGCGGTGGCGAAGCAGGCGAGCCGGCGCTGGCCGCCGGACAGCTTGCGCAGGGCCCGGCCGGCGAGGGGGGCGAGGCCGAGTTCGTCGAGGACGGCGTCCCGCTCGGCGCGCGCGGCGCGTACGTCGAGCCCGCGCAGCCGGCCGGTGGTCTCCACGGCCAGCGAGACGGTCAGCTCGTCCAGGGCGGTGGACTCCTGGCCGAGGTAGGCGAGGATCCGCGAGGCGCGTTCGGGATGGCGGACGATGTCGTGGCCGTAGAGGGTGACGCTGCCGCGGTCGGGCCGCATCAGCCCGGTGATCTGCCGGACAAGGGTGGATTTGCCGGCGCCGTTGGGCCCCAGCAGGCCGAAGATCTCACCGCGCCGGATCTCCAGGCTGACGGCGTCGGTGGCCCGCACCTCCGGGGTGCCGGGCGCGCCGCGGCGGCCACGGCCGGCCGGGTAGGTCTTGGTGAGGTCACGCACCGCGCACACGGCCTCGGGGCGAGGGGACGGCGGTGCGGAGCGTGCGTTCACAAGGGATGAGCCTACGGGGTGCCCGACTCGGCCCGAAATTCAACCCCGCCGCCGACGGCGCCCCGCCCGGCGCCCGGCGGGGTGCGGTTCACTCGGCGACGGCCGGGCGCTCGGCCCCGGTGTGGCTGTCGACCTCGCGCCAGAACCCCGCACGGATGGCGTAACGGTCGTGCTCGTCGATCTGGTCGTCCTTGTGCGCGAGCAGCCCGAAGCGGGCGGCGTAGCGGAGCAGTTCGCCGTCGACGCGGTGCGGGATGCGGGGGTACTCCGCGGAGAGCTTTCCCAGGCAGGCGGTGTCGGTGACCCGCTGGATCCAGCGGCGGGCGAAGACCTGGCCGACCTCGTAGGCGTCGCCGCCGACGCTGGTGATGTCCTCCTCGTGGTCGGCCCACCGCTGCTCGGCGCTGGTGAGCTGGGCCAGCGTGGGCAGGGTGGCGGCCTCGGGGGACTCGGGCGGCGTGCCGGGGCGCTCGACCCAGCCGCGGTCGGAGGACCAGCGCAGGGTGGCGGTGGCGGGCTGCGGCGCGGGGGCGGCGGTGACCGGGGGGCCGGGGGCGCGCAGGGCGGCGAGGTCCTTCGGGGTGGGCACGCCCTTGGTGGCCGGTACCCGGTCGGCGCCCCCGTCGCCGTCGCCGTCGACGGCGTTGCCGTTGGGCGGGCTTCCGTTGAGGGCGCCGCCGTTGTGGGGGCCGCCGTTGTGGGGGTTTCCGTTGACGGGGGCGGGGTGGGAGCCGTCGGGGGCGGGGGGCCGCCGGTCGGCCTGGGCCGGGGGTTCGCCGGGCGGGGCGGAGAGGATGGCGGCGATCTCGGGCCGCGGCGCGGGCTGCGGCGGGCAGGCCCCGGTCAGGTCGCGGGCGCGGACGGCCTGGGTGATCCAGGCCCGGTCGAGGACACGGCGTTCGTCGGCCTCGGCGACCAGGTCCTCGGACTGGTTGTAGTTGTTGTCGGCGGCCTGCACGGCCCAGAGGTGGACGGCGACACCGTGCTCCTTGGCGGACATCATCCCGGGCAGCAGGTCGCCGTCGCCGGTCACCAGGACGATGTCGGAGCAGGCGCGGTTGCGGGCCAGTTCGGTCAGTTCGGCGTGCATGGCCGCGTCGACGCCCTTCTGTGCCCAGCGTCCCTCGGAGCGCGTGAGGGCGCCGAGGCGGACGGTGACCCGGGGCATCACCCGCAGTCTGCGGTGCTCCGGCTGCGGGACCCGGTCGGGGGCTCCGTCGAACCAGTAGATGCGCAGCAGGGGTTGCCGGGTGTCGGCCTCCGCGCGCTCGCGCAGGCCCTGGATGAGGGCGGCGTGGTCGACGGAGATGCGGGACCGCGAGGGCTCTCCGGCGAGGAGGCTGGCGGCGGCACCCAGCAGATATCCGGCGTCCACCAGGACGATGCAGCGGTCCACGCGGTCACCCTCTTTCCTCTGTCCGGGGAGGTGTGCTTCGGGCTCGCTTCGAGTCTGCCCCAGCACGGGGGTCCACACGGCCCGAACTCGATCTTCGGCGTGGCGTTTGGCCGTGCGGCGCCGGGCCGCCGCGCTCCTTGGCGGCGCTACGCCCCAACGGGCCTGTCACAGACGGTAGTCGCCCGACATGCGTGCGTGAGCGGCCTGTGTGAGTCTGAATTCGGCTCTGGCCCACCGATTCCCCCACAGGAGGAAGATCACCATGGCCAAGAACAAGAACACCCGCAAGCCCGCCCAGCGCGCCGCCCGGTCGGACCGTCCGCAGCACCGCTCGGACGAGGCCGCGCCGCACCAGTCCACGGTCGCGCAGGTCCAGGGCAGCCCGGCGGACGTCGCGCGCAACAAGCAGCGCCGTTTCGGCCACAACTGACGCACGTCTGACGCGCACATCGCGTCCTGAGGGGCCTGCCCGGGTTCGCACCGCGAGCCGAGGCGGGCCCCTGAAGCGTTCCGCGGCCGGAGCCGGGGAGCTCGCCCCGCCAGGCGGGGGGAGCCGGTTCAGCCCGCCAGGCAGGACGGGCCGAGCAGCACCTTGAGGTCGCCGTAGAGGGCGGGGTCGGGCTTCACCCGGTGCCGGTCCAGGCGCAGCACCGTCGTCTTGCGCGGGCCCTGGAGCTTGATCCGCACCTCGCTGTCGCCCTTGTGGCTGGAGAGGATCTCCCCGAGCCGGGTCACCATGGGCGGGGTGACGCGGGTGGCCGGGATGGTGAGCACCACCGGCGCGTTGGTCCCGGCGTTGGACAGGTCGGGGACCATCAGCTCCATGGCGACCAGCCGCGGCACGTCCTCGCGCTTGTCGAGGCGGCCCTTGACGAAGACGACGGCGTCCTCGACGAGCTGGGTGGAGACCAGCTGGTAGGTGGCGGGGAAGAACATGCAGTCGATGGAGCCGGCCAGGTCCTCGACGGTGGCGATGGCCCAGGCGTTGCCCTGCTTGGTCATCTTGCGCTGGATGCCGGAGATGATGCCGCCGATGGTGACGACCGCGCCGTCCCCGTAGTCGCCGCCGGTGAGCTGCGCGATACCGGCGTCCGCCTTGTCGGACAGGACGTTCTCCAGGCCGAAGAGCGGGTGGTCGGAGACGTACAGACCGAGCATCTCCCGCTCCTGGGCGAGCAGGTAGGTCTTCTCCCACTCGTCGGTGGAGAACTCGACGTCGAGCCCGAAGCCCGGTTCGTCGGCGCCCTCGTCGCCCATGCCGCCGAAGAGGTCGAACTGGCCCTCGGCCTCCTTGCGCTTGACCTGGACCACGTTGTCGATCATCGGCTCGTACTGGGCGATCAGCCCCTTGCGGGTGTGCCCCATGGAGTCGAAGGCGCCGGCCTTGATCAGCGACTCGGTGGTGCGCTTGTTGCAGACCACGGCCTCGACCTTGTCGAGGTAGTCGGGGAAGGAGGAGAACTTCCCCTTGGCCTTGCGGGTCCTGATCACCGAGTCGACGACGTTGGAGCCGACGTTGCGGACCGCGGAGAGGCCGAAGAGGATCACGTCGTCGCCCTGGGCGGCGAAGTTGGGCTCGGACTCGTTGACGTTCGGCGGGAGCACCTTGATGCCCATGCGGCGGCACTCGTTGAGGTAGACCGCGGACTTGTCCTTGTCGTCCTTCACCGAGGTGAGCAGACCGGCCATGTACTCGGCCGGGTGGTTGGCCTTGAGGTAGGCCGTCCAGTAGGAGACCAGGCCGTAGGCGGCGGAGTGCGCCTTGTTGAACGCGTAGCCGGCGAAGGGCACCAGCACGTCCCAGAGCGCCTGGATCGCCTCGTCGCTGTAGCCGTTCTTGCGGGCGCCGGCCTGGAAGATGGTGAAGTTCTTGGCCAGTTCGTCGGGCTTCTTCTTGCCCATCACGCGACGCAGGATGTCGGCCTCGCCGAGCGAGTAGCCGGCGACGATCTGGGCGGCCTTCTGCACCTGCTCCTGGTACACGATGAGGCCGTAGGTGACCGCCAGGACCTCCTCGAGGGGCTCCTCGAGCTCCTTGTGGATCGGCGTGATCTCCTGCTGCTTGTTCTTGCGGAGCGCGTAGTTGATGTGCGAGTTCATGCCCATCGGGCCCGGCCGGTACAGGGCCGAGACGGCGGAGATGTCCTCGAAGTTGTCGGGCTTCATCATGCGCAGCAGGGAGCGCATGGGACCGCCGTCGAACTGGAAGACGCCGAGGGTGTCGCCTCGCTGGAGGAGCTCGAAGGTCGTCGGGTCGTCGAGCGGGAGGCTCAGGAGATCGATGTCGATCCCCTTGTTGGCCTTCACCATCTTGACGGCGTCGTCCATGATCGTGAGGTTGCGCAGGCCAAGGAAGTCCATCTTCAGCAGGCCGAGCGACTCGCAGCTCGGGTAGTCCCACTGCGTGATGGTGACGCCGTCGGTGTGCCGGACCCAGACCGGGACGTGGTCGGTGATGGTCTCGCTGGACATGATGACGCCGGCGGCGTGCACGCCCATCTGCCGCACCAGGCCCTCGACGCCCATGGCGGTGTCGATGACCTTCTTGACGTCCGGCTCGTTCTCGTACATCGACCGGATCTCGCCGGCCTCCGAGTAACGGGGGTGCTTGGGGTCGGTGATGCCGGAGAGCGGGATGCCCTTGCCGAGGACGTCGGCGGGCATCGCCTTGGTGAGGCGGTCGCCCATCGCGTACGGGTAGCCGAGGACGCGGGCGGAGTCCTTGATGGCGTTCTTGGCCTTGATCGTGCCGTAGGTGCCAATCATGGCGACCTTGTCGGCGCCGTACTTCTCGGTGACGTAGCGGATCACCTCGACGCGCCTGCGCTCGTCGAAGTCGATGTCGACGTCGGGCATGGAGACGCGCTCGGGGTTGAGGAAGCGCTCGAAGATCAGGCCGTGCGGGATCGGGTCGAGGTCGGTGATGCCCATCGCGTAGGCGACGATCGAGCCGGCCGCGGAGCCGCGGCCCGGGCCCACCGCGATGCCGTTGTCCTTGGCCCAGTTGATGAAGTCGGCGACCACCAGGAAGTAGCCCGGGAACCCCATCTGGATGATGACGTCCATCTCGTAGTCGGCCTGCCGCTGCCGGTCCTCGGGGATGCCGCCCGGGTAGCGGCGCTCCATGCCGCGGCGGACCTCCTCCTGGAACCAGGTGACCTCGGTGTAGCCCTCCGGGATGTCGAACTTCGGCATGAGGTCGCGCTTCTCGAACATGCCGGTGGTGTCGATCTGTTCGGCGACCAGGAGGGTGTTGCGGCAGCCCTCCTGCCAGGCGTCGGAGGAGTCGATGGCGTACATCTCCTCCGTCGACTTCAGGTAGTAGCCGGTCCCGTCGAACCTGAAGCGGTCGGGGTCGGAGAGGTTCTTGCCGGTCTGGATGCACAGCAGCGCGTCGTGGGCGGTGGCCTCGTGCGCGTAGGTGTAGTGCGAGTCGTTGGTGACCAGCGGCGGGATACCGAGCTTCTTCCCGATCTCCAGGAGGCCTTCGCGGACCCGGTGCTCGATGTCGATGCCGTGGTCCATCAGCTCCAGGAAGTACCGGTCCTTGCCGAAGATGTCCTGGTAGTCGGCGGCCGCCTTGACCGCCTCGTCGAACTGGCCGAGCCGCAGCCGGGTCTGGACCTCGCCGGAGGGGCAGCCGGTGGAGGCGATCAGCCCCTCGGACCACTGGGAGATGGTCTCCTTGTCCATCCGGGGCCACTTCTGCAGCCAGCCCTCCTTGTAGGCGTCCGAGGAGAGCCGGAAGAGGTTGTGCAGGCCGGTGGCGTTCGCCGCCCAGATGGTCTTGTGGGTGTAACCGCCGGAACCGGAGACGTCGTCGCGCTTCTGGTGCGGCTGGCCCCACTGGATCTTGCGCTTGTTGCGCCGCGACTCGGGGGCGACGTACGCCTCGATGCCGATGATCGGCGTGATCCCGGCCTTCTTCGCGCTGTGGAAGAAGTCGTAGGCCCCGTGCAGGTTGCCGTGGTCGGACATGGCGATGTGCGTCATGCCCATGTCCTGGCAGGCCTGGAACATGTCCTTGAGCCGCGCGGCACCGTCCAGCAGCGAGTACTGGGTGTGGACGTGCAGGTGCGTGAAGGGCGGCTTCGACACGGGTGGGGCCTCCTGAGGAGCACGGGTCGGGGGGTGCGCGTGGTCCGACGGGTCGGTCTCGAATTCTATGCCCCGCCGCCGACAACCCGGGGCATCGGGAACCTTCCCGGCTCCGGCCGGTGGCCACCGTCACCTTTTACCAGTCCTTTAACCAGCGGCGTGCCAGACTTTCCGCGAGATGGACAGGTCCCGGGCCCCCCTGAGAGCCGCGCGCGCGGTGCTGTTCACGGCACTGGCCGTGACGGTCGGCAGCGCGTCCCACGTGCTGCTCTCGGGCGCGCCGCTGCCGCTGTCCACCGTGGCCGCGGTCTGCGCGGCCGTCTTCGTCGCGGCCTGGGCGCTGGCCGGCCGGGAGCGGCGTTTCGGGTCGATCGCGGCCCTGCTGGTCCCCCTGGAACTCGCCGTCGACACGGTCTTCACCTCCGGCCAGCACGCCTGCTACGGCGCGGCCGGGGGGCCGGTGACCGGTCCCCTGCACTCCGTCGGCCTCGACCTGCTCTGCGCCGGGACCCCGGTGGGCGCGTCCCTGACGCCCGCGGCCTCCCCGGAGGGCGCCGCCGCGGTGCTCGCCGGGAGCGGGCCGGGCGCGGCCTGGGCGCTGCTCGCCTGCCACGTCGGGGTGGGGCTGCTGGCCGCCGCCTGGCTGAGCCGCGGCGAGCGCGCGCTGGGCCAGGTGCTGCGTGCCGTCGCCGCGACCACCTTCCGTCCGCTGCTGGTGGCCTTCGCCACCGTCGCCGCGCCCGCCGTCCGCGTGCCGCGGCCCGTCGTCCGCGCCACCGCGGCCGGGGCCCCGCGGATCCGGTACCTGGTGCGCTCCCGCGGGCTGCGCGGGCCTCCCGCCGCGTACACCGCCGCCGCCTGACCCGCGGCGCTCCCGCGCGGTTCCCCCTGCCTGGCCCCGCCGGGCCTCGTCATCGGGTCGTCCCCGCGTACGAGCGCGCCCTGACGCGCCCGCGTACGCCGTCGGCCTCACCGGTTTCCGCAGTTCCTCAGCTTGATCAACTCCTTCCTTCCCCCTTACAGGAGAACCCCATGAGCCAGCGCAACTCCCAGGCCGCCAAGAACGCCGCCCGCGAGCGCCTGCGTCAGGAGCGCGAGCGCGATGCCAAGCGCGCGAAGACCAAGCGCCAGGTCGTCGTGGCCGTGTCCGTCGTGGCCGGCCTCGCGATAGCCGGCGGCGTCGCCTACGGCATCGCCCAGGCCAACAAGCCCGAGCGCTGGGACATCGCCGAGGACGCCAAGCTGATCGCACCCGCCAACACCAGTGGCAAAAACGGTCTTGAGGTGATCATCGGTGACACCGACGCCAAGAAGACGCTGAAGATCTACGAGGACCCCCGCTGCCCGGTCTGCGCCGCCTTCGAGCAGAACGCCGGCCCTGCGGTTAAGAAGGGTGCGGAGGACGGGCAGTACAAGATCCAGTTCATTGGGGCATCTTTCCTCGATGACAAGCTCACCGGCGAGGGATCCAAGCATGCTCTCAACGCTCTCGGCGCGGCGCTGAATGTCAGTCCCGATGCCTTCTTGGACTACAAGGCAGCGCTCTACTCCGCCAAGTGGCACCCGGAGGAGACGACCGACAAGTTCGCCGATGATGAATACCTGATTAAGATCGCCGACACCGTAGACAGCCTGAAAAGCAACAAGGAATTCCAGAAGGACGTCAACGAGGGGACCTATGATAAGTGGGCGCTCGAACTCTCTGACGTCTTCAAAAAGGACAAGATCCAGGGCACCCCTACGCTCAAGATGGACGGAAAGGTCATCACAGGCCCCGACGGCAATGCACCTATGACTGAGGCCGACTTCCGACAGGCTATCGCCACAGCCTTGAAGGATTGATTCCTCATCACGGGATGACTGGGTTCGTTGGTACGGCGTGCCAGGATGCCAAGAAGGATGTACGGATCCTTCATGGTGGGCCGCCGACCGAGTGGGCATCCCATCAGCACCGAAGAATAACTACGCTTGCCCATACGGCTACTGAGACCGTAGGGCGGTGTTGCGTGGAGAAGGGCAAGGCAGAGAGGTTGACCCGTGCTAGCAGACAGTCAGTTTGGAGCCCCGTACGGTCAACGGCCCTGTCCCGTAATCGGTGGCGCCTATGGGTGACCGGTCTTGTTGGTAAGACCTGCGGTCCGCGCAATGCAGGTGTTCTGGAATATCGGCCAGACTGAAGGTGCACGTCAGCGGGTTACAGTCTGGCAACGCGGCCGAATTCGCCTACCCTCGGTCTTGCATGACGGTCCGCCGACGGAGTCGGTGGACCGTTTCGCTTTCGGCGGTTGGTGGAGCGCAGGGGCCAACGACCCGAGTGTTGCCTGGGGTGGGCGCCGGGTTTCACGCTCCAGGGTGGGGCCGCTTTTCGTAGGGATAGGCGAATTCGCTGGTCAGGCGGAATTCGACAGAAGGGCGAGCCGTTCAAGGGCGCCGGCGATCTCACTGCCCCAGGGCCAGTGGCGGGCGAGGCGGAGGATGCGGCGCGGCCGGTGGTGACGAGCTGGGCGGCTGCCGCAAAGAGGCGAAGCCGCGGGCAACAGAGTTCTCCGAGCCTTGCCTGGCCGGTCAGGGGGAGCCTCGGCATCCAGGCCAGCGGGTCGAGCGCGATATGCACGATCGCCTGCCAGATCCGTTCTGGGCGGTGCGGTGTGGTGCGGTGCGGTGCAGGGACAGGTTGCGCTGGCCAGTAGCCCGGGCGGCCCTGATCCGGTCCTCCGCGCGGGCCCGTAGCCGGTGACGGGCCTCGAGCTCCGCGATCCGGCCGGTTGGCGGTGTTCGTCGCGAAGCAGGTCAGCCGGATGCCCCCGCGGACCGCGCCGTCCGCCTCACCGGCCGGCGTCCAGGCCGATGCGGGAACCTTCAGGACATGTTGATGGATCGCGGCCGTTGTCACCATGCCGACCGAGCAGGACAGCCACCGGCCCCGCCGGGTCAGCCAGTCGACGAACTCGCGCGTGCCACCCGCCGAGTCCGTGCGGATCAACGTCCACCGTCCCTGCACAGCACGGGGCCGCGCGTCAGAGCACCGCGGGGCATGCGATCCCGGAGCACGGGGCATTCGTGCCGCAAGGCGACGCCGTCCAGCACACCCGCCCCATGCCCGTCGTCCGAGAAGCCGCAGGAGCCTATGTCCGACGCCTCCCAGCCGCCCCCGCCACGCCGCACGGGCCCGAGGAACCGCGGCAGCGGAAGAAGAGCGCGGGACGCGACCTCGGCGCGGCGATAGGGTCGACCTCGGACTGGGCGTCGTCCTGGTCGCGCTCTTCGTCGTGAATGCCGTCTTCGTCGGGGCCGCGGTGGCCGTCGGCCTGTGGGAGCTGAACTCGCGGTTCGCCGAACGCAAGGGGATCAAGGCGCCGCAGGTGCCGTTGATCGTCGGCGGCGCGGCGATGGTGATCGCCGGATACGCGGCGGCCCCCGAGGGGCGGATGGCGGCCTGCTCGGCGCGATCGGCTTCTCCATGGTCGCCGGTGTGCTCTGCATGACGCTGCTGGTGGACGGAAGCGTCTGGTTGCAGGCCCTGCTGCTGGGCACGGCCGTCGCGATCAGCGCCACGCTGGGCGACCTCGGCGAGTCGATGATCAAGCCGGACCTGGGCATCAAGGACATGGGCGCGCTGCTGCCGAGTCACGGCGGCGGGCATAGGCCGCCTGGACTCCCTTCTCCCCACGGGCCCCGTGGTCTGGCTCCTGCTGGAGATCTTCGTCGGCATCTGAGCGTTCGCTCGCTGTGAAAGCCCCGTCACGCCCCAAGGGCGGAGCGGGGTTTCCGTCCTTCGCGAAGTTTCTTCAGATGGTGCCCTGGAGGCCCATGAGTATGGAGTAGGCGGACTCCGCCCGGCGGCCCGGAGCGGCGTCGGGGCCCGCGTGGTCCAGGAAGCTCCTGGTTCCGCCGTGGTGGATGATGCGGCCGCTCTTCATGAGGGAGACGGTGTTCGCCTCGTCGGCCAGGTCGGCCACATCGTGCGTAGACATCAGTACCGGTACGCGCCCGGCGACCTTACGCACCACGTCACGGAAAACCGTGCGCTGGTGAGGGTCAAGGCCGGCCGTGGGCTCGTCGAGAAGGATGACCAGCGCGTCGTGCGCAAGGGCGCAGGCGATGCCCACGCGGCGCAGCTGCCCTCCGGAGAGCCTGGCGGTCTTCTGACCGCTCTGGTCGCCGAGGTTCACCTGCTCAAGGGCCTCCCGGGCTCGTTCCCACGCGCCGGCGCGGCTCTCCCCCTTCAACCACGCCACGTACGCCACGTACTCGCGGGCGGTCAGCTGACGCGACGTCGGCACTCGCTGGGGCAGCCAGGCCACCTGACGACGGTATTCGCGGCTGGCCGAGGTGAGGGGTGAGTCCTTGAACCTCACCCTGCCGGCCAGGGGAGCGGCCGTTCCGGCCAGCAGGGACAGGGTGGTCGACTTTCCCGCCCCGTTGGGGCCGAGCAGGATCGTCAGGCCTTCGCCGGGGATCTCGTAGCTGAAGTCGATGAGGACCGGCCGCTCCCAGCGGTGGTAGCGGAAGGTGACGTGGTCGAGCAACAAAGTCATCGGGCGGTCCTTGGTGCGCAGCAAATGAGGGTGAGAACTCCGGCCAGGAAGACGGCGACGGATCCGACGGCGGCGTGGGTGACGTGGGGCCCCTCGGTGACCATGACCCACGGGTAGGGGTCGTTGCGGCTCCGACCGCCGACGAACATGGCCTGGATCGACCAGAACACAGGGAGCAGGGGAGCGCGGTGGCCGATCAGAGGCCAGGCGCACATCGAGAGCCCGCAGAAGAGCAGGTTGTTCCGTGCGGCCGCCAAAGTGGCCGGCGACCCCAGGAGTGACATCCCCGCCGCCACCGCTGTCGCCAGGAGCGCGAAACCGGATACCAGCAGGATGTCCCTGGTGTCGAGACGGCGGACGGCGGCGCGCTCCACCGCGGGCATCCGACGCTCGAGGCAGACGACCAGGGCAACGCTCGGAACGAGGGCGACGAAGTTGCTCAGTTCCGTCATCGTCCCGTGGTGCCCCAGGAAGGAGGGAAATGCGAGCACCACGCCGCTGGTCACGCCGACCCCCGCGAGAAAGGTGATCAACGCGCAGGGCAGCACACCGACGGCGCCACGTTGTCGTAGCCACCACAGCATGGTCAGTGACCTGCCGAGCAGGCGGACCGGATCTGCCGGGCATACCAGGCCTTCCGTTCCTCCAGAGACAATTCGTTCACCTTGTCCGTCTCCGAAAGGAGTTGCTCTCTGCTCTGCCCCTCACTGAATCCACCGGTCTCCCGGGAGAGCCATTCCAGGTAATGGTCCTGAACCCCGATGGTCTCGGCCACCCACAGGGTGGGGTAGTGCATGGTGTTCCAGTCGGGACTCTCGCAGGGCATACCGACCACGGAGATGGCGATGTTCTCGCGGAGCGCCTGATCGGCCTCTTCCGGTGCGAGCGCGAGAGTCCAGCTTTCCCCCTCGGTGTCGATCCGCTGGTTCGCGGCCACGGTGATATCGGTGATGCGCTCCGGCTCCTCCACTAGGACCCCAGCGGCTTTCAGGCGTTCCGTCATTCCCTTGAGCCCTGTCCGGACCTCGTTGATGTGAGCCGCTCCCGCTTCGGGCAGGCAGACTTCGGGTTCCTCTCCCACGCACGTCACGGGAGCCAATCCCTGGGACGCGGGAGGCATGGAGCGCCAGTCCATGGTGATGGCGTAGGCGGTGAGCAACCCGCCCGTCGCGACGACAAGAGCCAGGGCGACGGAACCCACCTTGAGACGGCGAGGGCCCGCCAACGCGACGCAAGCGACGGACAGGCAGACCGTGGGGAGGAGCACGGCCACGGTCATGGCCGGTGAATAGGCCTCACCGAAACCGAGCCAGGAGATCGACCCGGTGACATGGTGTGCCCAGTAGTGATCCGTGCCCAGCGGAAAGCTGGTGCCGACGAACACCGCCACCGAGAGCAGGGGAGCGGAGTACAGCGCGTGCAGCCGTCGGCCGACCACGAATCCGATGACGGAGTGCGCGATGAGCAGGACCACCACGATGGCCAGAAGCTGGAGGGTGTAAAAGTCAGGCGGGGCTCCGACCAGCCACAGTCCGGCTGCCATGATCCCGGCGGTGGGAACCGACAGGCACGCCACGGTAATAAGGACCGGTTGGAGCGCGACCCGCCAGGTCGGCACAGCGGCGCCCAGTTCCCATGTGCCAAGGGCCTTCAGCCGGGTCGCTTCCACGGCAGTCAGTCCGGCCGCGGCCGCGGCCGCCATTGGTGCGGGCGCATGGACCGCATACGAGGCAGCCTGGGCCGCCCAAGGCATGGCGACGAGCTGCTCGATGTGCCGCGTACTCGTGAGGAAGACGTACGAGAAGAAGAGGCCGACCAACGGGAGAGCAGGCACGGCCGGATGAGTGCGAAGAGCGGTGGGGAGTCGCATGAGGCCCTTGTAGAAGTGCGAAGCCGGGCCTCCGCGCGTCAGGCGCGGAGGCCCGGCGGGATCAGTCAGCCAGTGTGGTGTCGACTTCAACCTTGGTCACGATAAGGGCGCAGCTCATGCACCCGGAACCGATCTTGTCGATCTCGAAGTAGTAGCTGTCGTAAGGCAGGCCCGACTCGGTCGCAGTGCTCTTGTAGCCGTTGCCGTTGAAACAGTTGGTGAAGGTGGAGGTGTCGTGCTTGGTGTCGCTGCCCCAGTCGATCTGCTGCCAGAGCGCGATGTCGGTGCTCTTCCTGCCGTAGACGTCCGCGCAGTCGGTGAAGTTGATTTCGTTGTACGACTCGTCCACC
The DNA here is from genome assembly GCF_040295685.1 of Streptomyces sp. NPDC002734. Taxonomy (NCBI): domain Bacteria; kingdom Bacillati; phylum Actinomycetota; class Actinomycetes; order Kitasatosporales; family Streptomycetaceae; genus Streptomyces; species Streptomyces sp. NPDC002734. The sequence continues at coordinate 35,506 of NZ_JBEOVU010000012.1, forward strand.
CACTGCTGGGACAGCTTTCCTTCGGCCCCTCCCCAGTTGCTCGCAGTCCACGCCCATGCGCCGGTGGTGGTGCTGAACGCCAGAGCAGCGGCGGCACCGAGGACGACAGAGGCTCTGCGTAGACGTTTTCCAGCCATCGGAAAGTACCTCCCCTTCCTTCCGGCCGTCCGAGACGGGCCTCGAACTGAAGACCGAAAAGCGAGGAAACTGTAACAGTGATCTTAAGGTTGCGGGGAGGTTAACCTCGAAATTTTATGATGGTCCGCCTACTGAATCGGTGGCCCGCTTCTGTGCTGCGGGTAGGCTGAGGGCCCGAGTGTCGTCTCGGGTGGACGCCGGGTTCCATTGCTCCGGATGGTGCGGTGCTGTCGTAGAGGCGGCGACTCCGCTGGCCATCCGTGGTTCGGGAGGAGCGCTAACCCGGTCCCGAGCAGTGATGATGCGGCTGGTCCAGGGCCAGCGCCGGGCCAGGCGGAGGATCCGTCGGCGGCCGGCGGTCACGAGCTGCCTGGCCGCGGAGAACAGGCGAAGCCGCAGGCGGCGGAGTGCCTGCAAGCTGCCCTATTCACTTGCATGTGCCGAAGCCATGGCCGCCCAGCTTGACCAGCCAACTCGGACAGGATGCCTGAGTTGGCTGGTCACGGCCAATTGGGTGCACCCCGCACCTCAGACAACATACAGGTTAGCGGCTTGCCAGTGAATCATGGCGAGGAGTCCAGCATGGGGCTACAGATCACCTCAAGCGATCCCAATGCCCGGACGCGTGCAGGGTTCGACGCAAGGACTGATCAAACAAAATAGCGATCCATTACGCGATCGCAGTACCTCGGGCTATGTCCCGCGGATACCCGTCAGCCCCATCCTGGCGCCAAACGGCTATATATACGGTAATCCCCTCAGGTGCACTCCAATTGAATCCGTTGCAATGATCTTTACCCCCCGTCTCCTCACCCTTAAAAACCATATTTCCGGTGGAATCGGAATACATGACCTGAATTACGGCGCGGTAGCCATCAGCGGCCTTGTCGCAAATTTCGAGCAATTCCCCTTCGTGCATGAAGGCACCGTGAGCAAACTCGACAAATTCTCCGTTGAGACTGCCGGTACTGCCGACACCCACGTTGGTGCCCGCAAAAGCGGTTCCGGATCCAACCGTGACGGCAAGCGTAAGCGCACCGACGGCAGCAAGGGCCGTTTTCAACTTGAAGCCGAGCATATTCCCCCACATTCATGAACTGTTGGCTGGTTGACCCATGATGGCCACCCACCGGAGCAATTTATATACTGCCAAGTTGCACGGTCAAGGGGGCGGCATAAGGTTGTTTTGTAAGTCCGCATCTCGGCCCGCACATGACCACTGTGCTGTCTCCGCGCCGCTCTTGCGCCTATGTGGCGGTCGCTCCCCTGCCCCTCTGCGCAGACACTTCGGGACCGGTCCTGCGAGGACCGGACCAGCGCCACTGCGCCCTGCTTGCACCCTTCGGGGTAATCATTCCGCTTTGCCGCCTAAAATCACTGACGACACCGTGATGACCTCGGCGGAAAAGGTAGAACTCAAGCGTCTGCGGCTCACGCAACTCAGGGCCGGTGGCCGAATAGCTGTGGAAGAGCGGGCGAACTCTTGTGAGTTCGCTCGCTCTTGCATGTACGCGTCAGTAGCCTCCGGCCCATGAGCCGACAGAGACCGACCTCGGACGCCCTCGCCCCCGTCTTCCCCTCCCCCGCCGCCTCCCCCAGCCGCCGCACGGTGGTCAAGGCAGCCGCGGCCGGCGCCGTGCTGGCCGCGCCGCTGGCCGCCGCCGCGCCGGCCCTGGCCGCCACCGCCGCCCCCGCCTTCCTGCACGGCGTGGCCTCCGGCGACCCGCTGCCCGACGGCGTCCTGCTGTGGACCCGGGTCACCCCCTCGCCCGAGGCGACGCCGGGGTCCGGGGCCGGGGAGGACACCCCGGTGGAGTGGGTGATCGCCACCGACCGGGCCCTGTCCGGCGTGGTGGCCCGCGGCACGGTCACCGCCACCGCCGCCTCCGACCACACCGTCAAGGCCGACGTGCGCGGTCTGCGCCCGGCCACCGACTACTTCTTCCGCTTCACCGCCGGCGGCGTCCACTCCCCCGTCGCCCGCACCCGCACCGCGCCCGCCGCCGACGCCGCGGCGACCGGCCTGCGCTTCGGCGTGGTCTCCTGCGCCAACTACGAGTCGGGCTACTTCTCGCCGTACCGGCACCTGGCCGGCCGCGGCGACCTGGACGCCTGGCTGCACCTGGGCGACTACATCTACGAGTACGCCAGCGGCGCCTACGCCTACGGCGGGGTGGTCCGCCCGCACCGGCCCACGCACGAGATTCTCACCCTCGCCGACTACCGGATGCGCCACGCCCGGTACAAGACGGACCAAGACCTCCAGGCGCTGCACGCCACCGCCCCCTGCGTCGCCATCTGGGACGACCACGAGATAGCCAACGACACCTGGTCCGGCGGCGCCGAGAACCACACCGAGGGCGCCGAGGGGACCTGGGCGGCCCGCCGGGCGGCCGCCAAGCAGGCCTACTTCGAGTGGATGCCGGTCCGCCCGGCGATCGCCGGCACCACCTACCGCCGGCTGCGCTTCGGCAAGCTGGCCGACCTCTCGCTGCTGGACCTGCGCAGCTTCCGCTCCCAGCAGGTCTCCTCGGCGGGCGGTTCGGTGGACGACCCGGACCGCACCCTCACCGGCCGCGCCCAGATGGACTGGCTGAAATCCGGCCTCTCCGCCTCGGACACCACCTGGCGGCTGGTGGGCAACTCCGTCATGATCGCGCCGTTCTCGGTGGCGCAGCTGCCGGAGTTCGTCCGCGAGCCGCTCGGCGAGCTGCTGGGCCTGCCGGACCTCGCCATCAGCGTGGACCAGTGGGACGGCTACACCGACGACCGCAAGGAGCTCATCTCCCACCTGCGCACCGGCGGCATCCGCAACACGGTCTTCCTGACCGGCGACATCCACATGGCCTTCGCCAACGACGTACCGGTCGACGCCACCACCTACCCGCTGACCGCCTCGGCGGCCACCGAGTTCGTCGTCACCTCGGTGACCTCGGACAACCTCAACGACTACGTGGGCGTGTCGGAGGGGACGATCACGGCGGTCGCCTCCCCGGCCATCCGTGCCATGAACCGGCACGTGAAGTTCGTCGACACCGACCAGCACGGCTACGGCGTGTTCTCGGTGACGCCCGAGCGGGCGCAGATGGACTACTACCGCGTCTCCGAGCGCGCGGATCCGGCCGCCACCTCCCACTGGGTGCGTTCCTACCGCACGCTCAGCGGCACGCAGAAGGCGGAGCGGACCTATGACCCGGTGTAGTCGACGCGCGTAACATGCAGGGGCGATTTTCAGCCACCGCGACCGAGGGTCGCCCCCCGTTACAGGCACATGACAGGTCCGTACCACCTTCTTGTCATGACCGAACCAATTCGGACACTTGGGCCGCCCGCGGTCGCCCCACGCCGCGCCGCCCCCTCCCTCCACGGAGGCGGCGGCGTTCGGCATGCCCGATTTCCCCGGTCTGCACCCCGTCCCATCAGGCCGGATCCGCACCTGTCCGGCCTCGCCATGTCCACGTAATGTCCGGGCAGCGGCCAGGAAGATCCCTGCGCGCGCCCCGTCCCTTCGCACGAGCAAGGAGCTCACCATGCGTGCGTTCGCCCGGATATCCCCCCAGATGCGCCGTCGTCTCATCGGCGCCGCCGCCGTGGCCGGATCTCTCGTCCTGGCCCCGGTCTCCGCCCCCACCACGCTGGCCGCGGCCCCCGCCGCCAAGGTCGCCTCCGCCGAGAACTGCGCCGACACCGCCGGCGCGGCCGCCCGTGTCGCCAAGGGTCACACCGACAAGGTGGACCCGAACGGGGTCACCGCCGCCAAGGCCAAGGCCATGCAGGCCGACCTGGAGAAGGCGCTCGCCGACAAGAAGACGGCCCCGTCGGCCGCCGCGGTCTCCGCGACCATCCCGGTGTACTTCCACGTCATCACCGACGGCTCCAAGGGCGCGCTGACGACCACCGAGATCAACAACCAGATCAGCGTGCTGAACAACGCCTACGCCGGCCAGGGCACGGGCAACGTCTCCACCGGCTTCTCCTTCTCGCTGGCCGGCGTCGACACGACCAACAACGCGAGCTGGTACAACCTGGCCGACGGCTCCTCCGCGGAGAAGGCCATGAAGACGGCCCTGCGCAAGGGCGGCAAGAACGCCCTGAACATCTACACCGCGAACCTCAGCGGCGGCCTGCTCGGCTGGGCGACCTTCCCGACCTCCAGCATCGGCTCGCAGGACGGCGTCGTCATCCTGGACGAGTCGCTGCCGGGCGGCACCGCGGCCAACTACAACCAGGGCGACACCGCCACCCACGAGGTCGGCCACTGGCTGGGCCTGTACCACACCTTCCAGGGTGGCTGCAACGGCAACGGCGACTACGTCTCCGACACCCCGGCCGAGTCCAGCCCGGCGTACGAGTGCCCGACCGGCCGTGACACCTGCACCAAGGCCACCGGTGCCGACCCGATCCACAACTTCATGGACTACACGTACGACTCCTGCATGTACCAGTTCACCACCGGCCAGGTGACCCGCATGCAGCAGGCCTGGACCGCCTACCGCGCGGGCTGACCTGCCGGCTGAGCAAGAACTAGAGCGCGTCGAGGAAGCCGAGCGCCACCCTCCAGGTGGCCTCGGCCGCCTCGGCGTCGTGGTCCGGAAGACCGGGGTCGGTGTAGAGATGACCGGCCCCGGGATACCGGTAGATCTCCACGTCCGCGCCGGCCCGGCGCATCTGCAGGTACCAGGAGCTCAGCCAGTCGTCCGTCTCGAACGGATCGGGCTCCGCCACGTGGAGCTGCACCGGCAGGTCGTCCACCGCGGTGTTCGCCGCGAGGTCCGAGGTGCCGTGCAGGAGCAGCAGACCGCGCGCCTTGTCGTCGCCCAGCGCCAGGGTCTGCGCGGTGGCCGCGCCCAGCGAGAAGCCGGCGTACACCAGCCCGCGCTCCGAGTAGGGTGCCGCCGCCAGCACCGCCCGCTTCAGCAGTTCGTCCGCGCCGATCGCGGCGTGGTGGTCCATGCCCTCCTCGACCGTGTCGAAGACCCTTCCTCCGAAGAGGTCCGGGGTCCACACCTGGTGGCCCGCCGCGCGCAGCCGGTCGGCCGCCTCGTGGACGGCGGGGCGCAGACCGTAGGTCGAGTGGAAGAGCATCACGTTCATGAGTCAATGCTCACACGACCTTCGCGTTCGGCTCCTCCCGGTCCGGGATAAGCGCGCCGAATGGAGAACGTCATGCGCCCGCTCATCGTCATCGGCGGCTCGGTCCTCCTCACCCTCGTCATCGGGTGGGCCACGGACCTGCTGCTCCGCAAGGCCGACGAGCGCCACCCGGAGACCCCGGCCTGGGGTCTGCTGAGGCGCGCTCGTATCCCCTACCAGATCGCCCTGTGCGTCGCCCTGCTGCGCGCCACCTACGACGAGGCGCAGATCGGCGGCTCGTACCGGGTGCTGATCGGCCGCGCCATCACCCTGGTCCTCATCGGAGCCACCGCCTGGCTGCTGATCCGCATCGCGGCGGCGATCGTGGAGGCCACCTACGACCGGTACGCCAGGGTCCACCGTGATCCGGCGCGGGTGCGCCGGGTGCGCACCCAGGTCGAGCTGATCATGCGGGTGGTCACCGCGATCGTCGGTGTGGTCGCCGTCGCCGCGATGCTGCTCACCTTCCCCGCGATGCGCGCGGCCGGCACCTCGCTGCTGGCCTCCGCCGGACTCCTCGGCATCGTCGCCGGTGTCGCCGCCCAGTCCACCCTGAGCAACGTCTTCGCCGGTCTGCAGATCGCCTTCGGCGACATGGTCCGCATCGGCGACACCGTGGTCGTCGAGGGCGAGTGGGGCACCGTCGAGGAGATCACCCTGACCTTCCTGACCGTGCGCACCTGGGACGAGCGCAGCTTCACGATGCCGGTGTCCTACTTCACGTCCAAGCCGTTCGAGAACTGGTCGCGCGGCGGCAGCCAGATGACCGGCGTCGTCTACTGGCACCTGGACCACCGGGCCCCGGTGGAGGCGATGCGCGACAAGCTCCGCGACATCCTGCGCCACTGCCCCGCCTGGGACGGACGCGCCCACGGCGTACAGGTCACCGACACCACGCCGACCACCATGGAGGTCCGGGCGCTGGTCACCGCCAAGGACGCGGACGACATCTGGACGGTGCGGGTCACCGTCCGCGAGGAGATGCTGCGCTGGCTGGTGGCCGAGCACCCCTACGCGCTGCCGCGCATCGTCACGGCCACGCCGGAGACGCCGATGAACCTGCCGCTGCCCACCGCCGAGCAGAACGGGCGGCCGGAGCGCGCCGCGCGCGACGTCATGCCGAAGCCCCGGCTCGAGAAGTGAGCCGGGGCCGCGGGGGGCACCCCTGAGCGTTCGCGTGGGCTACAGCGTCCGCCGCATCGACCGGTGCGGGATGCCGGCGTCGTCGAAGACCGGGCCGTATGCCTGGTAGCCGAGCCGTTCGTAGAAGCCCAGGGCGTGCACCTGCGCCCCGAGGTCGACCACGCCCAGTCCGCGCTCGCGCGCCGCGTCCTCGATGCCCCGCACCAGCGCCACGCCGACGCCGAGCCCGCGGGCCTCGGGCAGCACCGCGAGCCGGCCCAGCGAGCCGACCGACGGGTCCCCGCCGGTCTTCTTCGCCGCCACCTCGCCGTACAGCAGCCGGCCGGTGCCCAGCGCGGCGCCGTCCTCCTCGCGGACGGCCAGCACGTGCACGGCGTGGGCGTCCAGCGCGTCGTACTCGATGTTCTCGGGGACACCCTGCTCGACGACGAAGACCTGCTTGCGGACCCGGAAGCAGGCCTCACGCCCGGCCGGGTCGTCGACGACCCGGACCACGACGGACCGCGCGGTGGGGGCGCTCACGCGTAGGTCTCCTCACGCACCCTGTCGAGGGCCTGGCTCAGGTCCTCGGGGTAGTCGCTGGCGAACTCGACCCACTCGCCGGTGCCGGGGTGCTCCAGGCCGAGGCGCACGGCGTGCAGCCACTGGCGGGTCAGGCCGAGCCGCTTCGCCAGCGTCGGGTCCGCCCCGTAGGTGAGGTCGCCGACACAGGGGTGCCGGTGGGCCGACATGTGCACGCGGATCTGGTGCGTGCGGCCGGTCTCCAGCTTGACGTCCAGCAGGGACGCCGCGCGGAAGGCCTCGATGAGGTCGTAGTGGGTGACCGACGGCTTGCCCTCGGCGGTGACCGCCCACTTCCAGTCGCTGCTGGGGTGGCGGCCGATGGGCGCGTCGATGGTGCCGCTGGTCGGGTCCGGATGGCCCTGCACCAGGGTGTGGTAGCGCTTGTCGACCGTGCGCTCCTTGAACTGGCGCTTGAGCGACGTGTACGCGTGCTCGGACTTGGCGACGACCATCAGGCCGGAGGTGCCGACGTCCAGGCGGTGCACGATGCCCTGGCGCTCGGCGGCGCCGGAGGTCGAGATCCGGTAGCCGGCCGCGGCCAGCCCGCCGATCACGGTGGTGCCGTTCCAGCCGGGCGAGGGGTGCGCGGCCACGCCGACCGGCTTGACGATCACGACGATGTCGTCGTCGTCGTGCACGATCTCCATGCCCTCGACGGGCTCGGCGACCACCTGCACGGGGGCGGGGGCCTGGGGCATCTCCACCTCGAGCCAGGCGCCGCCGGAGACGCGCTCGGACTTGCCGACGACCACCCCGTCGACCAGCACCTTGCCCGACGCGGCCAGCTCGGCCGCCTTGGTACGGGAGAAGCCGAACATCCGGGAGATGGCGGCGTCGACGCGCTCGCCCTCCAGGCCGTCCGGCACGGGCAGGGTTCGGATCTCGGGAATCGTACTCACCCGTCGAGTATGCCGGACAGGTGACGCGGCACGGCGCGCGGCCATGTGCGGCCTCTCCCCGGGGAGAGGCGGCCACCGCGTCGCGCGTCAGTCCTTGTGGACCGTGCCGTCCGGGTCCAGGCCCTTGAAGGAGAGCAGCACGATCAGGATGCCGCCGCAGACGATCGCCGCGTCCGCCAGGTTGAACACCGCGAAGTGCTTGGGCGCGACGAAGTCGACCACCGCGCCCTCGAAGACGCCCGGCGAGCGGAAGATCCGGTCGGTGAGGTTGCCCAGCGCACCGCCCAGCAGCAGTCCGAGGGCCACCGCCCAGGGCGCGCTGTAGAGCTTGCGGGCGAGACGGAAGATCACCACGATCACGGCGGCCGCGATCACCGTGAAGATGATGGTGAACGCCTCGCCGAAGCCGAAGGCGGCGCCCGGGTTGCGGATCACGTCCAGGCGCAGCCACTCGCCGAGCAGCTCGACGGAGCGGTTCCCCGGCTCCAGTTCGGCCACCACGATCAGCTTGCTGACCAGGTCGAGGACGTACGCCAGTACGGCGACGAGGACGAGCGCGGTGATGCGCCGCTTGCCCCGCGGGGGCTGCCGCTCCTCGTGCTCCTCCGGGGCTGCCGCCTCGTCCGGAGTCTCCGGCGTACCGATGATGCGCTCCGCCTCTGCCACGTGAGTCCTTCGACCTGGTTACCTGACTGGAAGGAGAGCGTACGACACGGCCGCGGCGACCGCTGTGGTCAGTGCCTCCTCTCCTGCTTCTGCTTGCACTCGACGCACAGCGTGGCGCGCGGGAAGGCCTGCATGCGGGCCTTGCCGATGGCGTTTCCGCAGCTCTCGCAGCGGCCGTAGGCCCCGGCGTCCAGCCGCTCCAGGGCGTGCTCGGTCTGGGTCAGCGTCTCGTTGGCCGCCGCCGCCAGCGCCAGTTCGTGCTCGCGGGTGATGTTCTTCGCACCGGTGTCGGCCTGGTCGTCGCCGGCCCCGTCGCCGGAGTCGCGCATCAGCCGGGCCAGGGCGCGCTCGGCCGAGGCGATCTCCTCGCGCAGTCTCGCGGCCTCGCCCTCGAGTTCGGAGCGGGCCTCCTCGACCTCTTCCCGGGTCCACGGGTCCTCGCCGGGGCGGACCGCCAGGTCTCCCGGCTCCACCCGGACCTTCGCCACCGCCGCCGCCGTGGCCGCACTCTTCCCGTTGGTCACGCCCCTGCCTCTCGTCCCGGGCGCGGCCGACGCCGCACCACGCTGCCCGACCCGCTCGGTCCGGCCGCCGCTCACGCGGCGGCGCCCTTCTTCCCGCCCTGCCGCGGTTCAGTCGCCCGCGGCCCCTCACGTGCTGTGATGCTGCTCGCGAATCGTGCTGGGACCATAGATCGGCCCGGCACCGGCGGCAACGGGGCTCGCCGCTGCATGCGTTGTGCCCATCTGCGGCCCCGGTATGCGCGGCACGGGGGCCGAACGGGTGCCCAGGCCGGCGGAGGCTCCCGGGGCCTGGGGAAAAGCCGTCACCGTCACCCGCTGTCGCCCCTTACACTGGCCGCAGCGACAAGGCGTGGATGGGACGAGTAGCGTCGCCCGCAGCCCAGAGCGACCCGGGGACGGTGGGAGCCCGGGGGCGAGCACGACGTGAAGATCACCCCGGAGCCGCCGGAAGAACGCCCGGAGCACCCACAGGCAGGACGCAGGGGCCCGGGCCGGTAGACCCGGCAGTCGTGACCCGAATGAGGGGGTCACCGGGCGCGCGCGAGCACGCACCGGCGGCCAAGGAGGGTGGTACCGCGGGACCGCGCCGACGGCGCACGGCTCTCGTCCCTCCGACGGAAGGCAGCAACGTCCGTTGGAGGAAGCCGCTGATGACAGCGCCGACGTACCGCCAGGTCCCCGCACAGGTCGACCTGCCCGCGCTCGAGCACTCCGTGCTCGACTTCTGGCAGGACCAGAAGATCTTCGCCAAGTCGCTGGAGCAGTCCGAGGGCCGCCCGGAGTGGGTGTTCTACGAGGGCCCGCCCACCGCGAACGGCATGCCCGGCGCCCACCACATCGAGGCCCGCGTCTTCAAGGACGTCTTCCCCCGCTTCCGCACCATGCGCGGCTACCACGTGGCCCGCAAGGCGGGCTGGGACTGCCACGGCCTGCCCGTGGAGCTCGCGGTGGAGAAGGAGCTCGGCTTCACCGGCAAGAAGGACATCGAGAACTACGGCATCGCCGCGTTCAACGCGAAGTGCCGGGAGTCCGTCACCCGTCACACGGACGCCTTCACCGAGCTGACGACCCGCATGGGCTACTGGGTCGACCTCGACGACGCGTACCGCACCATGGACCCGGAGTACGTCGACTCGGTCTGGTGGTCGCTGAAGGAGATCTTCAAGAAGGGCCACCTGGTCCAGGACCACCGTGTCGCCCCCTGGTGCCCCCGCTGCGGCACCGGCCTGTCCGACCACGAGCTGGCCCAGGGCTACGAGACGGTCGTCGACCCCTCGGTCTACGTCCGCTTCCCGCTGACCTCCGGCCCGCTGGCCGGCCAGGCCTCCCTGCTGGTGTGGACGACCACCCCGTGGACGCTGGTCTCCAACACCGCGGTCGCCGCCCACCCGGAGGTGACCTACGTGGTCGCCACCGACGGCAGCGAGAAGCTGGTCGTCGCCGAGCCGCTGGTCGCCAAGGCCCTCGGGGAGGGCTGGGAGACCACCGGCGAGAGCTTCACCGGCGCCGAGATGGAGCGCTGGACCTACCGGCGTCCCTTCGACCTGGTGGAGTTCCCGGCCGGTTCCGAGGCGCACTACGTCGTCAACGCCGAGTACGTGACCACCGAGGACGGCACGGGTCTGGTCCACCAGTCCCCCGCGTTCGGTGAGGACGACCTCAAGGTCTGCCGCGGCTACGGCATGCCGGTGGTCAACCCGGTCCGCCCCGACGGCACCTTCGAGGAGGACCTCCCGCTGGTCGGCGGCGTCTTCTTCAAGAAGGCCGACGAGGCGCTGACCGCGGACCTCCAGGAGCGCGGGCTGCTCTTCCTGCACCTGCCGTACGAGCACAGCTACCCGCACTGCTGGCGCTGCCACACCGCGCTCCTCTACTACGCGCAGCCGTCCTGGTACATCCGCACCACCGCGGTCAAGGACCGGCTGATCGAGGAGAACGAGAAGACCAACTGGTTCCCCTCCAGCGTCAAGCACGGCCGCTTCGGCGACTGGCTGAACAACAACATCGACTGGGCGCTCTCCCGCTCCCGCTACTGGGGCACCCCGCTGCCGATCTGGCGCTGCGAGGAGGACCACCTGACCTGCGTCGGCTCCCGCGCCGAGCTCACCGAGCTGACCGGCGCCGACCAGTCCGGGCTGGACCCGCACCGCCCGTACATCGACGACGTCACCTTCGCCTGCCCGGAGGAGGGCTGCGCGCACACCGCGGTCCGCGTCCCCGAGGTCATCGACGCCTGGTACGACTCGGGCTCCATGCCGTTCGCCCAGTACGGCTACCCGTACGAGAACAAGGAGCTGTTCGAGAGCCGCTACCCGGCGCAGTTCATCTCCGAGGCGATCGACCAGACCCGCGGCTGGTTCTACACGCTGATGGCGGTCGGCACGCTGGTCTTCGACAAGTCGTCCTACGAGAACGTGGTCTGCCTGGGCCACATCCTCGCCGAGGACGGCCGCAAGATGTCCAAGCACCTGGGCAACATCCTCCAGCCGATCCCGCTGATGGACCAGCACGGCGCCGACGCGGTGCGCTGGTTCATGGCGGCCGGCGGTTCCCCCTGGGCGGCCCGCCGGGTCGGCCACGGCACCATCCAGGAGGTCGTTCGCAAGACGCTCCTCACCTACTGGAACACCGTCGCCTTCCAGGCCCTGTACGCCCGCACCGCGGGCTGGGCGCCGAGCGCGGCGGACCCGGCGCCGGCCGAGCGGCCGATCCTGGACCGCTGGCTGCTCTCCGAGCTGCACGCCCTCACCGACGGCGTGACGAAGGCGCTGGAGTCCTACGACACCCAGCGGGCCGGCAAGCTGCTCTCCGCCTTCGTGGACGACCTGTCCAACTGGTACGTCCGCCGCTCCCGCCGCCGGTTCTGGCAGGGCGACAGGGCCGCCCTGCGGACCCTGCACGACGTCGTGGTGACGGTCACTCAGCTGATGGCCCCGCTCACCCCGTTCATCACCGAGCGGGTCTGGCAGGACCTGGTCGTCCCGGTGGTCCCGGACGCCCCCGAGTCGGTCCACCTGTCCGCCTGGCCCGAGGCCGACCTGGACGCGGTGGACGCCGAGCTCTCCCAGCAGATGACGCTGGTGCGCCGCCTGGTGGAGCTGGGCCGGGCCACGCGTGCCGAGTCGGGCGTCAAGACCCGGCAGCCCCTCTCGCGGGCGCTGGTCGCGGTCTCCGGCTTCGAGCGGCTCGGGGAGGAGATGCGGGCGCAGATCACCGAGGAGCTCAACGTGGCCGCGCTGGCCTCGCTCTCCGAGGTGGGCGGCTCGCTCGTCGACACCACGGTGAAGGCCAACTTCCGCGCGCTGGGCAAGCGGTTCGGCAAGCGGGTGCAGGAGGTCGCCAAGGCGATCGCGGCGGCGGACGCGGCGGCACTGTCCGCCTCGCTGCGGGAGACGGGCTCCGCCTCGGTGGACGTCGAGGGCGAGACGGTCGCCCTCTCCCCCGAGGAGGTCATCGTGACGGAGACGCCGCGCGAGGGCTGGTCGGTCGCCTCCGACTCGGGCGCGACGGTCGCCCTGGACCTGGAGATCACCGAGGAGCTGCGGCGGGCGGGCCTGGCCCGTGACGCGATCCGGCTGATCCAGGAGGCCCGCAAGAACAGCGGCCTGGACGTCGCGGACCGCATCGCGCTGCGGTGGACCTCCGCGGACGCCACGGTCGTCGAGGCGCTCACCGCGCACGCCGGACTGGTCTCCGACGAGGTCCTCGCCACGGACTTCGCCCAGGGTGAGGCCGACGACACCTTCGGCGCGGACTTCACCGACGAGGGCCTGTCCCTGACCTTCCGCCTCCGCAAGGCGTAGGACCCCGCCTGTACCGAGGCCCGGCTCCCCGCGACGGGGTGCCGGGCCTCGCTGCACCAGCGGCACGACGGTGCCCGCCGCACAGCGAAAAGGGCGGTGCCCCGAACCCTGAGGTTCGGGGCACCGCCCTACCGAACGCCGACGACAGGCGTACCGCTAAGCGCGGCCCGTCAGTTGTCGTCCTCGTCGATCAGGAACCCACGCATCGGCGAGGGAGCCTGGCCCATCGGGCCGGGACCCTGCGGCCGCACCGGCGCCATCGGCTGCGTCATGGCCGGCGACATCTGCGGCTGCCCGTTGCCCGGACCACCGCCGAAGGCGGAGGACGGACCCGGACCACCGTTCATCGGACTGCCGCCGAACGCGGACCCGGCGCCGGCCGGAGCCATCGACGGGGCCGGCGGCGGGGGCGGCAGCGACGGGGCGCCGCTGGGAGCCGGCGTCCGCGGCGGGGCCAGCGTGTCGTCCGCCTGGGACTCCAGCTGACGCAGCTGCGACTCCAGGTAGGACTTCAGCCGCGTGCGGTACTCGCGCTCGAAGCCGCGCAGGTCCTCGACCTTGCGCTCCAGCGTGGCGCGGGCGGACTCCAGGGAGCCCATCGCGACGCGGTGCTTCTCCTGCGCGTCCCGCTCCAGCGCGTCGGCCTTGGCACGGGCGTCACGCTCGAGACCCTCGGCGCGGCTGCGTGCCTCGCCGACGATCTTGTTGGCCTCGGAACGGGCCTCGGCGATCGCCTGGTCGGCGGTCTGCTGGGCCAGCGACAGGACGCGCGCGGCGCTGTCGCCACCGGGGCCCTGGCCGGGACCGCCCATCGGGCCGCCGGGACCGCCCATGGGGCCGCCCATCGGACCGGGGCCGTGCATCGGCTGACCCATGGGACCGGGGCCACCCTGGCCCATCGGACCCGGGCCGCCCTGGCCCATCGGGCCGGGACCCTGCGGACCGTGTCCGCCGGGGCCCTGAGGGCCGCCGTGGCCCTGGGGACCGCCGTGACCCTGAGGGCCGCCGCCCGGGCCGGCGGGAAGCTGCGGGGCACCGCTCGGCAGCTGCGGCGGGCCACCCATGGGGCCGCCGTGCTGCTGCGGGGGTCCTGATATCCCGGCGGGCACAGGTCCACCGGGACCGCGCATGCCCTGACCCTGGTCCTGGGGGCCGCCGGGGCCCTGCGGGCCGCCGGGTCCGTCGGGACCCTTGCGCATGCCCTGCTGGTTCTGCGCGGCGGCACGGGTCGCCGCGGCCAGCTTGGCGCGCAGGTCCTCGTTCTCCCGGAGCAGTCGGGTCAGTTCGGCTTCGACCTCATCGAGGAAGGCATCGACCTCGTCTTCGTCGTAGCCTTCCCTGAGGCGGACGGTCGTGAACTGCTTGTTCCGCACGTCCTCGGGGCTCAACGGCATCTCTTCACCTCAACGTAGTCGTCGGCTTTCGGCAGGAACGTCATTCACATCGCGCTCACAGCCGGCTCACGACGGAGATCAGGATGTAGACGATGATCATCAGTACGAAGAAGGACAGATCGAGCGCCACGCCCCCGAGACGCAACGGCGGGATGAACCGCCGCAGAAGCTTGAGCGGTGGATCGGTGACAGTGTAGGTGGCCTCCAATACGACCACCATCGCCCTTCCGGGCTGCCACGAGCGGGCGAACTGGAACACGTAGTCCATGACCAGCCGGAAGATCAGCACAAGGAGGAAGCACATCAGCGCGATGTAGACCACGTCCCAGAACACGCTCATGATTTGCTGCTTCCCTCTCCCCTGTGTCCTGCGTCACCCGATATGTCTCAGCTCTGGTTGAAGAACCCGCCCTCTGCGATGCGGGCCTTGTCCTCCGCCGTGACATCGACGTTAGCAGGAGACAGGAGGAACACCTTCTGCGTCACCCGCTCGATGCTGCCGTGAAGACCAAACACCAAACCGGCCGCAAAGTCGACAAGTCGCTTCGCGTCTGTGTCGTCCATCTCAGTCAGATTCATGATCACCGGCGTGCCCTCACGGAAGTGTTCCCCGATGGTACGGGCTTCGTTGTAGGTCCGCGGGTGAAGAGTGGTGATCCGGTAGGGCTCCCGCTCCGACACGACCTTGGGCATGACCACCGGCGCGCTCTTCTCCAGACTCTGACGTTCCTGTGTGATGGACGCCACGGGGGCGATCCGCGCGGGTCGGCTGGTTTCCGCCGCGGGGGCGGCGGTCACCGGAGCCGGTTCGCGCGGTGCCGGGGGCTGCACCACTCGCACCGATTCTTCCCTTTGGGGCTGGTGCGAACCATGGGACGAGTGTGAACTGTGCGACGTGTGTACTGATTCGTGTCGGTGACGGTCACGCTCCGGCTCGGGATCGAGCTCCGGTTCGAAGTCGTCGTCGGGGTCGAAACCCCGGCCGTCGTACCCATCGTCCTCCACGAGGCCGAGGTAGACCGCCATCTTGCGCATCGCGCCGGCCATGCTCTGAGTCCTCCGCTCTGTGGTGGATCGGCTGACGACTGCCACGTCCCCGCGATCCACGAGGTCGTTCTGCCCGCCATTCGGCGGTAAAGACCATATTTTCTGTTGTGGTCCGACTCTTGGCGACGTTACCCGAGCCCGGGACGGACTCCGAGCACCGCGCTGCCGACGCGTACGTGTGTCGCCCCGGCCGCCACAGCCTCTTCGAGGTCCGCACTCATCCCGGCCGACACCATGGTTGCAGTCGGATGGGCTCGGCGCAGGGCAGTCGACAAATCCATCAGTCTGTCGAACGCGGCCCGTCGACGTCCCGCGTACGGACCGCTGAGCGGGGCGACGGTCATCAGTCCGCCGAGCCGAAGACCCTCCGACGAGGCGATCAGCGCGGCCAGTTCCTCGACCCCGCCGGGCGCCACGCCGCCGCGTTCCCCGCGCTCCTTCTCCTCGGCGTCCAGCGCGACCTGGATCAGGCAGCCGATCTCCCGGCCTCGGCGCACCGCCTCCTTGGAGAGGGCGGTGACGAGCCGGGCGCGGTCGACGGACTGCACCATGTCGGCATAACCGGCCACAGAACGGACCTTGTTGGTCTGCAACTGGCCGACGAAGTGCCAGGAAAGGGGCAGATCGGCACAGTCCGCCGCCTTCGGGGCGGCGTCCTGGTCCCGGTTCTCGGCCACCTGCCGCACCCCGAGCTCCGCCAGGATCCGCACGTCGCTCGCCGGGTACGTCTTGGTGACCACGATCAGGGTCACCTCGTCATGTGCCCGCCCCGCGGCGTCGCACGCCGCGGCGATCCGGTCCCGGACCCGGGCCAGGTTCGCCGCGAGTTCCTCGCCGCGCTCTTTCGTTCCGCTCTCCGTCATGCCTCTTCAGTCCAGCCAGACGTACCCGGCGAGCCGGCCGGTGGTCCGGTCGCGGCGGTACGAGAAATGATCACGCGACTCCATGGTGCACACCGGCGACCGCCCGGCGTCACGCACCCCCAGCCGCGCCAGCTGTGCGTGCACCCCTGCGGCCACGTCGACCGCGGGCGTGCCCCAGGAGGTCTCGGCGTACGCGGCCGGTTCGACGGCGGCGACCTCATCGCGCATCCGCTCCGGCACCTCGTAGCACCGCCCGCACACCGACGGTCCGGTCCGGGCCACGATCCGGGAGGGGTCGGCGCCCAGCTTCGTCATCGCCTCGACCGCCGCCGGGACGACGCCGGCCACCATGCCCGGCCGCCCGGCGTGCGCCGCGGCGACGACGCCGGCCACCGGGTCGGCGAGCAGGACGGGGACGCAGTCGGCGGTGAGGACCGCCGGCGCCAGGCCCGGGCGGGCGGTGACCAGGGCGTCGACCGACGGGATGTCCGCACCCTCGCCCCAGGGCCCGTCGACCTCGGCCACGTCGGCGCCGTGGACCTGGTTCATCCAGACCACCCGGCCCGGGTCCAGACCCAGACAGCGGGCGGCCCGGCCGCGGTTGGCCAGGACGGCCGCGGGGTCGTCGCCGACCGCGCCGCCGAGGTTGAACTCCTCATACGGAGCGGCGCTCACCCCGCCCCACCTGTCGGTGAAGGCGAAGTGCGCGCCGCTGACGCTCTCGCGCTGATCTATCACTTGGGGAGTGTCACTTCAGGAAGTCCGGGACGTCGAGCTCCTCGGCCATGCTGTCCGGGTAGCTGCGGGACTGCGGGAGCGGGGGAACGACCGGCGTGACCGGGGTGGCGGCCGGACGCTGCTCGGCCACCGGCTCGGGGGCCGGGGCGGCCGGAGCCGGGGTCTCCTCCTTGGGCGTCACGCTGCCGAGCGACCCGAAGGACGGGCGCGCGGGCTCGGCGGGCCGCGACGGGGCGGCCGGCTCCTCGCGCTTGGCGGAGGCCGAGCCGAGGACGTTCTCCCGCTTGGCGGGCGGCTGGCCGCCGTCGAACCCGGCGGCGATCACGGTGACCCGGACCTCGTCGCCGAGCGCGTCGTCGATGACCGCGCCGAAGATGATGTTGGCCTCGGGGTGGGCCGCCTCGCTGACCAGCTGGGCCGCCTCGTTGATCTCGAACAGGCCGAGGTCGGAACCGCCGGAGATGGAGAGCAGGACGCCGCGGGCGCCGTCGATGGACGCCTCGAGCAGCGGCGAGGAGATGGCCATCTCGGCGGCGGCCACCGCGCGGTCGTCGCCGCGGGCGGAGCCGATGCCCATCAGGGCGGAGCCCGCCTCGGACATCACGGACTTGACGTCGGCGAAGTCGAGGTTGATGAGACCCGGGGTGGTGATCAGGTCGGTGATGCCCTGGACGCCGGAGAGCAGGACCTGGTCGGCCGACTTGAAGGCGTCGAGGACCGAGACCTGGCGGTCCGAGATGGACAGCAGCCGGTCGTTGGGGATGACGATGAGGGTGTCCACCTCGTTGCGGAGCTCGGCGATGCCGTCCTCCGCCTGGTTCGCGCGGCGGCGCCCCTCGAAGGTGAACGGGCGGGTGACCACGCCGATCGTCAGCGCACCGAGCGAACGGGCGATGTTGGCCACGACGGGCGCGCCGCCGGTGCCGGTGCCGCCGCCCTCGCCGGCGGTCACGAAGACCATGTCGGCCCCCTTGAGGACCTCCTCGATCTCCTCGCGGTGGTCCTCGGCGGCCTTGCGGCCGACCGCCGGGTTGGCGCCGGCGCCGAGTCCGCGGGTGAGTTCGCGGCCGACGTCGAGCTTGACGTCGGCGTCGCTCATCAACAGCGCCTGAGCGTCGGTGTTGATGGCGATGAACTCGACGCCCTTGAGACCGACCTCGATCATCCGGTTGATGGCATTGACACCACCGCCGCCGACACCGATGACTTTGATGACTGCGAGGTAGTTCTGCGGTGCTGCCACGTCGAAGGCCTCTCGCCTCGAGTTACGTGCCGGACGCCTCGCGGGTTCCCCGCGGTGCGCCGGCTGATGCCGAATGGGACGGTCCGAACGCCGACCCGAACCCTAACGGTGAAGTTTAGGGTTACCAGTGTGTCTGTTCCCTGGACTATTCCGAACAGGACACTAGGTCGACAAGTGGCGCACGTTCAACGAACACGCCGAACCTCCCGCTTTTCTTTTCACCCTATGTGATCAAGCGCGTGACTGCCCAGTCCGGGTGCTGGCCTGCGCTGATGTGCGTCAACTCGCTGATGACGCAGGGGCGGAGGGGACACTGACGTCGAAGTGCCGGGCCCGCGGGGTTGCCTTCATCAGGGCCTGCAGGGTACGGGCTTTCGCCGCGCCGTCCTCCGGGCTGCCCCAGCGGACGGTGCGTCCGTCCTTCAGTTCCAGCGAGAAGGCGTCGAAGGTACGGACCTTGACCCTCCGGGTGGAGCGGGCCACCTGGTCCGGGATGTCGCGGGCGACCCGGACCGCCTCGCGCACCAGCCGGTCGCGGCCGAACCGGCGCAGCGTCGAGGTGGCGGACCGCGCGGAGGACGGGTCGAGTTCGAGCAGCGGCACGGAGCCGGGGGCCTTGGGCAGGGTGGCGAACCGGACGCCGGTGGCGTCGACCTCGGTGAAGCCGTCGCCCTCCGCGAGGATCAGCACGGCGGTGCGCTCGGTCACCCGCAGGGTGACGCCGTGCGGCCAGTCCCGGTCCGCCTCCACCGACTTCACCCGGGGCAGCGCCCCGCGCACCCGCGCCTCGACCGCCTCGGTGTCCACGGAGGCCAGCGGCAGCCCGTCGGGGACGGCGGCCGCGCGGCGCACCTCGTCCTCGCCGAGCACGCGGGTGCCGGCGACTCCCACCTCGCCGACCCGCAGCCACGCGGAGCCGTACAGCAGCCAGACGACGCCGGCGGCCAGCAGCGCCGCCACCGCGCCGGCGACCACCAGGGTGCGCCGGCTCGGCGGGGCGGGGAGGCGGCCGCGCCAGGAGGGGCCGCCGGGCCCGGCCTGTTCTGCCGGGTCCGGGCGGCGGTCACCGCGTTCGGCCTCCGTCGTCGCTGCGGCCACGCTCCCTGCCCTCCGTCGTGCTGCGTCGTGCGTACTGCCGGGTCCGCTCCCCGCCCCACCGCCCGCGGGCGGTCAGGCGCGACGGGCCTCGGCGATGGCCTCGTGGACCATGCCGACGAGGAGCTCGTCGGCGTCCCGGCGGCCGAACTCCGCGGCGGCGCGGGACATCTGGTAGAGCTGGTGCGGGTCGGTGAGCACGGGCATGACGTTCTGCAGGACCCAGTCCTCCGTCAGCTCCGCGTCGTCGACCAGCATGCCGCCGCCCGCCTTGACCAGCGGCTGGGCGTTGAGCCGCTGTTCGCCGTTGCCGATGGGCAGCGGGACGTAGGCGGCCGGCAGGCCGACGGCGGAGAGCTCGGCGACGGTCATCGCGCCGGCGCGGCAGAGCATCATGTCCGCCGCCGCGTAGGCGAGATCCATCCGGTCCAGGTAACTCACCGGGATGTACGGGGGCATCCCCGGCATCTGGTGGACCTGGGGCAGTTCGTTCTTCGGGCCGACCGCGTGCAGGATCTGGACGCCGGACTGCTGCAGGCGCGGGGCGATCCGCTGGACCACCTCGTTGAGCCGGCGGGCGCCCTGGGAGCCGCCGGTCACCAGCAGGGTGGGCAGGTTGGGGTCGAGCCCGAACGCGGCGCGCGCCTCGGCGCGCACGGCGGCGCGGTCGAGGGTGGCGATGGAGCGGCGCAGCGGGATGCCGATGTAGCGGGCCCCGCGCAGCTTGCTGTCCGGGGTCGCGACGGCGACGCGGGAGGCGTACCGGGAGCCGATCTTGTTGGCCAGGCCCGGGCGGGCGTTGGCCTCGTGGACGACGATCGGCACGCCCAGGCGCTTGGCGGCCAGGTAGCCGGGCAGCGCGACGTAGCCGCCGAAGCCGACCACGGCGTCCGCCTTGGTGCGCTCCAGGATCTCCTCGGCGGCCCGGATGGTGCCGCGCAGCCGGCCGGGGACGGTGATCAGCTCAGGGGTGGGCTTGCGCGGCAGCGGGACCGCCGGGATCAGCGCCAGCTCGTAGCCGCGTTCGGGCACCAGACGCGTCTCCAGACCGCGTTCCGTGCCCAGGGCCGTGATGCCCACGGTCGGGTCCTGCCTGCGCAGGGCGTCCGCGAGGGCGAGCGCGGGCTCGATGTGGCCCGCGGTTCCTCCGCCGGCGAGTACGACATGCACCGAAATTCACCGCTCTCCGGACGAACGCGCCGTGGCGCGCCGTCGCATCGTGTTCCATCGACGGGGTTCCCGGACCGGCCGGTTCTTCCCCGCCCGCTTTTTACCAAAGCGGGGTTGGCGCATCGCAAGCGCCGCCCGCGCGGCGGGCTCGTCACGCGCGAACGCGATCAGCAGCCCGACGGCGAACATGGTTGGCAGCAGGGCGGATCCGCCGTAGGAGAACAGCGGGAGCGGGACGCCGGCGATCGGCAGCAGGCCGAGCACCGCACCGATGTTGATCATGGCCTGGGCCGTGATCCAGGTGGTCACGCCTCCCGCGGCATACCGTACGAAGGGGTCCTCCGTGCGTCCGGCCACGCGGATGCCCGCATAGCCTAGAGCGGCGAAGAGGGCGAGCACCGACAGCGTCCCCGCCAGACCCAGTTCCTCGCCGGTGACGGCGAAGATGAAGTCCGTGTGCGCTTCCGGGAGTTGTCCCCATTTTTCCACACTCGCGCCCAGGCCCGAGCCGAACAGGCCGCCGTTGGCGAGCGCGTAGAGGCCGTGCAGCGCCTGCCAGCACCGGTCGTCGGGGCCGGGGTCGGTGGCGCCGAGGCACGCGAGGCGGGCCATCCTGTTGTCGCTGCTGGTGATGAAGTAGACGCCGATGGCGCCGGCCACGGACAGCACCCCGGCGAACAGCCGGGTGGGGGCTCCGGCCAGCCACAGCAGGCCGAAGAGGACCGCGGTGAGGATGATGGCGGTTCCCATGTCCCCGCCGATCATGATCAGGGCGAGCAGCAGGAACGCCACCGGCACCAGCGGGACCAGCAGGTGCTTCCACTGGGTCAGCAGCCGCTTGTCCTGCTTGCGGGCCATCAGGTCGGCCCCCCACAGGACCAGGGCGAGCTTGCCGAGCTCGCTCGGCTGGATCTGGAAACTGCCGCCCAGCGGGATCCAGTTCTGGTTGCCGTTGACCGCCACTCCTATCCCGGGGATCTGCACCAGGATCATCAGGAAGACGGAGCAGGCCAGGGCCGGGTAGGCGAGCGCCCGGAGCAGCTTGGTCGGCATCCGGGAGGCCACGAGCAGGAGCACGCCGCCGATGACGGCGGCGAGCAGCTGCTTGCGGAAGAAGTAGGCCCCGGGCAGCGAGTAGCGCAGCGCGGTGATCTGCGAGGCCGAGTAGACCATCACCAGGCCGAGCACGGTGATCAGCGAACTGCCGCCCAGGATCAGGTAGTAGGCGGTCAGCGGCCGGTCCCAGGCCTTGCGGGCCCGGGTGACCGCGCGCCGCACCGGGTTCTCCCGCACCGGCTCGGCGGGCCTGGCCGCGACGGGCGCCGGCACGCGGGCGCTGCGGCGGCCCGGGCTCGCGGGTCGCTTCGTCCCGTTGCGTTCCATGGCACCCCTTCCGATCGGCGACCGATCCAACCACGCCTTCCCCGGCGCCCGTGTCCGACCCGCCGTGCCCGGCGGGCCCGGCGGTCGTCCGCCGGGTACGGTCCGGCGCGGCGGACGCCGAAGGGCGGCCGGGGAGTCCCCGCGACCGCCCTCCGGGTCAGGCCAGTTCGCCGACGGCCCTCTCGAACGCCTCGCCCCGGGCGTTGTAGTTGACGAACATGTCCATGGAGGCGCAGGCGGGCGCCAGGAGCACCGTGTCGCCCTCCTGGGCGAGGGCACGGGCCTCGGCGACCGCGGCGGCCATCGCGCCCTCGTCGGTGCGGTCGAGCTCGACCACCGGCACCTCGGGCACATGGCGCTCCAGCGCCTCGCGGATCAGCGCGCGGTCGGCGCCGATCAGCACCACCGCCCGCAGCCGGTCGGCGGCCCGGGTGACCAGTTCGTCGAAGGTGGCGCCCTTGGCGAGTCCGCCGGCGATCCACACCACGGAGCCGTAGGAGGCCAGGGAGGCCTCCGCCGCGTGGGTGTTGGTGGCCTTGGAGTCGTCGACGTAGGAGACGCCGTCCACGTCGGCGACGTGGGCGATGCGGTGGGCGTCGGGCCGGAAGGCGCGCAGCCCGTCGCGGACCGCCCCGGCCGGGACGCCGAAGGCGCGGGCCAGCGCGGCCGCGGCCAGCGCGTTGGCGATGTTGTGCGGCACCGACGGCCGGACGTCGGAGACCTCGGCGAGTTCCTGGGCGTTCTTCTGCCGGTTCTCGACGAAGGCCCGGTCGACCAGGATGCCGTCGACGACGCCGACCTGGGAGGGACCGGGGGTGCCGAGGGTGAAGCCGACGGCGCGGCAGCCCTCCTCGACGTCGGCCTCGCGGACCAGGTCCTCGGTGGCCTTGTCGGCCACGTTGTAGACGCAGGCGACCTGGTTGCCCTCGTAGACGCGGCCCTTGTCGGCGGCGTACGCCTCCATGGAGCCGTGCCAGTCGAGGTGGTCGGGCGCCAGGTTGAGGACCGTGGCGGAGTGGGCGCGCAGCGAGGGCGCCCAGTGCAGCTGGTAGCTGGAGAGCTCCACGGCGAGCACGTCGTACGCGGTGTCGCCGAGGACGGCGTCCAGCAGGGAGACCCCGATGTTGCCGACGGCGGCGGTGCGCAGTCCGGCGGCCTCCAGGATGGAGGCGAGCATCCGCGTGGTGGTGGTCTTGCCGTTGGTGCCCGTGACGCAGAGCCAGGGGGCGGGGGTGCGGCCGTCGAGGTCGCGCAGCCGCCAGGCGAGCTCGACGTCGCCCCAGACCGGCACGCCGGCCTCGCGGGCGGCGGCGAACAGCGGCTTGTCGGGCCGCCAGCCGGGCGCGGTGACGATCAGCTCGGCGCCGTCCGGCAGTGTGTCGCCGTCGCCGAGGCGGACGGTGACGCCCAGCTCGGCGAGCTCGGCGGCCTGGGCGCGGGCGCGCTCGTCGTCGCCGTCGTTGACGACGGTGACGTGCGCGCCCAGGTCCGCGAGGACCTTGGCCGCCGGGACGCCGGAGACTCCGAGCCCGGCGACCGTGACGTTCTTCCCCCGCAGATCCCCTCCCTGCCGCAGGCCCCGCCACTCCTGGCCGTGGGTCACTTGTTCGCCGCCCATCCCGCGTAGAAGACGCCCAGTCCGACGATGACGCACATGCCCTGGATGATCCAGAAGCGGACCACGACCAGGACCTCGGACCAGCCCTTGAGTTCGAAGTGGTGCTGCAGCGGCGCCATCCGGAAGACCCGCTTGCCGGTCATCTTGAAGGAGCCGACCTGGATGACCACCGACATGGTGATGAGGACGAACAGACCGCCCAGCAGCGCGAGCAGCAGCTCGGTGCGGGAGCAGATCGCCAGGCCGGCCAGCGCGCCGCCGAGGGCCAGCGAGCCGGTGTCGCCCATGAAGATCTTCGCCGGGGAGGTGTTCCACCACAGGAAGCCGAAGCAGGAGCCCATCAGGGCCGCGGCGACCACCGCGAGGTCCAGTGGGTCCCGTACCTCGAAGCAGGCGCCCGGGTTGGTGAGCGTGCCGGCGTTGGCGCAGGACTCCTGGAACTGCCAGATGCCGATGAAGGTGTAGGCGCCGAAGACCATCACCGAGGCGCCGGTGGCGAGGCCGTCGAGGCCGTCGGTGAGGTTCACGCCGTTCGACATGGCGAGGATCATGAACAGCGCCCAGACCACGAACAGCACCGGGCCGATCGACCAGCCGAAGTCCTCGACGAAGGAGATCCGGGTGGAGGCCGGGGTGTTGCCCCGGATGTCCGCGAACTGCAGCGAGAGCACCGCGAAGGCGACGCCCACGATGAGCTGGCCGGCCATCTTCGCCTTGGCCCGAAGGCCGAGCGAGCGCCTCTTGACGATCTTGATGTAGTCGTCGAGGAAGCCGACCAGGCCCATGCCGGCCATCAGGCCGAGGACCAGCAGACCGGAGAGCGTGAGCTCGTTGCCGGTGATCAGCTTGGCCGCGAAGTACGCGATGATCGTCGCCAGGATGAAGGCGATGCCACCCATGGTCGGCGTGCCGCGCTTGCTGTGGTGCTCGCGCGGGCCGTCGTCGCGGATGTACTGGCCGTAGCCCTTCTTGGCCAGCAGCTTGATCAGCAGCGGGGTGCCGATCAGAGTCAGGAAGAGGCCGATGACTCCCGCGAACAGGATCTGATTCATCATCGGGCGGCGACCTCACCCTCGAGCAGCGCCTCGGCGACCTTCTCGAGCCCCACCGACCGGGAAGCCTTCACCAGGACGACGTCCCCCGGTCGCAGCTCGCTGCGCAACAGGTCGATCGCCGCCTCTGCGTCGGACACGTGCACCGACTCCTCACCCCACGAACCCTCGTTGTATGCGCCCAGTTGCAGCCAGCGGGCCTCCTGGCCACCGACCGCGACGAGCTTGCCGACATTGAGCCGGACGGCGAGCCGTCCGACGGCGTCGTGCTCGGCGAGAGCCTCGTCCCCGAGCTCGGCCATCTGGCCGAGCACCGCCCACGTACGGCCCCCCTTGGCCCGTGCGGTCTCACCCATGGCGACGAGCGCGCGCAGGGCTGCTCGCATGGACTCGGGGTTCGCGTTGTAGGCGTCGTTGACGACGGTCACGCCGTCCGGGCGCTCGGTGACCTCCATCCGCCAGCGGGAGAGGGAGCCCGCCTCGGAGAGCGCGAGGGCGATCTCTTCCGCGGACATGCCCAGCTCATGGGCGACGGCGGCCGCGGCGAGCGCGTTCGACACGTGGTGCTCACCGTACAGGCGCATTGTCACATCGCTGCACCCGGAGGGTGTGTGGAGGCGGAACGCGGGGCGTCCGGTGTCCGTGAGTCGGACGTTCTCGGCACGGACGTCCGCTTCGTCCGCCTCGCCGAAGAAGACCGTCTTCGCCGTGGTTCGGGAGGCCATGGCCTTGACGTACGGATCGTCCATGTTCAGCACGGCGATGCCGCCGTCCTCGGCGGACGGCAGCGACTCGACCATCTCGCCCTTGGCCTGGGCGATCTGCTCCCGGCCGCCGAACTCGCCGATGTGGGCGCTGCCCACGTTGAGCACGACGCCGATCCGGGGCGGGGTGAGGCCGCACAGGTAGCGGATGTGACCGATGCCGCGGGCGCCCATCTCCAGCACCAGGAAACGGGTTTCCTCGGTGGCGCTGAGCGCGGTGAGCGGGAGTCCGATCTCGTTGTTGAGCGAGCCCGGCGTCCAGACGGTGGGCGCCTTGCGGCCGAGCACCTGGGCGATGAGGTCCTTGGTGCTGGTCTTCCCGGCGGACCCGGTCAGGGCGACGAGGGTGGCGCCGAGGCGGGTCACGACATGGCGGGCGAGGGCGCCGAGGGCGGCCTGGACGTCGTCCACGACGATCGCGGGCACGCCGACGGGGCGGGCCGCCAGGACGGCGACCGCACCCGCCTGGACGACCTGCGCCGCGAAGTCGTGGCCGTCGACGCGTTCGCCCGTGAAGGCGGCGAAGAGGCTTCCTGGCGTCACGTCACGGGAGTCGCGGACGACCGGTCCGGTGACCTGGACGGACGGATCCGGTATGTCGTGCGTCTGCCCGCCGACGGCTTCTGCGATCTCGGCGAGGGAGAGGGCGATCACTGGTTCATCCCTGGGTCTTCTGGGGTGCCTGGGTCTTCTGGATGGCTTCGCGGAGGACCTGGCGGTCGTCGAAGGGCCGGACGACGCCGGCGATGTCCTGGCCCTGCTCGTGGCCCTTGCCGGCCACCAGCACGGTGTCGCCGGGCCCGGCGAGGGCGACGGCGGCCGCGACGGCCGCGGCCCGGTCCTCGAAGACCCGGACCTCGCCGCGCTCGTGGGCGGGCACCGAGGCGGCGCCCTCCAGCATCGCGGCGAGGATCGCCAGGGGGTCCTCGGAGCGGGGGTTGTCGGAGGTGAGCAGGGCGGTGTCGGCGAGACGGGCCGCGGCGGCGCCCATCGGGCCGCGCTTGGTCGTGTCGCGGTCGCCGCCGCAGCCGATGACCACGTGCAGGCGGCCCTCGGTGACCAGGCGCAGGGCGCGCAGCACCGACTCGACGGCGTCGGTCTTGTGGGCGTAGTCGACGACCGCCAGGTAGGGCTGGCCGGCGTCGACGCGTTCGAGGCGGCCGGGGACGCCGGGCACCGCGGCGACGCCGTCGGCGGCGGCCTGCGGGTCGAGTCCGGCGGCGGACAGCGCGACGATCGCGGCGAGGGTGTTGGCCACGTTGAACCAGCCCGGCAGCGGGGCGCGGGCGGTGATCCGCTCGCCCTTGGGGCCGACCGCGGTGAAGGTGGAGTCCATGGCGCCGGTGCGGACGTCCTCGGCGCGCCAGTCGGCGTCGGGGCTGCCGTCGGCGGAGTAGGTGATCACCGGGACGCCGGCCTCACGGGCGAGGCGGCGGCCGTACTCGTCGTCGGTGTTGACCACGCCGAGGCGGCTGCGCTCGGGGGTGAACAGGCTCGCCTTGGCCTGGTAGTAGTCCTCCATGTCCCGGTGGAACTCCATGTGTTCCGGGCTGAGGTTGTTGAAGACCGCCACGTCGAAGACGCAGCCGTCCACCCGGCCCAGCACCAGGGCGTGGCTGGAGACCTCCATGGCGACGGCCTCGACGCCGCGTTCGCGCATCACCGCGAACAGGGCCTGGAGGTCGGTGGCCTCGGGGGTGGTGCGCTCGGACTTGATCCGCTCGTCGCCGATGCGCATCTCGACCGTGCCGATCAGCCCGGTGGACCGCGCGGTGCGCAGACCGCCCTCGATCAGGTAGGCGGTGGTGGTCTTGCCGGAGGTGCCGGTGATGCCGATCTGCAGCAGCGCGTCGCCCGGGCGGCCGTAGACGGTGGCGGCGAGTTCGCCCATCCGGCCGCGCGGGTCCTCGGTGACGAGGACCGGCAGCCCGGTGGCCGCGGCGCGTTCGGCGCCGGCGGGGTCGGTGAGCACGGCGGCCGCGCCGAGGGAGGCGGCCTGGGCGGCGAAGTCCGCGCCGTGGGCGCGCGCGCCCGGCAGGGCCGCGTACAGGTCGCCCGGCCGCACCGCGCGCGAGTCGTGGGTGATGCCGGTGACCTCGGCGCCGCTCGCCGGGTCCGGGGCGCCGAGCGCCCGGGCCAGCTCGCCGAGGGGGGTCGCGGCGACCCGCGCGGGCCTCGGCGGCCCCGCGGGTTTCTGGTTGTGGGGGGACTGATCAGCTTGTGGCACGGCGGTGAGCGTACCGGGCGCGGGGGTTCCGGAGCGAAGCGAGGGGCCGGGCGGGGCGTGACCGGATCCGTCGGCGGGGCCGGGACCGGAGGTGATCGTCGTCACGGGCGTTCCTGCTGTTCTGGGTCGTGCTGACGGTGTGCGGCGGAGCTCAGGGCTTGAAGGTGACGGGCAGTCGGGCGGGTTCCTTCCCGGTGGGCGGGACCTGGAGGGTCTTCAGGGCGAACTCCATGACCTGCTTGTACACGGGGCCGCAGATCTGTCCGCCGAAGTGGCTGCCCTCGGTGGGGTTCTGGATGACGCAGTAGACGGTGACCCTCGGCTTGTCGGCGGGCGCGAACCCGGCGAAGGAGGAGGTGTAGCCGCTGTAGTTGCCGGTCCTGGGATCCACCCGGTTGGCGGTGCCGGTCTTGCCGGCCACCCGGTAGCCGGGGATGCGGGCCCTGGTGCCGGTGCCCTCCTCGTCGTCGACCACGGACTCCAGCATCCTGGCGAGGGTCCTGGCGGTCTTCTCGCTGACCACGCGGGTCCTGCGCGGCTCCTCCGCGGGGGTGAAGCCGCCGTCCGGGCCGCGGGTGCCGCGGACCAGGGTGGGCTGCACCCGCACGCCGTCGTTGGCGACCGTGGAGTAGACGGAGGCCGCCTGCAGGGCGTTGACGGACACGCCCTGGCCGAAGGGGATCGTGTACTGCTGCGAGGTGGACCACTCCCCGGGCGGGGCGAGGATGCCGGAGGTGGCGCCGGGCAGGCCGAGCCCGGTGGGCTGTCCGAGGCCGAACTTGCGCAGGTAGGAGTGGAGGACCTGGTTGGCCTCCTTCTGAGTGTCGCCGAGCTGGCCGGTGGCCATGATGGTGCCGATGTTGCTGGACTTGGCGAGCACGCCGTTGAGCGTGAGGTGCCAGGTCTCGTGGTCGATATCGTCGCGGAAGAGCCGGTCGCCGCGGTGCAGCCGGTTGGGGACCGTGACGTGGGTTCCCGGGGTGGCCACGCCCTCGTCGAGCACCGCGGCCATGGAGATCACCTTGGCGGTGGAGCCGGGTTCGAAGGCGTCCTCCACGGCGGCGTTGCGCAGGGCCTCGGGGTCGGCCTTCGAGAGGTCGTTGGGGTCGAAGCCGGGGGCGTTGGCCATGGCCAGGATCTCGCCGGTGCGGGTGTCCTGGACGATGACGTAGCCGCGGTCGGCCTTCGAGGCGGCCACCTGGTCGCCGATGGCCTTCTGGGCGGCCCACTGGATGTCGCGGTCGAGGGTGAGCTCGACGGTGGAGCCGGGCACCGCCGGCTTCTCGCTCCCTCCGGCGGTGGGCACCTGCCGTCCGCCGGACTGCGCGTAGCGGATCTTCCCGTCCCGGCCGGCCAGGCTCTCCTGCATCTGCCGCTCGATGCCGCCGCCGCCCCGGCCCTCGGCGTCGACCCAGCCCAGCACGGAGCCGGCCAGGTCGCGGTTGGGGTAGACGCGCTTGCTGCTGGGCGCGGAGAAGACGCCGGCCAGCACGTTGACCACACCGGAGTCCTCGCCCTCCTGGCGGGCGAGTTCGGCCTTGAGGTCGGCGATCTGCTGCCACTCCTGCGGGGTGCGGCGACGGGCCAGGAGGACGTACATGGTGTTCTTCGTCCGCAGCTTGCGGGCGATCTCCGCCTGCTCCTCGTCGTCGGCCTCGAGCACCTGGGCCAGCAGCTCGGCGGCCCGCTCGGGCGCGTCGTCGATGCCGGTGGCCTTGCGGGTGAACATCGTCGGGTCGGCGGTGATGTCGTCGGCGTCGACGCTGCTGGCCAGGGCGACGCCGTTGCGGTCGGTGATGTCGCCGCGCTGCGCCTCGACCTTCTGGTCGACGTAGCGGTTCTGCTGGGCCTTGGCCGTGTAGGTGCTCGCGTCCACCGCCTGGACCTGGAGCAGCCGCACCAGGAAGGCGGACAGCACCAGGGTCAGGGCGAGGCCGATCAGGCGGAGCCGGGGGCGCGGGCTGCCGAGCCGCAGCGGCTTGGGGCCGGACGGGCGGCGCGGCGGCGTGGGCCGTCCGCCGCGGCCGCCGGACCCGGACGGGCGGCGGGCGGCCGACCCGGCGGACCGGGCCTGCCGCCCGGGCGCGGGGACGCGGCGTCGCTGGGCTTGCCTGTCGGGCACTTCCGTCACCTGCCGGGGGTCGGAGAACTCGGTTCGGTGGAGGCGGCGTTCGGGGAGGACGTGGCCGCCCCCGCCGCGGTTCCCGGCGCGGTGGGGGACGCCGGGCCGGAGGCCTTCGGTTCCCCGCTTCCGGACGGGGATGCCGATCCGCCGGGTCCGGCGGCCGCCGTCGCCGAGGCGGACGGCGATGCCTGCGCGGGCGGCGAGGGGACGCCGGTGGCGGCCTGCGGCCTGCCGCGGACGGTGCCGTCGGGCTGGAGGAAGGCGGGGTCGCCGCCGGGGACCATGCCGAGCTCCTGGGCGCGGCGGGCCAGCGCGTCGGGCGCCGCGTAGGCGTCGACGTCGCGCTGAAGCGCCTGCTCGTCGTCGGTCAGGGTCTTGGTCTCGCGGCGCAGGTCGGAGAGGCGGAACGAGCCCTCGCTGAGCGCCGAGTTGAGCAGCAGCAGGGTGATCAGCCCGCCGCCCAGCAGGGCGACCACCAGCAGCACGAACGGCGTGCGGGCGGCCTGGCTCCCCCGGGTGGGCAGCAGCGCCGCCAGCCGTGCCGCGCGACCCCGCAACGGTGGTTTCCCGCTCATCCGTCCTCCCCTTGCCCCTCGGTGGTCACCGGACGTCCTCCCTGACGCGCTCCGCCCCGCGGAACCGGGCCGGGGCGGCCCGCCGGTTCTCGGCGATCTCCTCCTCGGTGGGCAGCTCGGCCCCGCGGGTGAGCAGCTTCAGCCGGGGCTGGTACTCCTCGGGCACGACCGGCAGTCCGGGCGGCGCCGTGGAGGCGGCGCCGGCCGCGAAGACCTGCTTGACCAGCCGGTCCTCCAGCGAGTGGTACGACAGCACGCCGATCCGCCCGCCGACGGCGAGGGCCTTCACCGCGGCGGGGATCGCCCGCTCCAGGACGCTCAACTCGCCGTTGACCTCGATGCGCAGGGCCTGGAAGGTGCGCTTGGCGGGGTTGCCGCCGGTGCGCTTGGCGGCCTGCGGCAGGGCGTCGCGGATCAGCTGCACCAGCCGGGCGCTGTTGGTGAACGGCTCCTTCTGGCGTTCGCGCACCACGGCGGAGACGATCCGCTTGGCCTGCTTCTCCTCGCCGTACGCGCGCAGGATCCGCACCAGTTCGCCCGGCGGGTAGGTGTTGAGGACCTCGGCGGCGCTGATGCCGGTGGTCTGGTCCATGCGCATGTCCAGGGGGGCGTCCTGGGCGTAGGCGAAGCCCCGGTCGGCCTCGTCCAGCTGCATGGAGGAGACGCCAAGGTCGAAGAGGACGCCCTGGACGCCGTGCGCGGAGGGGATGCCTAGGCGGTCCAGGACCTCGGGGAGCTCGTCGTAGACGGCGTGCACCAGGGTGGCCCGGTCGCCGAAGGGGGCGAGCCGCTCGCCGGACAGGCGCAGCGCCTCCTTGTCGCGGTCCAGGCCGATCAGCCGGACCTCGGGGAACCGGGTGAGCATGGCTTCGCTGTGCCCGCCGAGGCCGAGGGTGCAGTCGACCACGACCGCTCCCGGCCGCTCCAGCGCGGGCGCCAGGAGATCCAGGCACCGCCGGAGCATCACAGGGACATGTCGGCTCTCGCTCAAGGGGCCCTCTCAGGTCCGCGTGGCGATACGCGCAACCGGGTCACCGCCCGCTCGCGGAGGGGAGGCCCGCCGGCGCCAGGAGCGTCGGCCGGCCAGGAGCGGGAGGAGGCCGAGCCGCACGTACGCGCCGCGCACGTGGGGAGATCCCGGGCGTCCTCGGCCCGGGTGCTCCGGAATTCGGTCCAGCGGGGAGGGCAT
Source organism: Streptomyces sp. NPDC002734 (assembly GCF_040295685.1). NCBI lineage: Bacteria > Bacillati > Actinomycetota > Actinomycetes > Kitasatosporales > Streptomycetaceae > Streptomyces > Streptomyces sp. NPDC002734. Next base: position 66,859 of record NZ_JBEOVU010000012.1, read on the forward strand.
CGCGTGTCTCGCCTCCCGCTTCGCGTCACTTTAGTCCACCCTGTCTGCCGGTCAATCAACTGCCCTGCGCGTCGTCCCGCCCGGGGGCGGTGCCGCCCCCGCCCTACAGGAATCACCCGTGCGGCGCAGTGCACTCCACCCTTGTGGGTTACCTCACACAGAAGATCGACGGTTCCGTTTGTCCCCTTCCGCAAGTGTCGGGGCGGGAAGCGGCCAGTAACGTCTTCCTCATGTCGACTTCTGCTTCTGCCGGCTCCGCCGCCCCCTCCCCCGGCGCCGACACCACCGGCCCCGTGACCGACCGCCTGGTCGAGGCGAACCAGAACTACGCCGCGGCCTTCACCGACCCCGGCATGGACGCCCGCCCGGTGCTGCGCGTGGCGGTCGTCGCCTGCATGGACGCGCGCCTCGACCTGCACGCGGCGCTCGGTCTCGACCTGGGCGACTGCCACACCGTGCGCAACGCGGGCGGCGTGGTCACCGACGACGTGATCCGCTCCCTGACCATCAGCCAGCGCGCGCTGGGCACCCGCAGCGTCGTGCTGATCCACCACACCGGCTGCGGCCTGGAGTCCCTCACCGAGGAGTTCCGGCACGAGCTGGAGATGGAGGTCGGCCAGCGTCCGACCTGGGCGGTGGAGGCTTTCCGCGACGTCGACCAGGACGTGCGGCAGTCCATGCAGAAGGTGCGCACCTCGCCGTTCCTGCTCCACACCGACGACGTCCGCGGTTTCGTCTTCGACGTGAAGACCGGTCTGCTGCGGGAGATCGACGGCTCCTGACGGCCCGGGCGGGCGTCCTGTCCGCCCCGTGCCCCGTGTCACCTCGGCTTTTCTCAGGCGCCCGGTCCGGGATTCCTCCCGGGCCGGGCGTTCGGCGTCCCCCGAACGGGTGGCAAACCCTGCGAAAGTCGCCCGAGTCGTCCCCAGGCCGCCCCCGGTCCGGACCGGTCTTGTCCACACGTCCTGACAGGCAGGACTCCGGCGAACAAGAATGCGGACGGGGGCACGCGAACACGCCGTTGCTCAGGGGACATGACATTGGGGCCGAAGGGGGCCGGGGTGACGACCTATGACGACCGAGGGAACCTTTCCGATCTGACCGCGACGACGGAGCGGATTCGCGGCGCGGTCGAGCAGGTGATCGAGGGCAAACCGGAAGTCGTGCGGCTGGCGCTGACGGTGCTGCTGGCCGAGGGGCATCTGCTGATCGAGGACGTGCCGGGCGTCGGCAAGACGATGCTCGCCAAGGCGCTGGCCCGTTCGGTGGACTGCTCGGTGCGGCGCATCCAGTTCACCCCGGACCTGCTGCCGTCGGACATCACCGGCGTCTCCATCTGGGACCAGCAGCGGCGGGACTTCGAGTTCAAGCCGGGCGCGATCTTCTCCCAGATGGTGATCGGCGACGAGATCAACCGCGCCTCTCCCAAGACGCAGTCGGCTCTGCTGGAGTCGATGGAGGAGCGGCAGGTCACCATCGACGGCCAGACCTATCCGCTGCCCAGCCCGTTCATGGTGGTGGCCACCCAGAACCCGGTCGAGATGGAGGGCACCTACCCCCTGCCGGAGGCGCAGCGGGACCGGTTCATGGCCCGCGTCTCCATCGGCTATCCGAGCGCGGAGGCCGAACTGCGGATGCTGGACGTGCACGGCGGGGCGCCCCCGCTGGAGGACCTTCAGCCGGTGGCGCACGCGCACGACATCGTGAAGCTGATCGAGGCGGTCCGCGAGGTGCACGTCTCGGATGCGGTCCGCCGGTACGCGGTGCAGCTGGTCGCGGCCACCCGCGTCCACCGGGACCTGAGACTGGGCGCCTCGCCGCGCGCCACGCTACACCTGCTGCGCGCGTCGAAGGCCGCGGCGGCGCTGGCCGGGCGGGAGTTCGCGCTCCCGGACGACGTGCAGGCGCTGACCGAGGCGGTGCTGGCCCACCGTCTGCTGCCGAACGCCCAGGCCCAGCTGGCCGGGCGGACGGCTGAGACGGTGGTGCGGGAGATCCTGGTGCAGACGCCGGTGCCCTCCGCTCCGGGCGCGCGGGGCCTGTGATGCAGCCGGGGGGCCGGCGGGCCGCGCGCGGCCCTGGAGGGATGCGGGTGGCGCTGGCGGGGCTGACCACCCGGGGGCGTTCGTTCCTCGCCGCGGGGGTGGCGGCGGGGGTGTGCGCGTACGTGCTGGGGCAGCAGGACCTGCTGCGGGTGGGGCTGCTGCTGGCGGCGCTGCCGCTGCTGTGCGCCGTCGCGGTGCACCGGACCCGGCACCGGGTGACGTCCTCGCGCACGCTGACGCCGGTGCGGGTGCCGACGGGCGCCGAGGCGCGGGTGCGGCTGCGGGTGGACAACGTCTCCCGGCTGCCCACCGGGCTGCTGATGCTCCAGGACCGGGTGCCGTACATGCTGGGCCCGCGGCCCCGCTTCGTGCTGGACCGCGTCCAGCCGGGCGGGCAGCGCGAGGTGTCCTACCGGGTCCGCCCCGACCTGCGGGGCCGGTATCCGCTGGGTCCCCTGGAGCTGCGGCTGGCGGACCCGTTCGGGATGTGCGAGCTCACCCGCTCGTTCGCCGCGCACGACATGCTGACGGTGGTGCCGCGGGTGGAGGCGCTGCCGCCGGCACGGCTGGGCCGCGGGGCCCAGGGGTTCGGCGACGGGCGGCAGCGTTCCATGGCGGTGGCCGGCGAGGACGACGTGCTGCCGCGCGGCTACCGGTACGGCGACGACCTGCGCCGGGTCCACTGGCGGTCCACCGCGCGGTACGGCGAGCTGATGGTCCGGCGGGAGGAGCAGCCGCACCGCGCCCGGTGCACGGTGCTGCTGGACACCCGGCGGGAGGCCTACCGGGGCGCGGGCCCGGGCTCGGCGTTCGAGTGGTCGGTGTCCGGCGCGGCCTCGGTGCTCACGCACATGCTGCAGCGCGGGTACGCGGTGCGGCTGCTGACCGACACCGGAAATCTGGTGCCCGGCGAGGCGGGAGCCTCCTTCGGGGCCGCCGGCGCCGAGACCGCCGAGGCGGCGGGGCTGCTGATGGACACCCTGTCGGTGATCGGCCACTCCGACGGCGAGGGGCTGACGGCGGCGCAGGAGGTGCTGCGCCGCAGCGGCGACGGACTGCTGGTGGCGTTCCTGGGCGCGCTCGACGAGGAACAGGCGGGCGCCGTCGCCCGGATGCGGCATCGCACCGGCGGCGCGCTCGCCTTCCTCCCGGAGGACGACGAGGAGGACGCCGAGCCGGACTCCCCGGTGGACGCGGGGGCGGCAGCCGCCGCCCCGGACGCCGAGCGGGTGCTGCGCGAGGCGGGCTGGACGGTGGTGCGGGCGCCGCGCGGGGCCTCGATGGCGGCCGTGTGGCGGCAGGCGGACCAGCAGCGGACGGGTCTCGTGGACGGCGGTGAGCGGCGATGAGCGTGCGGACGAGGACGACGCTGGCCGCAGCGGCGGCGACGCTGCTCACGGCGATCGCGCTGATACCGCTGACCGAGGAGGGCACCTGGTACGCCAAGGCCGTCGTCGCGGTCGCCCTGCTGGCGGGCGTGGGCGCGACGGCCAGGCGGTTCTCCGCGCCCCGGCCGACGGTCGTCGTCGTCGAACTGACGGCCTCGCTGTCCCTGTTGTCGTTGTTCTTCGCCCGGGAGCAGGCGGTGGCCTGGCTGCTCCCGGGCCCCGAGGCGGTGACCCGCCTCGCGGTCCTGGCGCGGCAGGGGCTGGCGGACGTCACCGAGTACGCGAACCCGGCGCCGCTGACCCCCGGCATCGCGCTGCTGCTGGTCGGCGGCGTGCTGCTGATCGCGGTGCTGGTGGACACCCTGGCGGTGACCTACGCGCTGGCCGCCCCTGCCGGGCTGCCCTTGCTGGCGCTGTACTCGGTGGCCGCGGGCCTCGCCGAGGAGGGCGGCGCGGGGGCGTTCGCGTTCGGCGCGGCGGCGGTCGGCTACCTGGTCCTGCTGCTGGCCGACGGCCGGGAGCGGCTCACCCGGTGGGGCCGCACCTTCGGTGGTCCCCCGGCGGACGCCGCGGGCCGCGGGCAGCGGCCCGGACGGGTAAGAGGGCAGCGGACCGGGCGCCGGATCGGGGCGGCCGCGCTGGGAGTGGCGCTGCTGGCTCCGGCCGCCCTGCCCTCGCTGGGCACCAGCCTGGTGAGCGGCCTCGGCTCGGGCAGCGGCTCGGGGACCGGGGGGCGCGGCACCGGCAACTCGGTGGACCTGCTGGTCGCGCTGCGCGACAACCTCAACGACTCCGACGACCGCACGGTGCTGACCGTGCGCACCACCTCCCGCCGCACCAGCGACATGTACCTGCGGATCGCCTCGCTGGACGAGTTCGACGGCACCACCTGGAAGGCCTCGCCGCGGCGGACCGTGCCGCTCCCGCCCCGCTTCCCCGACCCGCCGGGCCTGGGCCGGCAGGTGCTGCGCAAGGAGGTGACCAGCCGGATCACGGCCGCCGGCTGGTACGAGCAGCGGCACCTGCCGATGCCCTACCCGGCCACCTGGGCCGAGGCGCTCGGCCAGTGGCGGCTCGACCCGCTGAGCCTGACCGTCAGCGGCGACGCCGGCGCCACCACGGAGGGCGAGACCTGGCAGGTCTCCAGCCTGGAGGTCCTGCCGACGCGGGAACAGCTGGCCTCCGCCCCGGCGCCGGGCCCCGAGCTGCGGAACTTCACCGACCTCCCGTCGTCCCTGCCCGACGAGGTCGGCGAGACGGCGCGCGCGGTCACCGAGGACGCGGGCAACGCCTACGAGCAGGCGGTGGCCCTGCAGGAGTGGTTCTCGGTCACCGGTGACTTCACCTACGACACCGAGGTCGAGGTGGGCGAGGACCCGGACGCGATCACCCGGTTCCTGGACACCCGCCAGGGCTTCTGCGTCCACTTCTCCTTCGCGATGGCCGCCATGGCGCGTTCGCTGGGCATACCGGCCCGGGTCGCGGTCGGCTTCGCCCCGGGCGCCGAGCGGGGCGACGGGAGCGTGGAGGTGAACCTCCAGGACGCGCACGCCTGGCCGGAGCTGTACTTCGAGGGCGTGGGGTGGACCCGGTTCGAGCCCACGCCGACGCGGGGCACGGTCCCGGAGTACACCCGGCCGGAGACCACGCCGGGCGGTGCGACGCCGACGCCCTCGGCGGCTCCCGAGGACGACGAGCTGACGGCGCCCAAGCCGAAGCCCTCCAGCAGCGCGAGCTGCACGCCGGAGCTGCGGCGTCTGGACGCCTGTCCGGACGAGGACGAGCCGGCGGCGGCCGCCGGCGGCGGGCCCCGGTGGCCGCAGGTCCTGCTGTGGTCGCTGCTCGCCCTGGTCGTCGTGCTGGTGCCGCTGTCGCCGATGCTGTGGCGCACCCGGGTACGCGGGCGACGGCTCGGCACCCCGCCGCGGGACGAGGCGGACGTGGCCGCTCACACGCTGCGGCTGTGGCGCGAGGTCACCGACACCGCCTGGGACCTCGGCACCGTCCCGGACGGCTCGCTCACGCCGCGCCGGGCGGCGGAGCGCGTCGCGCGGACCGGCGGGCTGGACGGGCCGAGGAAGGACGCGGTGCACCGGCTGGCGACGGCGGTCGAGCGGGTGCTCTACGCGCCGCGGGCCCGGGCGGTGCCGGAACTGGTGGCCGACGCCCGGGCGGTGGTCGAAGGGCTGCTTGCCTCGGCGACCCGCCCCGCGCGCCTGCGCGCCGCCCTCGCCCCGCGTTCCGCGGTCCGCGTCCGCCGGGCCCTCGCCGCCCGTGCGGCAGGAGTCCGCGCCCGGTCGGCCCGGCGCGCGGCCTGACGGTCGCCGCCGGCGCCGCCGCCGTCGGCGCCGTCGGCGCCGTGAGGGCCGAACGGGCTCAGGAGGAGGTGGAGTTGGGAGTCCGGGGAGCTGTTCCTCCCTGACGGTTCATCAACTAGCTTGTGGATCAACAGCATCACGACCCAGGGAGCTTCATGTCGACCGCGCAGCAGGTGCCCGACATCCTTTCGCCGGAGTTCGCAGCGGACCCCTATCCCGCGTACCGCGTCTTCCGTGACAGCGCGCCCCTCCTGTGGCACGAGGCAACACAGAGCTACGTCGTGTCGCGCTACGAGGACGTCGAGCGCGTCTTCAAGGACAAGCAGGGCCAGTTCACCACCGACAACTACGACTGGCAGATCGAGCCCGTGCACGGGAAGACGATCCTGCAGCTGAGCGGACGCGAACACGCCGTGCGGCGTGCGCTGGTGGCTCCCGCCTTCCGCGGCACCGACCTGCAGGAGAAGTTCCTGCCCGTCATCGAGCGCAATTCGCGCGAGCTGATCGACGCGTTCCGGCACACCGGCTCGGCGGATCTGGTCACCGACTACGCCACCCGCTTCCCGGTCAACGTCATCGCCGACATGCTGGGCCTGAACAAGGGCGACCACGAGCGGTTCCACCGCTGGTACACGGCTGTCATCGCGTTCCTCGGCAACCTGTCGGGGGACGCCGAGGTGGCCGCGGCGGGTGAGCGGACCCGGGTGGAGTTCGCCGAGTACATGCTGCCGATCATCCGTGAGCGCCGTGACCGTCCGGGCACCGACCTGTTGTCCCAGCTCTGCGCCGCCGAGGTGGACGGCGTCCGGATGAGCGACGAGGACATCAAGGCGTTCTGCAGCCTGCTGCTGGCCGCCGGGGGCGAGACCACGGACAAAGCCATCGCCGGCATCTTCTCGAACCTGCTGCGCCACCCCGACCAGCTCGCCGCCGTCCGGGAGGACCGCAGCCTGATCCCCCGGGCCTTCGCCGAGACCCTGCGGTACACCCCGCCGGTCCACATGATCATGCGGCAGTCGGCGGAGGAGGTGGAGCTGAGTGGCGGCACGCTGCCCGCCGGGGTCACCGTCACCTGCCTGATCGGCGCAGCCAACCGCGACGACAGGCGCTACAGCGACCCGGACCGCTTCGACATCTTCCGCGACGACCTCACCACCACGACGGCGTTCTCCGCCGCCGCCGACCACCTGGCCTTCGCGCTCGGCCGGCATTTCTGCGTCGGCGCGCTGCTGGCGAAGGCCGAGGTGGAGACCGGCGTCGGCCAGCTGCTCGACGCCATGCCCGACGTGCGTCTCGCCGAGGGTTTCGAGCCCGCGGAGCAGGGCGTGTTCACCCGGGGTCCGGCACGTCTCCCCGTCCGGTTCACCCCGGTCTCCGGCTGACCTCCCGGATCGCCGCGAGCCGCCCCGGGCGCCTGCCCGGGCCCTGTGCCCGAGCCGCCGCCCGGGCGGGGAGCCCGGGTCGCTCGCGGGGCGGAGAACCCGAGCCGCTCGCGGGGCGGGGCATGACCGCTCCGCGAGCGCCCCGCCTCGGGCGCGTGGCCCTACCGCACGACCGGTGTGAAGTGCACGGGAAGCTCGGTGAGGCCCCGCATCCAGATCGACGGGCGCCAGGTCAGCTCCTTCGGATCGACGGCCAGCATCAGGTCGGGCAGCCGGTCCAGCAGGGTCTCGACGGCGGTGCGCGCCATGATGTCCGCCAGCAGCGGGGCGGGATAGGGGCAGCGGTGTTCCCCGTTGCTGAAGGACAGGTGGGCGGCGTTCTCGGCCCCCACGTGTCCCTCCGGCCAGATCTGCGGGTCGCTGTTGGCCGCGGCGAGCCCCAGGACCAGGCAGTCGCCGGCCCGGATCTGGCGGCCGCCCAGCTGCACGTCCCCGGTGGCCCACCGCCCGATGAAGTTCTGCGTGGGCGTGTCCAGCCACAGCACCTCGTTGAGCGCCTCGCCCACGCTGAGCCTGCCGCCCGAGACGTTCACGGCGAACCGTTCGTCCGTCAGCAGCAGGCGCAGTGTGTTGCCGATCCAGTTCCCGGTCGGCTGCTGCGCCGCGGCGATCACCGAGATCAGGTCCTGGACGATCTCCTCGTCCGTCAGGCCCGCCGGGTGGGCGAGCATGCGGGAAGTGACGTCGGGGCCCGGAGCGGCCCGCTTGTCGTTCACCAGCTGCCGCAGCCGCTCGGCCACGCGGCCGTACGCCGCCACCGGGTCGTCGCCCTCCGCCGCGTCCAGGGAGATGCGCAGGTCGTCCACCAGCTGCCGGGTGTCCGTACCCGAGGCCGGCATGCCGCACATCTGCACCACGGCCCGCATCGGCAGGGCGTGCGCGTAGCCGGTCATGAGCTCGGCGTCGCCGCTGCCGGCGAAGCGGGCGATCAGTTCGTCGGCGATCAGCCGGCAGTTGAGCGCCAGCTCGAACTGGTCGACGCCCTCCAGGGCCTGCGTGATCACTCCGGCCCGCCGCCGGTGCTCGTCCCCCTCGGTGAACAGCACCGAGGGCTGGTACCCGACGAACGGCAGCAGCGGCCAGTCCTGCGGGATTCCTCCCCACTGGTTCCAGCGCCGCGAGTCGCGAGCGAACAGCTCGTCGTGCTGGGTCACGTAGGTGACCTCGGAGTAGCCCAGCACCAGCCAGGCGGGGATGTCGCCCTCCAGCAGCACCGGTGCGACGGGGCCGTGCTCCCGGCGCAGGGCGCGGTAGAGCTGCGACGGCGACTGCTGGTACTCCAGCCCCGTCAGGCGGACCGCTTCCTGGTGGGCGGGGCACGCGGACGGCGCGCCGTGCGGGGCCGGGTGTCCGGATGCGGTCACGGTGTCGCCTCCTTGGCCATGGCCAGGTCGTAAAGGTGGTCCACGAGAGTGATCAGCACGTCCTTGGCCGACTGTCGGTCCCGCGCGTCGCACTCGACCATCGGCACGCGCGCCGGCAGGGCGAGCGCCTGGCGCACCTCGTCGAGGGAGTACCTGGCCCCGTCCTGCTCGAACCGGTTGACGGCCACCACGAAGGGGGTGCCGTGGTGCTCCAGCCTGTCGATCGCGTACCAGGAGTCGTCCACCCGGCGCGTGTCGACGAGGACGACCGCGCCCAGCGTTCCCGAGAAGAGCCGGTCCCACAGGAACCAGAACCGCTCCTGGCCGGGTGCGCCGAACAGGTACAGCACCATGCGGTCGTTGAGGCTGATCCGTCCGAAGTCGAAGGCGACCGTCGTCGTGTGCTTCCGCGAGGCGGGATCGGTCTCGTCGACGCCGACGCCGGCCTGGGTCATCACCTCTTCGGTGTTCAGCGGCCTGATCTCGCTGACGGAGCGGACCAGGGTCGTCTTGCCGACGCCGAAGCCGCCCACGACGACTATCTTCAGTCCGGTCTCCGCCCGGTCCGTCAGCGGTAGGCGCAGGGAGGGCAACTCAGATGTTGCGGAGCCCATGAAGCACTTCCTTGAGCAGTTGCGAATCGGGCAGGTCGGCGACGGACGCCGCCGCCCGCGGGTGGCGCGCCGTGACGCGGCCGGCGTCCAGCAGGTCGGCGAGCAGGATGCGCACCACCGTGATCGGCAGGCGCAGCTCCGCGGCGACCTCGACGACGGCGGTGGGGTGACGGCACAGCTCCAGGATCCGGACGTGCTCGGACTGCATGCCGGCCGTCGGCTCGCACTCGCTGACCAGGAGGGTGACCAGGTCGAGGGGTTCGTCGGCGTGGTGGCGTCCCCCGGTCACCGTGTAGAGCCGGTCGGGGTCGCCCGTGTCGACGGGTTCGCGCCTCACGCTGTGCCGTCCCTGGCCGGGTCCCGTGGCTCGGCCCGCAGGTGCTCGCCGATCTGCTCCACCAGTTCCGTCATCTGGTGGCCCACGACTCCCGGGTCCGCGTCCTCGTCGGCGACGACCGCCAGGTGTGCGCCCTCGCCGGCCTCCACGACGAACAGCAGACCGCCGTGGAACTCGGTCATCGAGTGCCGTACGCCGCCGGTGCCGTCGCCGAATTCCATCGAGGCGCCCTGGGCGAGGGCCTGGATGCCGGAGCAGATGGCGGCGAGCTGGTCGGCCTGGTCGACGGACAGGTGCTCGCTCCAGCACAGCTTCAGTCCGTCGCGGGACAGGACCAGTGCGTGCCGGGTGCCGGGGGTGCGTTCCTGCAGGTTCTGCAGGAGCCAGCTGAGGCTGTTGTCGGTGGTCTGCATGCGGGGTGTCGGGGCGGTGGTGCCGGAATCCTCCGGCACCACCGCCCCGGTCCTCCAATCTCACGGGTTCGGAGCAGGACGGCGCCCTGGTCCTGCAGGCACGGGGGGGAAGGGTGTCGCGCTAGCGGGCGACGGGGGGTTCGAGGCCGGACGGTCCGCCGTCGGTCTCGCCGCCGGTCCGGCGCGCGCGGTGGAAGGCGCCGAACCGGGAGCCCACGTCGCGGCCGGACCGCCGGTCCGACCGGGCGCCGTCGGCCGGCCCGGCCGCCCTGCGGCGCTGCTCGCGCTCCCTCGCGGCGTCGGCCATGGTCCGTCCGGGCGCGCGGACGGGCAGCCCGTTGGGTGTGCTGGTGCCGCTCGGGCGGCTTCCGCCCTGTTCGGGCGCCCCGGCCGTCCGGCCCCGCTCCGGGCGGGCCTCCGGCGGGGTGTGCTCCTGCGCCGGCCGGGCCGGGAGCCGCTCGACGGCCTCGGCATGCCGGGGCCGTCCGGTCCTGCCGTGTTCGGCCTCGACGGTGCCCGGCTCGACGGGCACGGCCGGGGTGGGCGCGCCCGGGGTCGGCGTCGTGGGGCGGCCGCGCGTCACGGCCTCGCGCCGCTGTGCGAGCAGGTGGAGCGGCAGCAGGACAACGACCCCGGTGCCGCCGCGGGACGACGGCCGGTAGTTGACGCTGATGCCGTACTTCACCGCGATGCGGCCGACGACCGCCAGGCCGACCCGGGTGCCCTGCAGCGAGGCGAGGTCGGTGACGCGCCCGGTCACGGCCTCCTCGGCGCGGCGCATGGCGGCCTCGGCCATCCTCAGGCCGCTGTCCTCGACGGTGACGACGATGCCGGCGCTGTGGTGCTCGGCGTAGACGTGCACCTCGTCGATGGGCGGGGAGAAGTTGGCGGCGTTGTCCATCAGCTCGGCGAGCAGGTGCATCACGCTCTCGGCCGCGTGGCCGGAGATCGCCGCGGCGGTGGAGCAGTGCAGACGCACCCGCCGGTACGCGGCGATGCGGCCGACGGCGCCGCGCAGGATGCTCTCCATGACGATGGGCTTGTTCCACGCGCGGCTGGACCGGCCGCCCATGAGCAGCGCCAGCCGGTCGGTCATGAGGCCCAGCTGCGAGGTGCTGTGGTCCAGCTTCAGGAGGTCGCCGAAGACCTCCTCGCCGTGACGTTCCTGCATCTCCCGCAGGTCCGCGAGGATCTGGACGGCCTTGGCCTGCACCCGGCCGAGCGCCTTGGCCGACGCCGCCTGCGCGGCGGCGGCCCGCCGCTCGCTCAGCGCGAAGGCGCGGATGCAGTCCTCGGCCCCGGCGCGCATGGCGGGGTGCGAGGGCAGTTCGACGCCGGCGAGCACGGTGTCGGCGGAACGGCCCTCGCGCAGCCCGGCGACGGCCGTCGGCCACGTCTCCCTGCCCAGCCGCTGCAGGTCGGCCTCCACCCGGTCCAGTGCGGACCTGGTCTCCAGGTACTGGGCCTCCACGGCGGCGGCGCGCTGAGCGCTCCGGCCGACCGCGACGGCCACCGCGGCGGCGAGCCGGCGGAGTTGCGGGTCGGGGAGCACCCGGGTGTCGTCCAGGCCCGCGGTCGCGTGCGGGTCGTCGGTGAGGGCCGGCAGGGTCACCGTGAGCAGGTGCGAGACCTGCCCCGTCAGGCAGTCCGCCTGCGCCCGCAGCCGGGCGGCCTCGGCCTCCCGCCGGGCCGCCGAGGCGGCGGCCCGTAACAGGTGCCGGCGGCCGGCGAGGACGGTGACGCCCAGGATCACCCAGGCCGCACCTCCCACGGCCAGGACCCAGGGGAGGGCGTCGGGCGGTGCGGTGGCGGCCGCCGCACCGACGGCCGCGGCCGTCACCAGCAGCAGCGCCGAACACGTGGCGGACGAGGGGGAGAAGGCCTTGACCCGGTCTTGCTGGCCGGGCGGAGCAGGCACTGACATCGGACGGGTCCCTCGGTCAGGGGGATCTGGCGGTAGGGCAGGACGGCCGGTGCTCGACGGTCCCTCGGCCGGGTGCGCGAGAGGAACGGAGCCATTTCGGCCGCACAGGGCTCATGCTAGCCACCCTTCGGGGTGCGTTGATCGGCATGGCGGAACTGCTTGCGCGGAATGGGATTTCGTCGCGATGTCAACGGGAACGAACGGGCCCGTGGTAAAGGCGGCCTCCCCCGGACAGGCTCCACAACTGGAAGGCCGCGCTCACTGACACCCCGTCAAATAACCTCAGCTGACCAGCAGTTGTACACATCGCATCGGATGTGATCGATTTTCGGCCAAGTTCGCTCAGTGTTGCTCTCCGAACGCTCCCTCACGACGGCTCGGCCCACGCTCCGGGGCGGCGCGGCCGGCCCCGACCGGGGGGCGGCTTCGGGTCCGGGTACTCATGCCCGGATGAGTACCCGCACGGATGCGGCGGGCGGTCGGCACCGGCAGAGTCACGGCTCGGGGGCGGGCACCGCGCCGCCGGTACCGCCGACACGGGGCGGCGGTACCGGTGCGCGTGCCGCCCCGCGCCGCCCGCGCCGGCACCGCCCGCGCCGGCACCGCCGGCGTCAGCCCCGGCCGGCGACACGCCCCTGCAGCAGCAGCGACAGCGCTCCGTGCACGTCGTCCAGCGACCGCTCCGGCTGGAACGCCAGCCAGTCCAGCGCCGCGACGAGGACCATGCCCACCAGGGCGGCCGCCGTCAGCGAGACGTCGATCTCGTCGCTGAACTCCCCGGCCTCGACGCCGTCCCGCAGCACCCCCTCGACCACCGCGACGGCCTCCTTGCGGACCACCATCAGGGTCTCCTGCCAGGCCCGGTTGGTGCGCCACAGCTCGGCGACGTAGAGCTGGGTGAAGGCCGGGTAGCGGTGGATGAAGACCAGACCGGCCCGGATCATCGCGTCGAGCGCGTCCACCCGGCTGCCGCCGCTGCGCGCGGTCTGCTCGGCGGCCTCGCGCAGGGAGGCCGTCAGGAGCCCGACCCCGTGCCGCAGCAGCTCCTCGAAGAGCACGGACTTGCTGGCGAAGTTGTAGTAGACGGTGCCCTTGGCGACCCCGGCCCGCTCGGCGATCTCGTCCACCGTGGTGGCGGAGAAGCCCTGCTCGGCGATGAGGGTCACGGCCGCCTCGTAGAGCTTCTGCTTGGTGGCGGCGCGGCGGCCGGTGCTGCTTTTCATGCCGTCGATTCTCACAGACTCAGCTCCGGGCGCAGGCGGTCGAAGGTCCATACCTGCTTGCGGCGGGCTGCCAGCGAGGTCAGCACGAGGGCTCCGGCGGTGTAGGCGAGGAGCACCGCGCAGGCCTCCAGGACCGGGGCGGTGTCGCCGCCGGTGATCAGTCGGCGCAGCGCCTCGACCACGTGACTCATCGGCAGGTAGGGGTGGATCGCGCCGAAGAACCCGGGGCTGGTCTCCACCGGGTAGGTGCCGCCGGCCGAGGTCAGCTGGAGCATCAGCAGGGCGAGCACCAGGATGCGGCCGGCCGCGCCGAAGCGGGCGTTGAGCCATTGGACGATCGCTGCGAAGCAGACGGTGACCAGCAGCAGGAAGCCGACGGTGGCGGCGCCTCGGGCGGTGCGCAGGCCGATCCCCCAGTGCAGGACGGACATCAGCGCGGTCACCTGGAGGACGCCCAGCGCCGCCACCGGCAGCCAGCCGGCCACGGCGATCCGCCAGGCCGGTGCCCCGGCCGCCAGGGCCCGGCGGTTGAGGGGCTGGATCAGCATGTAGGCGACCATCGCGCCGACCCACAGGGCGAGCGGGATGAAGTAGGGCGCGAAGGCGGTGCCGTAGTTGTCGGCCTGGTGGAGCTTGGAGCTGGCCAGGCGCACGGGGTCGGCCATCACCTCGGTGCGGCGGTCGCGCTCGGCCGTGTCGAGGTCGGGGATCTTCCCGGCGCCCTCGTGCAGGCCGCCGGCGAGTTCGCCGGAGCCGTCGACCAGCCGGTAGATGCCGCCGTCGAGGCGGTCGGCGCCCTTCTTCAGCGCGCCGACGCCCTCGTCGAGGTTCGCGGCGCCCTTCTCGGCGCGGCCGAGGCCTTTGTGGAGATCCCCGGCCCCGGCCGCGACCGCCTTCGCGCCGCGGTCCAGCGCGTTGATCCTGCTCACGGCGTCGTCGAGGTCCTCGGTCAGCCGGGGGGCCCGGTCGGCGAGGGCGTCCGCCTGCTTCTCGAGAGCGGCGAGGTGCTTGTCGAGTGCGGTGAGGTGGTCCTTCTGGCCGGTGACCAGCTTGTCGACGTCCGCGGCGACGGCTGCCGCGTCGACGGCGGCGTCCCTGGCCTTCTTCAGGTCGGGGCAGGCCGGGTCGGGCAGCGGGGAGACCTCGCAGCGGGTGTGGTGGACGTCGGTGAGGGTCGCGGAGGCGGTGGCGGTGGCGCGGGCCGCCCCGGGCGCGGCGTCCGCCAGGGAGCCGAGGTTGGCGCGGATCGCGGCGGCGGAGTCCGCCACCAGGCGGGCGGTGTCGGCGATGGTCTGCTCGTTCTTCTCCAGGAAGGGGCGCACGGTGTCCGCGACGCCGTTGACCTTGCCGGCCAGCGTCCCGGTACCCGCGGCCACCCGGCGGGCGCCGGAGGCCACGTCCTCGGAGCCGCCGTGCAGCCGGGTCAGGCCCTTGTGCAGGTCCTCGCTGCCGGTGCGCGCGTCGCCGAGGCCGCCGGCCAGGTCCTGGGAGCCCTTCTTCGCCTTCTCGATGCCGCCCGCCAGGTCGTCGGCGCCGGTGGCGGCCTCCTCGGTGGCGTCGTGGATGTCGGAGAAGGAGACGAAGATGTGGTCCAGGAACCCGCGGGTCGCCTTGGTGGAGGCGGCGGTGCGGACCTCGGCGAAGACGGTGCGGGAGATCTGGCCGACGATGTAGTTGTTGGCGTCGTCGGTGCGCACCTTCAGCGCGCCGGCCCGGGGATCGTCGCTCCCTCCGGAGGCGATGCGCTTGCTGAAGTCCGCGGGGATGGTGAGCGAGAGGTAGTACCGGCCGCTCTCCACGCCCGCGCGTGCCTCCTCGGGGCCGACCTGGCGCCAGTCGAAGACGCCGCTGTCGCGCAGTCCCTCGGCGATGTCGTCACCGGCCGTCAGGTGTTCCCCCTCGGCGGTGGCGCCCCGGTCCTGGTTGACCAGCGCGACGGGGACGCGATCGAGGTTGCCGTAGGGGTCCCAGAAGGACCACAGGTACAGCGCGCCGTACAGCAGCGGCAGCAGGATCATGGAGACCAGGGCGGCCCGGGTCAGCCGGCTGCGGCCGAACCGCCGCAGCTCAAGCGCGGCCAGTCGCGGGGTGCGCATCCGCGTCCTCCTCGGCGATCGGGGCCTCGACGGCCTTCTGCGGGTCCTGTCGGGGGGTGTCGTCCGTGGCCTCAGCAGGGACAGGGGTGTCCCCGGCCCGGGCGTCCTCGGCGGTGTCGGGTGACACCGGTTGCGGGGTGGCCCCGCCGCCCGGGTCCTCGGGTGTTCCGCTCGGGGCGTCAGAAGCGGCGGGGGCAGGTGCCCCGCGGCGGATCAGGCGGCGCAGGCGTCCGGGCGCGGGCGGGGTGTCCTCGGGGGCGGCCGGCTCGCCGACCGGCACCACGAGGTCCGCCTCGCGCGGGGCCTCGCGGAACGAGGCCAGGACGGTCGTGCCGCCGGCGGCCAGCGCGGACAGCATCGCGGCCACCTCCTCCCGTTCGGGGCCGGAGAGGCCCAGGTCGGCGTCGTCCACCGCGATCACCTCGGGGCGTCCGGGCCGGCCGAGCAGCGCGAGGGCCACCGAGAGCCGCAGCTCCTGTGCCCGGGAGAGGTCCCGCACCGCCGTGCGGCTCCCCTTCGGCAGGTCGTCCGGCGCCAGTCCCACCGCCCGGAGCGCCGCGTCCGCGCGGGCCGCGTCCTCGGCCGCCCTCGCCCGCGGCGAACGCAGCAGTCCGCGCACCAGGTCGGCCGCCGGTCCCCCGTACCGGCGGCCGACCAGTGCCCGCTCGCGGAGGTGCTCCGCGACGGTCAGTGCGGGATCGAGGTCCGTCACGCCGGGCATGTGGGCCACCCCGGACACCCGGCGGACCCGCGCCGTCCGCCGGGGCAACTCCAGCCCGGCCACCCGGGCCGTGCCCTCGGCCGTGCGCATCCGCCCGGTGAGGGCCAGCAGCAGCGCCGTGCGGCCCGACCCCGTGGGGCCGGTGACGGCCACCAGCGTGCCCGGCGCGGCCTCGAAGGTCACGCCCCTGAACGCCCATCCCCGGGGCCCCTTGACCCCAAGCCCCCGGGCGGCGACGCCCGTGCTGGGCGGCTGCCCGTCCCCCTGCCGGCTCACTCGCATGCACCTCGGCTTTTTTGCACTGACTGGTCAGTGCAAAAACTAACCCGAACCGGCCCGCCGGGCAAAACCGCAGGTCAACGCGATTGTCAGTGGCAGGCCCCAGGATGGGACCAGACAGGACAGATGCTGTCGTACGACGACAGGAGGTTCGTTATGACCCACCCGGTGGCCCGCCGGGCGTCCGCACCGCCCGCCGGCCTCGACCTGCTCGACCGCGCCCGCCGGGGTCTGGACGGCGCTCTGCTCCTGGCCACACCCAACGAGCGGTACGCCGCGGCCCACCTGGCCGCCCTGCGCGGGGCCGCGGCCGTGCTCGCGGTGCGCGTCACCCCGCTGCCCGAGCCCCGCCGCGGCCGCCGGACGCCGATACGCAGCGCCTGGGAGGTGCTCGCGGAGGCCGCGCCGGAACTCGCCGAGTGGGCCTCCTTCTTCGCCGCGGGGGCGGAGCGCCGTGCGCGGGCCGAGGCCGACCTGCCGCACGCCGTCTCCGCCCGGGAGGCCGACGACCTGATACGCGACGTCGCCACGTTCCTGCGTCTGGTGGAGCGGGCGACAGGGCTGACCGGCCCGGACGCCCATTAGGGTGGGGACATTCGCCTGCCCCCCACGCTCCTGTGGGCGGGCGGCCACCGATCGCCCGCCGAGGAGTCAATCGCCGTGTCGGACCCGATGCGCCCCCGCGCTTCTCTCCGTACCGCCGTGGTCTGGGAGGTCCTGAGGGACGCCCTGGACCGCCGAGTCAAATCCGGCGGCGACCCGTCGCTCGACGTCCTCGACACCGGCGGGGGCAGCGGCAACTTCGCCGTGCCCGTCGCCGCGCTCGGCCACAGGGTCACCGTCGTCGACCCCAGCCCCGACGCCCTGTTCGCGCTGGAGCGCCGTGCCGCCGAGGCGGGAGTGGCCGACCGGGTGAGAGGGGTTCAGGGGGACGTCCACGGCCTGTTCGACGTCGCGGACCGTTCCTCCTACGACGCGGTGCTCTGCCACGGCGTGCTGGAGTACGTCGACGACCCCGCCGAGGGGCTGCGCAACGTGGCGGCCGCCCTGCGCCCCGGGGGGCTGCTGAGCCTGCTCGCGGCGGGCCTGGGCGGCGCGGTGCTCTCGCGCACCCTGGCCGGCCACTTCAACGAGGCGCGGCAGGCGCTGGAGGACCCGGACGGCCGCTGGGGCGAGCAGGACCCCGTCCCGCACCGCTTCACCGTCGACCGGCTGACCTCGCTGGTCGAGGCGAGCGGTCTGCGGGTGGGCGCTGTGCACGGCGTGCGGGTGTTCTCCGACCTGGTCCCCGGCGTCCTGGTCGACACCGAGCCGGGCGCCCGGGAGGCGCTGCTGCGCCTGGAGGCCGCGGTGGCCTCGATGGAGGCCTTCCACTCGGTGGCCACCCAGCTCCACGTCCTGGCCGAGGCGTCTCCGTCGTCGTCCTGACCGCCCCCGCGGCGTCGTGGCGTCACTGCGGCGTCCTCGGCGGCACCGCAGCGTCCCAGCCGTCCCCGCAGCGTCGTGGCCGTCCCCGCGGCACCGTGGCGTCCCCGCGACGTCGTGGCGCCGTGGCCGCACTGCGGCGCCGTGGCCGCACTACGGCGTCCCAGCCGTCCCCGCAACGTCCCAGCCGCCCCCGCCGGCGTCGTGGCCGTCGCCGCGGCGATCTCACCGGCACCGCACGGGCCGTCGTCGATGTCGCCGCCTGGCCGGTTCGCACGGTCCGGCAGGGCTCTCCGGGGCCCGCGCGGAGGTCGTCGCCGGCACCGGCGGGACCGTCGTGGACCGCCCGGACCCGGCCCGGCGCCGGGTCCCGGCCACCCCGCGTCCGGTGTCCCGCACGGCTTCCGGGCCGGCATCCCCGCCGTGATCAGCGGCGCGGCACCGGGCGGACTCCGTCGTGACCCCTGCCGACCGGCCGCGAGACCCGTATGATCGGTGGCAGACCGCCCGGCATGACTGGCGGGCCCGCGGGGAATGAAGGTTCCACGGGCCGGCCCCGCCATGACCGGAACCGGTTGCCAAATGGCGTAGAGGGGCGGGTTTCACGGGGGCGATTCCCTGCCTATCCTGGAGGGGACCCCCGGTCGCCCCGGCGACTGCACGATGAGGAGGACTCCCGTGCCGCTCTCGGAGCACGAGCAGCGCATGCTCGAGCAGATGGAGCGAGCGCTGTACGCCGAAGATCCCAAGTTCGCGACAGCGCTTGAGGGAAGCGGGCTGCGCACGTACACCCGGCGACGGGTCTACCAGGCGGTCGCGGGCTTCCTCGTAGGTATCGCGCTCCTCATGACCGGAATGGTCGCCCAGCAGATCTGGATCGGCGTGGTGGGCTTCCTCGTCATGCTGGGGTGCGCCGTTCTCGCCGTCACCGGCTGGCGCAAGGGCCCCAAGCCCGGCGAGCAGCCGGCCGATGCCCCGGGCACGCCCGGAGCCGCGGCGACGGCGCGTAAAAGGTCCGTGATGGATCGCATCGAGCAGCGCTGGCAGCGCCGCCGGGACGACCAGCAGGACCGTTGACCGACAGCTTCCAGGGGCGTCCGCCGAGGCGGGCGCCCCTTCGGCATGCCGGTACCCACCGAAATGGGCAGGTCCGGGCGGCCTAGACTCCCCCGCATGGGACGGGTAGCAGTGATCGGCGCCGGCATGGGCGCAATGGCGGCCGCCGCGCGTCTGGCCGTGGCCGGCCACCGCGTGACGGTGTACGAGCGGACGGACACCTACGGCGGCGCCCTGCGCCGCCGGGAGCGCGACGGTTTCGCCTTCGACACCGGTCCGGGCCTCCTCCCGCTGCCGGCCGTGTACCGCGACCTGTTCGTCAAGACAGGCAGGCAGCCGCTGGAGGACTGCGTCGAGCTGGTCCAGACGGACCCCTCGGCCCGCCACCTCTTCCCCGACGGCACCCGGGTGGACCTGCCCAACGCCTCCCGGGCGGGCGTGGTGGCCGCCCTGGAGCGGAGCGTCGGCAGGGGCGCCGGGGAGCGCTGGGGCGAGTTCCTGGTCCGCGGGCGGGAGGCCTGGGACCGCACCCGCCGCCCGCTCCTGGAGGAGCCGCTGTGGCCCAACTGGGATGTGCTGGCCGACCGTGAGCCCTACCCGTCCGTGCCGCACCGGCGCCTGCTGCGGACCCGGCGGGCCGCCACCCTCGCCCAGGTGGGCGAGTGGGAGCTGGGCGATCCTCGGCTGGCGCGGCTGCTGGAGAGCCACGCCCTCGCCCACGGCCTGGACCCGCGGACCGCTCCGGCGAGCGCGGCGGTGCTGCCGTACATGGAGCACGCCTTCGGCGTCTGGTACGTCCGCGGAGGGCTGTGTGAGCTGGCCCGCGCCGTCTACGAGCGCTGCCTGGCCCGGCGGGTCGAGTTCCGCTTCGGCGCGGAGGCGGTCCGGGTGGTGGAGAAGGACGGCCGGGCGGCCGGTGTGGAGCTCGCCGACGGCACGCTCGAGGAGGCCGGCCACGTGGTGGTGGGTGTGCGCCCCGGCCTCGTGGCGGGCCCCCACACGTCGGCGGCCGAGGGCGAGGTCGCGCCGGGCCCGGCCGACGGACCGGCACCGGGCCGGCTCACGGTGCTGGTGGCCCTGCGCGGCGCGCGCGAGGCGGACGCGGTGCACCGCACCGTGGTCCACTCCCCCGACCGGGACGCCGAGCTGGAGGCCCTCGCCGGCGCTTCCCCGGCCGGCGACCGGGCCTCCGTGGTCCCGACGGTCACCGTGCTGCGGCCCGACGACCCGGCCCTGCGGCCCGACGACGCCCACGAGTCCGTGGTGCTGACCGCGACGGTGCCGGCCGGCACGGACGCGCGGGAGGCGGAGCGGCGGGCGGAGCTGATGCTGACGGCCGCGGAGAGCGTCCTGCCGGGGCTGCGCGAGCGGCTGCTGTGGCACGAGGTCCGCACCCCGGCGGACGTCCGGCGGGAGACCGGAACGGAAGGCGTCCCCGCCCCCGCCCTGGCCGGCGGCGGGGCCGCGCTGCTGCGTCCCGGCAACGCCACCGGGCTGCCGAACCTGTACCGGGCGGGCGGCTGGGCCCACCCCGGCGGCGGGCTGCCGCACGCCGGGATGTCCGGGGCGCTCGTCTCCGGCCTGGTCGTCGAGGGCCCCGCCTTCCGCGGCTCCGTCTGACCCGGGCACGGCCCGCCGCGCCACCGCGCCACCGAGGTCGACCCCTCGGTGAGCGGTCGTCCCGCGGCCCGGCGCCACGACGCGATGCCCTTGCCCCGCAACGACGGAGGGCCGGCCCCCACCCGGGGACCGGCCCTCCGTCGCGCGCGACCTGCTCAGTACCGGTACTGCTCGTCGTACCCGTACGGGTACGGCTGCTGCTGTTGCTGTTGCTGGGGCTGCGGCTGCTCGGTCCCGTAAGGGTCCTCGGCGCCCCGCTGCTGCGGGACCCAGACTCCGCCGGGCGGCGTGGTGTCGGTGTAGCCGCTGTACGACGTCGCGTCGTACCCGCCCTGCTGCTCGTAGCCCTGCTGCTGGCCGCCGTACGTGGTGTCGTATCCGTACTGGCCGCCCTGCGTGGCGTAGGGGTCCGCGTAGGCCTGGTACTGCTGCTGGTCGTATCCCGTGCCGGCGTAGGTGTCGTAGGCGCCGTACCCCTGCCCGTCGGCTCCGGCGGACGCGGCGGCGGGGTACGCGCCGGTGTCGTAACCGGAGTTGTCGTAAACGCCGTAGGAGCCGGTGTCCTCCTGCGCCGTCTGCGACGGGTACGCGGTGGCGCCGGCGGCGGCCTGGTAGTCGTCCACGGAGGGCGCGGCCGGCTGCTCGTCGTCCTGACGGCCGCGGAGTCCGCCACGGTCACCGTGTGCGTCACGGTCACCGTGTGCGTCACGGTCACCGTGTGCGTCACGGTCACCGTGCTCGTCGCGGTCGTCGCCCTCGAACTCCTCCCACTCCTCGTCGTCCCGGCCGGCCCGACGGCGGGCGGCGGGCAGCGCCCAGCCCTGCGAGAAGCCGCTGCGGAACGACAGCGTGACGAAGGTCTGCCCCACCGCGAAGGCGAGCGCGCCCAGGCCGATCATCGCGACCGACGCGGCCAGCACACCGATCACCACGCCGAGGAAGCCGACGAACGCCAGCACGCGCCACCGCAGTTTGGCCTTGTACTGCAGCAACACCTCGCCCAGCAGCCACAGTGCGACGATGCCGAACGCGATGTAGAGGACCGTCCAGCCCATGTAACGCCCCTCTCCCTAGGAACGGGGCAGTCTGACGGACTCAGACGCTCCCGGTCCAGCCCCGCACCGGGTGGTGCAGGCCCAGGTTCTCGTAGATCTCCAGTGTGGCCGTCGAGTTGTTGAGCGTGATGAAGTGCAGTCCGGGCACACCCTCGGACAGCAGCCGCGCGCAGAACTCCGTGGCGAACTCGATTCCCAGGGAGCGTACAGCGGCCGGATCGTCTTTGGCTGTGAGGATCCGCTCTTTCAGCCGGGCGGGAATCACGGCGTTGCTCAGAGTCGGCAGCCTCTCCAGCATACGGATACTGGTGACCGGAAGCACCTCGGGGATGATGGGCGTCTCGCAGCCGGCCGCGGCCACCTTGTCGCGGAACCGCAGGTACGACTCGGGCTGGAAGAACATCTGGGTGATGGCGTAGTCCGCCCCCGCACGGCACTTGTCGGTGAAGTGCCGCACCTCCGTCTCCCAGTCCGGGGAGCGCGGATGCAGCTCGGGGAAGGCCGCCACACCTACACAGAAATCCCCCGACTCCTTGATGAGTTCGACGAGTTCGGCGGCGTAGTGCAGGCCCTTGGGGTGCGCGACCCACTCGCCCATCGGGTCGCCGGGCGGGTCGCCGCGCAGCGCCAGCATGTTGCGGATCCCCGCGTCGGCGAACTGGCCGATGATGTTGCGCAGTTCGGAGACCGAGTGGTCGACGGCGGTCAGGTGCGCGACCGGGGTGAGCGTGGTGTCGGAGACGATCTGCTCGGTCTCCTTGACCGTCCCCGCGCGGGTGGACCCGCCGGCGCCGTAGGTCACCGACACGAAGTCGGGCGCGACGGCCTCGACCCGGCGGAGCGCGCTCCACAGGTTCCGCTCGCCCTTCTCCGTCCGGGGCGCGGAGAACTCGAACGAGACGATCTGCTGCCCGGAGGCGAGCATGTCACGCACGGTGCGCGCGCGGTCCGTCCGGGTTGACGCGGTTCCTAGGGCCATGGTTCGCAGGTTAGCCAGACCGCGGCCCCTGTCCCAAAGACTGTCCGCTCCCCGGACAGCCGCGCCGCCCCGGCGGCGCAGGTCAGCGGTCGCGCAGGCGGGCGGCGAGTTCCGCGGTGGCGGCGGCCGGGTCGGAGGCGGCGGTGATCGCCCGGACCACGACCACGCGCCGGGCGCCGGCGTCCAGCACCTCGTCGAGGGTGGTGAGGTCGATGCCGCCGATCGCGAACCAGGGCCGCTCCACGCCCAGCGCGGCGACCTTGCGGACCGCGTCGAGCCCGGCGGCCGGGCGCCCCGGCTTGGTGGGGGTGGGCCAGCAGGGGCCGACGCAGAAGTAGTCGACGCCCTCCTGGGTGGCGGCGGCCTCCGCCTCGGCAACCGAGTGCGTGGAGCGGCCGATGAGGACGTCAGGGCCGAGGATCGCGCGGGCGGCCGGCACCGGGAGGTCGCCCTGGCCCAGGTGGAGCACGTCGGCCGCGGCGGCGTGGGCGACGTCGGCGCGGTCGTTGACGGCGAGCAGCTTGCCGTGGCGGGCGCAGGCCTCGGCCACGGTGCGCAGGTGCTCGAGCTCCTCGGCGGCCTCCAGGCCCTTGTCACGCAGTTGGACGATGTCCACTCCCGCGGGGAGCACGGCGTCGAGGAACTCGGCGAGGTCGCCGCGGTCGCGGCGGGCGTCGGTGCACAGGTAGAGGCGGGCGGCGGCCAGCCGGGCCCGGGCGTCGGTGGCGACGACACCGGCAGTGGCGGTGGCGCGGTCCGCCGAGGCGGCGGCGTGGCCCTCCGTGGCGGTGGCGCTGAGGTCGGTGGCGGTCTCGGGCACGGTGCGGTCCCCCCGGATCGTGGTGGTGGCGGCGCCCGGTTCCGCGGAACGGCGGACGGGGCGCGGGACGGCCGCCCCGGACGGGGGCGGCACTGGAACGGCCGCCCCCGGGTGGGGGCGGCCGTCGGTGGTGCGTAGGTGTCAGACGGCGAGCGCCTGGGCGCGGCGCTTCACCTCCGTGCCACGGTTCTCGCTGAGGGCCTGGGCGGGAGTGCCCGGCAGGGACTCGTCAGGGGTGAAGAGCCACTCCAGCATCTCCTCGTCGGTGAAGCCGTCGTCCCGCAGCAGCGTCAGCAGGCCGGTGAGGCCCTTGACCACCTTGTCCCCGTCGATGAAGGCGGCGGGGACGTACAGCGCGCGGTTCTCACCACGGCGTACGGCGATCAGCTGGCCTTCCTTCACCAGCTGCCGCACCCGCGTCACCTCGACGTCCAGCTTCTCGGCGATGTCGGGGAGGGTGAGCCACTCGGGAACGAGAGCTTCGATCTTCGCGTCAATCTCGGTCACAGGACCAAGCGTGCCATCCGGGACCGGGAGGGGGAAGTCGGGCCCCCTCCCGGGTGGTCCGTCCGGGGCACCCGCGCGTCCCCTCAGCCGCGGGCGGCGGCCTTCAGCGGACGGGCCGGATCGCGGACCAGGTCCGGGTCGACCGTGGCGCCGGACTCGATCAGCTTGCGGCCCTGGGTGAGGTCGCGGGGCCGGCCGACGGCCAGCAAGGCGACCAGCCGCCCCTCGCGCAGCCAGCACACGCTCCACGCCGGGTCCTCGGGCGCGCCGCGCCACAGCGTCGTGTCCGCCGCCGCGTGATGACCGGCGTACTGCACGAACCGCCCGAACTGCTCGGACCAGAAGTACGGCACCGGGTCGTAGGGAGCGGCGGGCGTCTCGTCGAGGATGCCCTCGGCGACCGTGCGGGCGCCCTGCAGGGCGTTGTCCCAGTGGTGGATCAGCAGCCGCTCGCCGTAGCGGGCGGAGGGGAAGGAGGCGCAGTCGCCGACCGCGTAGACGTCCGGCGCGGAGGTCCGCAGCCGCGCGTCGGCGAGCACCTCGCCCTGCGGCCCCAGCTCCACCGCGCCCGCGAGCCAGGCGGTGGCGGGGCGTGCTCCGATGCCGACGACCACCGCGTCCGCCTCGAGGCGCCGGCCGTCGGCGAGGAACACCGCGCCGGGCTCCACCCGCTCGACCCGGGCGCCGGTGTGCAGGGTGGCGCCGCTCTCGGTGTACCACTCGCCCATCGGACGGGCGACCTCCGCGGGCAGCGCGCCGGAGAGCGGGCGTCCGGTGGCCTCGACCACGGTCACCTCGCAGCCGGCCGCCCGGGCGGCGGTGGTGAACTCGGCGCCGATCCATCCCGCGCCGACCACGACCACGGAGTCGTGGCGCTCCAGCACGGGGCGCAGCCGCAGCGCGTCGTCGAGGTTGTGCAGGACGTGGACGCCCTCGGCGCCCTCGGTGCCGGGGAGCCGGACCGGGTGGGCGCCGGTGGCGGCCACCAGCACGTCGTAGGCCACGGGTCCCTGGTCGGTGTCGATCTCCTTGTCGGCGACGCGTACCCCGGTGACCTCGCAGCCCAGCCGCAGGTCGATGTCGAGGCCGGCGAAGTCGACGTCGAAGGCGGCCGCGCCGTCGCCCTCGGCCCCGCCGAGCAGGACGCCCTTGGAGAGCGGGGGGCGGTCGTACGGCGGGTGCGGTTCCGCGCCGATCAGCGTTACGGGGCCGATGAAGCCCTGTTCGCGCAGCGCCTCCGCCGTCCGGACCCCGGCCATTCCGGCGCCGGCGACGACCACCCGTCGTCCGGCCCGTTCCCGCCTCTGCTCGTTCACGCCCTCGTTCACTCCCTCACCATAGACATCGGCCGCCCGGACTCCGGACGGATCTCCTCCACGACACTGGTGCCGCTGCCCGGCCGGGACTCCCACTGCCAGGTCTCCTCCAGCCGGACGCGTCCGTCGGGCAGCTCGACGATCCGCGAGAGGCAGTGCCCGGAAGCGGTGGCGCCGTCCACCGTCAGCTGGACGTACCGGAAGTCGACGCGGTCCTCCTCGCGGGTTCCGACCAGGTACCCGCGGGCGATGTCGCCACCCTGATAGGTGGCCCACACCTGGCCCTCGCTCTCGTGGTAGCGGAACCGGGTGGCGGAGCCGACCTGGCCGGGGTCCTGGTCGTGCACGGGGGCCATCAGCAGGCCGTCGAGGGAGCGGGGCACGGGTGACTCTCTTTCAGCGTCTCGGGGGCAAGGGCTAGGGTGGCGACGGTAAGACACCCGCGGGAGCCCGGACGCACCGGGCTGAGAGGGAGGCTGGCGGCCTCCGACCGTACGAACCTGATCCGGGTCATTCCGGCGAAGGGAGGAGCTGGACGCCATGACGTCCGACGTACTGGTGGTGGGCGGCGGCATCATCGGCCTGGTGACCGCCTGGCGGGCGGCGGGCCGTGGCGGCGCCGTCGCGGTGGTGGATCCGGAGCCGGGCGGCGGGGCGGCCAGGGTGGCCGCCGGAATGCTGGCCGCGGTCACCGAACACCATCACGGCGAGCAGGAGTTGCTCGCCCTCAACCTCGAATCGGCCCGCCGCTGGCCCGCGTTCGCCGAGGAACTCGCCGAGGCGTCCGGGACGGACGTGGGGTACCGGCCCTCGGGCACCCTGGCGGTCGCCCTGGACTCCGACGACCGGGCGGAACTGCGGGAGCTGCACGACCTGCACCGGCTGCACGGGCTGTCCTCCGAGTGGCTGTCCGGGCGGGAGTGCCGCCGGCTGGAGCCGATGCTCGCGCCCGGTGTGCGGGGCGGGCTGCGGGTGGACGGCGACCACCAGGCCGACCCGCGGCGGCTGGCCTCCGCGCTGCGGGTGGCCTGTGAGCGGGCCGGGGTGGTCTTCCACCGGCAGCGGGCGGTCCGGCTGCGGGTCTCGGGCGCAGGGGCGGCGGGCCCGTCGGGCGAGGGCGGACGGGCCGAGGGCGTGGTCCTGGAGGACGG
The DNA here is from genome assembly GCF_040295685.1 of Streptomyces sp. NPDC002734. NCBI lineage: Bacteria > Bacillati > Actinomycetota > Actinomycetes > Kitasatosporales > Streptomycetaceae > Streptomyces > Streptomyces sp. NPDC002734. Next base: position 92,952 of record NZ_JBEOVU010000012.1, read on the forward strand.
CACCGCCCTGTCCGCGGGGCGCGTGGTGCTGGCCGCCGGGAGCCTCAGCGGTGACCTGGACGGCGTGCCCGAGGAGGTCCGGCCGCCGGTGCGGCCGGTGAAGGGGCAGGTGCTGCGGCTTGCGATCCCGCCGGTGTACGCGCCGTTCCTGTCGCGGACGGTGCGGGCGGTGGTGCGCGGCAGCGCGGTGTACCTGGTGCCGCGGGAGAACGGCGAACTGGTGGTGGGGGCGACCAGCGAGGAGCTGGGCTTCGACACGACGGTCACCGCGGGCGGTGTGTACACGCTGCTGCGCGACGCCCGTGAACTGCTGCCCGGCATCACCGAGTTGCCGCTGACCGAGACCCTGGCGGGGCTGCGGCCGGGCTCCCCCGACAACGCGCCGCTGCTGGGTCCCACCGGGCTGGAGGGCCTGCTGCTGGCCACCGGCCACTACCGCAACGGGGTGCTGCTCACCCCGGTCACCGGGGACCTCATGGCCGAGACGCTCGCCACCGGGGAGCTGCCGGAGCGGGCCCGCGCCTTCGCGGCGGATCGTTTCGCCGCCGCCGGAGGCAGGCCGGGCGCCTGGCAGCCGGCCGGCACCGGCGAGGAGGCCACGGCACGCGAGGTGGCCGCAGCATGCGACGTGGCCGCGACGCCCGACAGGACCGCGGCGCCCGACAGGACCGCGGCGCCCGACAGGACCGCGGCGTCCGACAGGACCGCAGGGGACAAGGAGGTCGCGGCATGAGCGCGCCAATCACCGTCCGGGTCAACGGCAGCCCCCGGCAGCTGGACGCCGGAACCGCGCTGGACGCCGTCGTCGCGCTGCTGACCCCCTCCAGGTCCGGTGTGGCCGCGGCCGTCAACGAGACGGTGGTGCCGCGTGACCGGTGGGCCGGCACCCCCCTCGCCGACGGCGACCGGGTCGAGGTCCTCACCGCCGTGCAGGGAGGCTGACGTGAACGCGCAGACAGAAGATCACGACGTCCCACTCGTCCTGGGCGACCTGAAACTCACCTCCCGGCTGATCATGGGAACCGGCGGCGCGAGCGGCCTCGACGCGCTGGAGCGGGCCCTGGTGGCCTCCGGCACCGAACTGACCACGGTGGCGATGCGCCGGGTGAACCCCGCGAGCCACGGCTCGGTGCTCTCCGTCCTCCAGCGCCTCGGAATCCGCGTGCTGCCCAACACGGCCGGCTGCTTCACCGCGGGCGAGGCGGTGCTCACCGCCCGGCTGGCCCGGGAGGCGCTGGGCACCTCGCTGGTGAAGCTGGAGGTGATCGCCGACGAGCGCACCCTCCTCCCGGACCCGGTGGAGCTGCTCGAGGCCGCCGAGACCCTGGTCGACGACGGGTTCACGGTGCTCCCCTACACCAGCGACGACCCGGTGCTGGCCCGGCGTCTCGAGGACGTCGGCTGCGCCGCGGTGATGCCGCTGGGCTCGCCGATCGGCTCCGGCCTCGGCATCCGCAACCCGCACAACTTCGAGCTGATGGTGGAGGCGGCCGGCGTCCCGGTGATCCTCGACGCCGGCGCGGGTACCGCCTCCGACGTGACCTTCGCCATGGAGCTGGGCTGCGCCGGTGTGATGCTCGCCTCGGCGGTGACCAGGGCACGGGACCCGGAGCGGATGGCGCGGGCGATGCGCCTCGGGGTGGAGGCGGGGCGGCTGGCCCGCCTGGCCGGACGGATTCCGCAGCGACGTTTCGCCAGGGCCTCGTCACCGGCGGAGGGCCTGGCCGAGCTCGATCCGGAGCGCCCGGCGTTCTGAGGGGGCGCGCGGCCGGGGTTCCGCTTCCGCCGGACGGCTCCGGCCCCCTCGCGCCCCTCGTAGACTCCCTGCGTGGACACGACCCTTCAGGACCCGCTCCTCGGCCGCGTACTCGACGGCCGCTACCGGGTCGACGCGCGGATCGCGGTCGGCGGCATGGCGACCGTCTACCGTGCGCTGGACACCCGCCTCGACCGCGTGCTCGCCCTCAAGGTGATGCACCCGGGCCTGGCGCACGACGCCGCCTTCGTCGACCGGTTCATCCGTGAGGCGAAGTCGGTGGCCCGTCTCGCGCACCCCAACGTGGTGCAGGTCTTCGACCAGGGGACCGACGGGGGTTACGTGTACCTGGCGATGGAGTACGTCGCCGGCTGCACCCTGCGCGACGTCCTGCGCGAGCGGGGCGCGCTGCAGCCGCGGGCCGCGCTGGACATCCTGGAGCCGGTGCTGGCCGCCCTCGGCGCCGCCCACCGGGCCGGCTTCGTCCACCGTGACATGAAGCCGGAGAACGTCCTGATAGGGGACGACGGCCGGGTGAAGGTCGCCGACTTCGGCCTGGTCAGGGCGGTGGACACGGTCACCGACACCACCGGTTCGGTGATGGGCACCGTCTCCTACCTGGCTCCCGAGCAGATCGAGCAGGGCACCGTGGACCCCCGGGTCGACGTCTACGCCTGCGGCATCGTGCTCCACGAGATGCTGACCGGGGCCAAGCCGCACCGCGGGGACTCCCCCGCGCAGGTGCTCTTCCGCCACCTCAACGAGGACGTGCCGCCGCCGTCGGCCCTGGTGCCGGGACTGGCCGGCCCGCTGGACGAGCTGGTCGTCACGGCCGCCGCGCGGGCCGCCGCGGACCGTCCGTCCACGGCGGCGGAGCTGCTGGCCCAGGTGCTGGCGGCCCGCGCGACGCTGACCGCGGAGCAGCTGGACGCCGTGCCGCCGGCCGCCCGCGCCGAGGAGCACGACCGTTCCGCGGACCGCACCTCGGTGCTGTCCCGCCCGGTGATGCAGCGCCCGCTCCCGGTGAACGAGGACAACGAGGCCACCGCCGTCGTCGAGCGCACCACCCGGCTCGGCTCCGGGGGCCTGCCGCCCTCCGGCGCGCGCGGTCGCGGCCTGGGCCGCCGGGGCCCGCTGGCGCTGCTCCTCGGAGTGCTCCTGCTCATCGGCGTGGGCGGCGGTGTCTGGTACATCAACTCGGGTCAGTTCACCGAGGTCCCCCCGCTCCTCGCCAAGACCGAGGCGCAGGCCCGTGACCGGCTGTCCGAGTCCGGCCTCGAGGTCGGCGACGTCTCCCGCCGGTTCAGCGACACCGTCGAGCGCGGCGCGGTGATCTCCACCGACCCCGGCGTCGGTGAGCGGGTCCGCGGCGGCGGCGCGGTGTCCCTCGTCGTCTCCTCAGGACCCGAGGTGGTGAAGGTCCCCTCCGTGGAGGGCCGCCCCCTGGACCAGGCCCGCGAGGCGCTGAAGGACCAGGGTCTCAAGCCGGGCATGGTGACCCGCGCGTTCAGCGAGAGCATCCCGAAGGGCTCGGTCGTCTCCACCGACCCGGAGGCCGGCACGGAACGCCGCGCCGGCACGGCGGTGGCGCTGGTCGTCAGCAAGGGCGCCCCGGTGGACGTCCCCGACGTCACGGGGTCGGAGCTCGACGAGGCACGGTCGGATCTGGAGGCCGCGGGCCTGAAGGTCCGGATCGACCCCGAGGAGATCCACTCCCCGCACGAGCGCGGCCAGGTCGCCCGCCAGTCCCCCGAGCCCGGCGGCCGCGCCGGCGAGGGCGACACGGTGACCCTCACCCTCTCCAAGGGCCCCGAGATGATCGAGGTCCCCGACGTCACCGGCATGTCCGCCGACGAGGCCACGGCCGAGCTGGAGGAGGCGGGCTTCGAGGTCGACGAGGACCGCGGCCTGTTCGGCATCTTCGGCGACACGGTGAAGTCCCAGTCCCCCGAGGCCGGCGACAAGGCCCCCAAGGGCTCCACGGTCACCGTCAAGATCCGCTAGCCCCCTCGGAATACTCATACGGATCAGCGCTCGCCCGGAGGAACGAAGTCCTCGGCAGGAGGACCACCACCCCTGCCACCGAGCGGTATGGTCGACGGTATGGCAACCAAGAAGTACACCGTCACGCTGCCGGAAGAACTGGCCGAGGCCATCCGCGAGGAAGTTGGCCCCGGTGGCTTCAGCCGCTATGTGACGCATGCCATAGAGCGGCAGCGCGAGCAGGACCGGCTCGGGGAACTCGTCGACTGGCTGGAGACGGAGTACGGCCCTGTCACCGAGGAGGAACTGGCCGCCGCCGAGGCCGAACGCCGGGGGATCGAGCGCGCCCATGCGGAGCGGGCGCGGGCGGAAGGCGCTGCCGGGCAACAGGACGCCGCGTGAAGAAGACCCCGCTGGCCAACGAACCCGTCTACCTGCTCGACTCGGAGGGCCTGTCCCAGACGGTGCACGGAACAGCCGCTATGAAGGGACGCCTGAAGGCGGCCCGACTGGCCGGGATTCGCGTCATGACCACCTCAATGACGCTGATCGAGGCGTACGACGTGCGGACCAACATTCCGGCATGGCACTGGGCTCTCTCCCTTCTGCACGTCGAGTCGGTGACCGAGGACATCGCCAAGGAGGCGATCAACCTGCTCAAAGAAGCCGGCCTCCACGGGCACAAATACGCCGTTGACGCAGCCTTGGCCGCCGTCGCCCTGCGGCAGCCGGGGCCGGTCACCATCTTCACTTCCGACGAGGACGACATGCGCAAGCTGTGCGCCGACCGCGTCCTGATCGTCAAGCTCTGAACCCTCGCGGTCCGCCGGGACCCGCCGTCCCCGCACCCGCCGAACGCCGGAGTCACGCGGGCTTCGCCGTCCCCTCACTCACGTACGCCGCACATCCGCAAGCTTTTTCGGAGTAGGGGGCGTCTGCCGGATCCTAAGTGGTAGGAAGGTCGGATCCGATTTTTCACCACGGCGTGGGGACGCCGTGTGTATCAAGAGTCGGCGCGGATCAGGGGGAGAGACGCGTCGACCAGCACGTGGGGGGACCACTCATGCACGAGATGACCAAGGGCGCCAACGTCGCGCTCGCCTCTCTCAGCGAGGACACCGGCTCCGTCGTCGTCAGCCTCGGCTGGTGCAGCACGTCCGGGGACGGCGACGCCGACGTGTCGGTCCTGCTGCTGGACGAGAACGGCAAGGTCGGCGGGGAGCAGGACTTCTACTTCTACAACCATCCGGCGGCCTCGGACGGCAGTGTCCAACTGCTCGGCAAGACGCCTACGGGCGACGGCAGCGAGGACCGCATCAGCCTGGACCTCACGGCCGTCCCGGAGCGGGTGGAACGCGTCGTCATCGCCGCCAGCCGGTACGAGGGCGCCCGCTTCGGCGACCTGGACGACCTGCGGCTGACGATCGCCGACCGTGCCGGTGAGTCGCTGCTCGGTTTCTCCATCCCCGACGCGGGCGTCGAGAGCGCGTTCCTCTTCGGGGAGCTCTACCGACGGTCCGGTGAGTGGAAGTTCCGCGCCATCGGGCAGGGTTACGAGACGGGCCTCGGCGGCCTGGCCACCGACTTCGGCATCGACATCGACGACAGCCCGGAGGGCGACCCCGAGGAGCCGGAGCAGCACTCCGACGCCCCCGTGGACGTCACCGCCACGCAAACGGCGACCGCTGCCGGCTCCGAGCCCGGCGCCGCCCTGCTCCCGGCCCCGCGCGCCGAAGAACACGCCGCCCCGGCCACCGCCCCCCCGACCACACCCACCGCCCCCCCCGCGAAGCCCGCCGTGACGCGCCGCCCGCGGACGGCGAAGCGCAAGGTCACGATCCCCGAGACGATGCGCAAGTCGCTCGCGGAGAGCGAGAACTGGCAGCAGTCCCGCCTGTTCCCCGCGTCCTCCGTGAAGAGCGACCGCGAACGCGAGATGCGGGCGACGTCAGTGCTCCTCTCGGTGATGGCGCAGGTTCCGGAGTTCGGCCGCAGGCTCACCGCCGCCTTCGGCGCCCCGGCCGGCCGGATGGAGACCTTCACCGAGGCCACACTGCCGCACGGCGAGACCCCCAAGCGCCCCGACGGCGTCATCCGCGTCGAGCGCGCGGGCCGGATCTGGACCGGGCTGGTGGAGACCAAGACGAACGGCAACCCGCTCAAGCCCGAGCAGGTCCAGGCCTATGCGGACATCGCCGCCCGCCGTGGCTATGAGGCCGTGATCACTCTGTCCAACGACGTCGCCCTGGACGGTCGCCCGCTCGTCGAGGTGAAGATCGACCGGCGCAGAAAGAACAAGGTCGCCCTCTGGCACCTCTCGTGGACGGAGGTCGCGCACCAAGCACAGATGCTCATCCGCCACGAAGGCGTCGTCAACGCCGCCCACGCGTGGCTCCTCCAGGAACTTCTCCACTACCTCCGGCACGAGAACTCCGGCTGCCACGGCTTCCAGAACATGGGCCCGGCGTGGGTGCCCGTACGCAAGGGCATCGACGACGAGACGCTCGTGCCTGGCGACAGCCGCGCGGTCGCCGTCGTCGAGAGCTGGGAACGTCTCATCCGGCAGATCTGCCTCCGACTGGGCGGCGAGCTCGGCCAGAGGGTGCTGCCGGTGCAGCGCGCCAAGCGCGGCGTCGACCCGGACAGCCGGCGGGCCGCCCTCGCCGACGACCTCTGCGACAAGGGCCGACTCCACGCGGGACTCCGCATCGACGGAACGCCAGGCGTCCTGGCCGTCACCGCCGACCTGCGCACCGCCAAGCTGCGCACCTCCATGGACCTGCCGACGGACGAACAGGGTTACCCCCTCGCCCGCGCCAAACGCCTGGTCAAGCAGCTCGCCGAAGCCCCCGCCGACCTGCACGTCGAAACCCTCCTCGACGGAGACTCTCCGGGCCCGCGCGGCACCCTCGAACGCCTGCGCCCCGAGCCCGGCGACCTGCTGCCGGGGAACGGCGCGCGCATCACCGGGTTCCGCCTGTCGCTCCTGCGGAGCATGGGCAGCGGCCGGGGCAGCGCCGAGTCCGGCTTCATCCGCAGCGTCGACGAGGCCGTCGACCGCTTCCACCAGCACGTCATCACCCACCTCGACCTCCGTCCCACCACCCGCCGACGCCGGACCCCGGAGGGCGCGGACACCGGCCTCGGCCCCGCCGGCCAGAACGTCTGACGGCTGCTACGCGAAACGCTCCCGCAAGATCACGATGCCCCAATAGCATTGCGCCTTCTCGAAGGTGGAACTTTCGCTGATCTTCCCGTTCATACCTTCACTACTTGAGGGGGGACCTCTCCATGTCCGACAGCACCACGCCTCCCGGCACCCCACCGCCCGCCGCTCCTGTCCCATCAGATGTGGCCTACATCGCCATACGCTCCCCCTGGGACGTCGCCAAGTCCCGGGGAGACGTGGGAGGCTGGCTAGGCCTGTTCGGTATCTTCGTCGTCATATCGGTGGTACTGGCCATCGTCGCGAGCAACACCGCGCCCGACTGCCCCTTCATGGATTCCTGCGTCGAAGAGATCGCCGAAACCACGGGCGAGGCCACCCTGGCCTGGGCCTGGTCGACACTGACCGGTTCCGCGGCGTTCCTCTTTCTGGGCATAGCCCTGTGGCGCTGGCCGACCGAGTACCACCGCGTCTCGAAGTAACCACCGCATACGACGGCTGGTGCTGTTCAGGACCTGCGTTCCGCGCCCGAGGCATCGCCTCCCCGCAGCGATGTCAGCACCAGCCGCCCGTACCGCGTGGTGAGTACTCCCGCCGCAGCGGCGACAGACGCGCCGAGCGGCAGGCCCAGAACGGTGAGAACGCCGAGAGTGCCGCTACGACCCGGCTCACCGGCCTCGGCCGGCGCGAACGGTTCGGCCTCCTGCGGCCCGCGGGACGGCGGTCTGACGGCACGGGGCAGCCGCAAAGGCACGGCGGCAGCGGTCGGCCCTTGGCCGGTTTTCCCGCAACGCAGCGCCATCAGGGAACCTTGCCGTCGAGGTGACCCGGAGGACCCGACGGGAAGGCGCGTCGGGCCCCGAGGCCGCCGCACGGCCCGCGTCATCCCTGGTCGTCGCTCCGGTCGAGACCAAGGAAGGCAATGGCCATGGACTCCATGCCGGAGGTCGGGAAGTCGTGCCGCCCGCCCTCGACGCTGATCACCTCGAGGGGCGGCTGCCCGCCGTCGTCGTCGTAACGGGTGCGGGTCCAGCCCGGCTTCGGCTTGTCGGTGAGCACCGGCTCCGGGCTCACCCCCAGCACGTCGGTCCACTGTTTGATCTCTTCACCGAGGTTCTTGTGGTTCAGGATGTCGTCCTCGATGCCGTGCCACAGCTGCACCCGCGGTCGGGCCCCCTTGTAGCCCGGGTACGCGTCCCGCACCAGATCACCCCACTTCCGCGGGGTCTCGGTGTGCCGACCGCTGGAGCACTCCTCCCACCCGTCCGACCCGTAGTCGTCGACGGGGAAGCAGCCGAACGGCACGCCCATGAAGACCGACCCGGCCTTGAAGAGATCCGGGTAGTCGGCCAGGAGCACGTTGGTCATGTTCGCCCCGGACGAGGCGCCGGTGACGTACACCCTCCCGGCATCGGCCTCGTGGTGCTCCTCGGCGTATTCCACCATCGAGACGATGCTCGTCGGGTCGCTGTCGCCGTCGCGCTTGAGCGCCTGCGCAGAAGCCGAGTCGAAACACTGGCCCTCGGAGTTGGCGTCCGGGTAGACGACGATGAACCCGTACCGGTCGGCCAGCTGGGCGAACGCCGTGCCCGCGTGGAAGCCGGGCGCCGAGCCCGTGCACGGGTGGATCGCCACCAGCACCGGCGGATGCGCCCCGGCGCTGTTCGGCACGTACTCGTACATGCGCAGACCGCCCGGGTTCTTCCCGAAGTCGGTCACCTCGGTGAGGGAGGCGGGCTTCTTGCCCGGTTCCGCCGACGCCTGACAGGCGGCAAGCAGGGTGACCACCCCGGCGAACGCCGCCAGCAGGGCGACGCCTCTCCGTGTTCTTCGTCGGACCGTCACGTGGCCGCCCTCTCCTTGTCGGGGACGTCTGAATTGCGACAACCAGCACGAGGGAGCCCACGTGCCCTTCGGCTGCAGATGCTTCCGAGTCGACCACGAATGACACGCACCCGATAAGGGCGTCACCCGGGTGGGAACTAGTTGTCGCCTCCCCGCAGCGACGCCAGCACGAGCCGCCCGTACCGCGTGGTGAGCGCCCCCGCCGTGGCCGCGACGGACGCGCCGAGCGCGATGAACAGGTGCGCCATCGACTTGTCGTCGAGCACCTGGAGGACGCCCAGGGCCGTGCCGAGCGGCAGGCCCAGGATGGTGAGGACGCCGAGAGCGCCGCTGATCTGCTGGCTCTCGCGGGTCTGGACGAGCCGGCTGTAGTCGGCGGCCTCGGCGAGGATCTCGGCGAACCGCTCCGGAAGCCGGTGCTGCCGCTGGAAGGCCAGCAGGAGGTCGTTCGCCGGGCCGTGTGCGGTGAGGTGCTGCCGCCAGTACGTGCTGCGGAACACGGCGATGTTCCGCTCCAGCGCCGCGACCCGCCCGGCGAGCCCGGCTGCGTCGAAGACCTCGGAGAGCTGGTCCGTCAGCACGTCGATGTGGTCCCGCTGCAGCATCCCCAGCAGCAGGGCGTCGAGGTAGACCGTACGGAAGTGCAGCGCCGCGAACGCGTAGAAGTCGCCCTCCCCGGTGTCGGCCCGGTGGCCCAGGAACGCGGCTCCCTGCCGCAGCACCAGCGCGCTCCAGTCGGCGGAGATCCGCACCACGTCCTTGAGCAGGTCGTCGGTGCACTCCGGCGGTACGGGGAAGTCCTCGGCCGTGGAACGGGACGCCAGCTGCCACAGCCACTGGTCCGCCGATGCGGGCACCCGGTCGTCGGGGCCGGCCCGCAGGGCAGAGCGGTGCGCCGCGGTCGGCGACATGAACGCGATCGGATACGGACGCGTGATCGCGAACGGGGATCTGTCTCCCGGGAGTTCGGCCGCGCCCTCCAACAGCCTCGCCGGGTCGAAGCGCCCGCTCAATGGATCGGTGCGGTCCCCGGGCCTCCCTGACAACGCCCGCAGCACCGGCAGCAGCGGGTCCTCCACGGTGAAGTGCAGGATCGCCAGACCCTGTTCCGCCCCGACCGTCGTCGACGCGCACAGCAACTCGACGCCCAGTAGCCGCATCCCGTCCTGCTTGACGTCCAGCGGCTGATGCCAGCGCCGGGGCCGGCCGGGGACCCCGTACAGGGCCCGTGCCGAGGCGGGCGTGAAGTACGTCGACCTGGTGGCCGTGTCCGTCCGCCGACTGCCCAGCTCGAACGGGAACGGTCCCTCCGCCCAGTCCGGCACACCCGGCAACCGCACCGGAAGGACCACGGCCAGCTCTTGGCGGGCACCGGGCGGCGCGTCGTGTAGCGGGAGCGGCGGCCCGTTCGGAGTGCTCATGCTCACCCGTAGTACTCGGCCGGGTCCGGCTGGTCCAGCCGGATGACGAATTCGGCCCGGTCGGGGCTTCGTCCGTCAACGTGGAAGCGCACCCGTTCGCCCGTGCGGATCGTCCGGAACCCCTCCGTCACGATCTGCCGGTAGTCGAAGCTGTAGTACCGCTCCTCCTCGTCGTCGAGGACGATGTACGCCCCCATCGATCCGGTCGGTCCTCCGCCACTGGGCCGCCGGTCGACGATAGTCCCGTACCGCGCCGGGCTGCCGCGGAGGTCGTCGACGTCACTCACTTCCGGATCGCCTCCGCCTCGTCGATGGCCAGGTCCTCCACGCACCGGAAGCCGACCGCGTTGCTCGCCCCGCGCTTGCGATAGATCCCCTTGCTGCTGGTCTGCACGGCACGCAGGGGATTGTCGTAGCTGCCGCCGCAGATGACCGCCTCTCCCGGGTCGGAAGGGCTGGTGGAGGTCCATTCCCAGCAGTTGCCCACCATGTCCGTCACCCCGAACGGCGACCGGTTCCCTGGCCGCTCGTCGACCGGTGTCACCGCGGCCCGGCGCACGGCGTCGTCCGCGAAGTCCCGGTACCAGGCCTGGTACGTCACCACCGGCTTGCCCACCCAGGTGTCGGCGCAGTTGATCCGAATGCCGTCGGCCTCGTCGCCCCATGGGAACAGCCGCCCGTCACCGCCGCGGGCCGCAGCCTCCCACTCCAGTGAGCTCGGCAGCCGCTTCCCCTCGAACGCGGCGAAGGCGTACGCGCTCCACCAGCTGACGCAGGTGGCGGGGTAGTCGTCGAAGCGCGGGTTCTCGTAGTAGTCCGGGTGACGCATTCGCTCCGTCCACGGCCGGTGGGAGAAGCCGGCCGGCTGATCGGGATGGTCCCAGCGCGACGTACCGTCCTCCTCCAAGGCCTCCAGGAACCTGCGATACCGCGCCACCGTCACCGCGTACCGGTCGAACCTCACCGGACGCTCCACCCGCCGGATCATCAGCCGCTCAGCCGGACCGACCAGATACGCCCCGGCGGGCAGCACGCAATCGTCCGTATCCGTAGCCGCACCCGCGGAAACCTCCGCCAGGAATGCCCGTACCTGCTCCGTGAGGAAGACCCCGTCAGCGATGTCCGCTGCACCCTCCCGGTGAGCCGGATCGGCGAGATACCGCGCCGCCAGCAGTTCCTGGTACGCCGTGTGCGCGAACGCGACCCGCTCCGGCCCCGCAGGGCGCAGCAGAGGCGCGAGCACGCACGCCTCGAGGTCCAGCCGCCCGTCCCTGAACGCGCCGGGCCCCAGCCACCGGTGCAGGTCGAGCAGGGAGAACACGGTCCGGTCCTCCAGGAACGTCCGCCCGAACGCCTCCGGCAGCCGGCCCTCCAGCTGCGGCTGTCCCGCCTCCTCCAGGGTTCGCGTGAGGTGCGTCCCCAGCGCGCCCGCCAGCGACGTACCCGGCTCCAGATCGAGAGCGGACGTCAGCCCCCGCTCCAGCGGCGTGGTGTCGGGTTCGGTGAGCCTCACGACATGGAAGTGCGGGACGCGCGCGGGGTCGACCCCATTCGCGTACATCTGCTCGACCAACTGCTCGGAACGGCCGGCGCCGCTGTCCAGGAGCTGCCGTACCTGCGGCGAGTCGGCGAGGAAGGCCACGCGCGAGCTCATCACCACGGCCGACTCGGCGGACAGCACGGCGGCGAGATCGCTGAAGAGCCGCAGGAACCCGGCGGGACTGGCCTCCTCAACCCCTTCGTCCACGGCGTCCAGCACGCACAACGCCATGCCCGACCGGATCAGGAAGAGGAAGAGGTCGTACGCGCGCGAACGCTCCGACCCCATCGCGGGCGCCAGCAGTCTGGCCGCGTACTCGGAGAACGGCTCGTCCTTCGGCTTCAACCCGAGGTCGAAGTAGAACCGGAACCGGCGCAGGCCAGGATCCAGCACCAGCGAGCGCAGCAGCGTGCTCTTGCCGCTTCCCGGACGACCGGTGACCAGCACGTTGGCGCTGCCCTGGGCCAGCCGAACCAGCAGCTCCGCAGCGTCACCGGTCCGCTCCACGCCGGATTCCCCGGTGAGCGGGTGGGTCCGCAGCATCGCCGCGGAGACCGGACTTCGGGATTCCGCCGGGGCGAGGATGGCGGCCAGCGGAGCCAGATGGGCGTCGATCTGCACGATCGTGTCGACGAAGCCCCCGTACGGCACGATCCGCACGTCGGTGCCGAGCAACTGCTGCAACGCCCGCCCTCCCGGACCGCCGCTGACGCCACCGTCGTCGTCACCTTGGTCGGGCTCGTCCACGTCCAGCACCACGAACCGGGTGAGCTTCGGCAGCCGCGTCCGCAGCAGCTCTCCGTCCCCGGAGGAGAGGACGGCACGAAGGTCGTCGGCGTCCTGGGAGACCAGCAGTTCCACGTACTCCAGCCGCATTCCCGCCTCCCGGCAGAACAGCTGGTACACGGTGTCCGCGCTCAGCACGAACCGCTTGGCCTGCTGGTATCCGAGCGTCACGTACAGCCCGGCGAGGAACTCGCTCCGGCGCGCGACCTCCGGCGCCATCTGTGGCTCTCCGCCCAGGAGTGCCGCGCTTCCCGTGCTGGTGAACCACACCAGCACGTCCACCAGCCGGCGAACCGCAAGCAGACCGTCCTCTTCGCTGATGTCATACCCGTCGTGCGTCGACCGGTTGCGCAGCCGGCGGATGTCGTCCAGGGCGTTGAGCACGTTGCCGCTACGAATGTGCGGACGGCAGCCCTTGACCAGGTCGTTGAGCGCCTTCGACGACGGATCGCCTGCGATGTCGTGGTGCCGCCACAACTCCTTGAGCAGCTTCTCGGTCAGCTTCCCGACCAGGGCGACCGCATTCTCCGGATACCCGTCGCGCAGCGACCGTAAAGGCCGCTCCAGGTCGAGCCCCAGCCGCTCGGCAATCCGGGAGTGGTCGTCCAGTTCGGCCCGGAGCCGCCGCAGCCGCTCGTCGACGACAGTACTCACGCCTCCTCCTCCCTCCGGTCGGCGTCACCTGCGGCCGTCTCCTCACCTAGCCGTCGCCCGACCACGAACGCGAACGTGTCCGGGAACGCCAGCACCGGCTCGGGATGGGCCGCCTTGATCTCCTCGACGCCCTTCTCGATCTCGGCGTCGCTGAAGGTGGAGAGGAGCGACATGTACCGGGCCCGCACCATGCCGAGATACCGCTCGCGGTCGATCCGCAGCTCGTGCTCGACGAAGCCGAGCTCTGCCTCGAGACCTGCCGCACGCAGGTGCTCCACGATGCCGAGCGGATCCGGCTGCAGCTCCTCGAACCGGTCGAGAGCCGCCTGGAACAACGGGTACTTGATGGCTGCCGGCAGCATCACCACCAGCAGCCGCCCGCCCCGCGCCAGCCGCTCGGCCAGCCCTCGCAGTGTGCGGCCCGGATCGGCCAGGTGATGCACCGACTCCTTCAACCACACGGCGTCGAGTCGCTCGTAAGGCACCTCGACCCGGCCCTCGGCCACTTCCTCGGCAGACGCGGCGAGAGGGACCAGCTCGGGCGGGGGCGGCGTGCCCAGCCCACGCAGCATCGCCTCCGACGGATCGACGCAGAGCACAGGCTGCCGCGGCTTGACCTGCCGTGCGACCTCCTTGGCGAACAGACCGGTGCCGCAGCCGATGTCGGCGATCCGGTCCTCGGGCCCGAGCACCAGGGCCTCCGCGATCCGCGCCGACATCCAGGGCACGTACTCAGGACCGTAGACCCAGTGCTCGTCGTACTCGGCAGCAAGCTCGTCGTAGTGCCCCCGCACGTCGCGCTGTTCCACGATCCCCCTCGTCCCACCCCAGGTGACGGCCCCTGCCGCCCGAACCACCAGGCAGGCTACCGCCTCGTCACAGGGGCGGACAGGGTGAAATCCGCCTGCCCCGAGCCCTGTTCACTGGTGCCGGTCGTGAGGGAGAAGAGGGCCAACTCGGCCCGGACCGTCTTGCGGGGCGAAGGCCCCTGAATCACACCCCAAGTTGGTGGGGCTGGCGCTGCGGTGGCTGGAGACGGGGCACAGCGTGGGCGATCTTCGGAGGCATCTGCTGCGGGGGATGCCGACGGACGGGTCCGCCGTGCTGCGGCCCGGGGGCTGGTGCGGTATCTGTCCGGGCCCGGGTGGGTCTGACGGGATGCCCCGCCCGGCATGTGTACCGTTCTCGGTGCCGGCTGTGCCCCGTTTTCGGCGCTACAGGGCTCAAAAACGGACACGGCACCTCGTGGTTCGGCGGCGTGAGGTCTCGCGCGGGGCGCGGGGCGGCCGCGAGGGCAGGACGACCGCCGTGGCACCCTGGACGGGTGAAGCACGCGTTCCGCAACCCCATCGGCGGCCATGTCCCCGTCGCCGGCGGCCTCAGCACCGTCGGCCTGTCCTACGCCCGCGACCTCGGCGCGGAGACCGTGCAGGTCTTCGTCGCCAACCCCCGCGGCTGGGCCACCCCCACCGGCAACCCCGCGCAGGACGAGGCGTTCCGCGCCGCGTGCGCGCAGGAGTCGATACCGGCGTACGTGCACGCCCCGTACCTGATCAACTTCGGGTCGCACACCGAGGCGACGGTGGAGCGGTCGGCGGAGTCGTTGCGGCACTCGCTGCGGCGGGGGCGGGAGATCGGGGCGCTCGGGGTGGTCGTGCACACCGGGAGCGCCACCGGCGGGCGCGAGCGGGCCGTGGCCCTGAAGCAGGTGCGGGAGCAGATGCTGCCGCTGCTGGAGGAGCTGACGCACGACGACGACCCGTTCCTGCTGATCGAGTCGACGGCCGGGCAGGGGTCGTCCCTGTGTTCGAAGGCGGAGGACTTCGGGCCGTACTTCGAGGCGCTGGACGCGCACCCCAAGCTGGGGATCTGCCTGGACACCTGCCACATCTTCGCTGCCGGGCACGACCTGACCGGTGCGGACGGTATGCGCGAGACGCTGGACGAGCTGGTGGCGACGGTCGGCCCCGGCCGGCTCAAGCTGATCCACGCCAACGACTCCAAGGACGTCGTCGGCGCGCACAAGGACCGCCACGCGAACATCGGCGAGGGGCACATCGGCGAGGACCCGTTCCGGGAGCTGATGCGTCACCCGGCGACCGAGGGCGTGCCGCTGGTGATCGAGACGCCGGGCGGCAAGGAAGGGCACGCGGCCGACGTGGAGCGGCTGAAGAAGCTGCGGGAGCAGTCGCAGCCGTAGGACGGCGAGCTACAGGTCCGGGCCTTCGCCGGGTTCCTCCTGGTAGGAGTACCGCTGTTCCTTCCAGGGGTCGCCGACGTTGTGGTAGCCCCGTTCCTCCCAGAACCCGCGCCGGTCGGCCGTCATGTACTCGACGGCGCGGACCCATTTGGGGCCCTTCCAGGCGTACAGGTGGGGCACGATCAGGCGGAGCGGGAAGCCGTGCTCGGCGGTGAGGAGCTCGCCGTCCTTGTGGGTGGCGAAGATGCTCCGCTCGTCGGCGAAGTCCGACAGCCGCATGTTGGAGCTGAAGCCGTACTCGGCCCACACCATCACATGGGTGACGTCGGGCGCGGGCGGCGCGGTCTCCAGGACGACCCGGGCGGGCACGCCGCTCCACTCGGCGCCGATCATGCTGAATTTGGTGACGCAGTGCAGGTCGGCCACCACGGTGCTGCGCGGGAGGGCGCCGAACTCGGTGTGGTTCCAGGAGTGCTTGGCCGCGTCCGCGGTGGCGCCGAAGACCTGGAACTCCCACCGCTCCGGGCGGAACCGGGGCACCGGGCCGTAGTGCGTCACCGGCCAGCCGCGCTGCAGTCGCTGCCCGGGCGGAAGTTCCGGCTGGGGAAGTCCCGGCTGCGCCGCTTCCCCGGACGCGTGTTCCTCCGGCTGACCCATGTCACCCATCCTGACAGACCCCTCACGGGCCGGAGGAACCGCCTCGGCCGACCGGGGGGCAAAAAGGAACAAAGACGGGTAAGTGTGCACTTACTGGACGTGAGGGCGGCGGGTTGCCATCATGCGGGCGCAGCAGTCTCGCAGCAGCAGCACGCGTCACGCAGCACCCGTCACATTGATCCGCGTCTGGAAGGACCCGCCGCATGCAGGGCGACCCCGAGGTCATCGAGTTCCTCAACGAGCAGCTGACCGCCGAGCTGACGGCGATCAACCAGTACTTCCTGCACTCCAAGCTCCAGGACCACAAGGGCTGGACGAAGCTGGCCCGGTACACCCGCGCGGAGTCCTTCGACGAGATGCGGCACGCGGAGCTGCTCACCGAGCGCATCCTGATGCTGGACGGGCTGCCGAACTACCAGCGGCTCTTCCACGTCCGCGTGGGCCAGACGCTCACCGAGATGTTCGAGGCGGACAAGCAGGTGGAGGTCGAGGCGATCGACCGGCTGCGACGCGGCGTCGAGGTCATGCGGGCCAAGAACGACATCACCTCGGCCAACATCTTCGAGGCGATCCTCGCGGACGAGGAGCACCACATCGACTACCTGGACACCCAGCTGGAGCTGATCGAGAAGCTGGGCGAGCCGTTGTACATCGCGACGGTGATCGAGCAGGTCACGCCGGACTCCTCGGCGGGCTGAGCCCTGCGCGGGCTCAGGCGGCCTCGGGGTACGCGCGCGGGATCACGGGCACGACCGGGCGGGGCAGCGTCTCGATGCCCTCGACGGGAGCGCCAGGGCCCTCGCCAGGACCGCCAGGACCCGCGGGGCCCTCGGCGGGCAGCTCGCCGGGCGCGGCCAGCGCCTCGGAGGGGCGGCCCTGCTCGATGAGCTCGCGGCGGGGGCAGGCGCCCCGGCCGAGGATGGCCTGGATCCGCTTGACGCAGCCGCCGCAGTCGGTGCCGGCCTTGGAGGCGGAGGCGATCTGACGGGGGGTGCACGCACCGGCCTCCGCGTGGCGCTTGACCTGCTCCTCGGTCACGCCGAAGCAGCTGCACACGAACACGTCGCTCCACCCCCGTCCTGGGATCGTCTCGTCGATGGGGCCTCGCGGAGCGGAATCCGGAACCGCAGGTTCCGCTTGGTGAGGCAAACCTAACCTAACCCACCGTTTCGCGCCCGGGAAGACCGATGGGGCGCGGATCCCTGTGATCCGCGCCCCATCGTCATCCCGTCGTCAGCAGGTCACTGCGAGCGGTACATCTCCGCCACCAGGAACGCCAGGTCCAGCGACTGGCTGCGGTTGAGCCGCGGGTCGCAGGCCGTCTCGTAGCGCTGGTGCAGGTCGTCGACGAAGATCTCGTCGCCGCCGCCCACGCACTCGGTGACGTCGTCGCCGGTGAGCTCCACGTGGATGCCGCCGGGGTGGGTGCCGAGCTCCTTGTGGACCTCGAAGAAGCCCTTGACCTCGTCGAGCACGTCGTCGAAGCGGCGGGTCTTGTGGCCGGAGGCGGCCTCGAAGGTGTTGCCGTGCATCGGGTCCGTCACCCAGGCGACCGTCGCGCCGGAGGCGGTGACCTTCTCGACCAGCTCGGGGAGCTTGTCGCGGACCTTGTCCGCGCCCATCCGGACGATGAAGGTCAGCCGGCCCGGCTCACGGTCGGGGTCGAGGCGCTCGATGTACTGGAGCGCGTCCTCCGCGGTGGTGGTGGGGCCGAGCTTGATGCCGATCGGGTTCTGGATCTTCGATGCGAACTCGATGTGCGCGTGGTCCATCTGCCGGGTCCGCTCGCCGATCCAGACCATGTGGCCGGAGACGTCGTAGAGCTTGCCGGTGCGCGAGTCCACCCGGGTCAGGGCGGTCTCGTAGTCCATCAGCAGCGCCTCGTGCGAGGCGTAGAACTCGACGGTCTTGAACTCCTCGGGGTCCGTCCCGCAGGCCCGCATGAAGTTCAGCGCGTTGTCGATCTCCCGGGCCAGCTGCTCGTAGCGCTGGCCGGAGGGGGACGACTTCACGAAGTCCTGGTTCCAGGCGTGCACCTGCCGCAGGTCGGCGTAGCCGCCGGTGGTGAAGGCGCGCACCAGGTTGAGCGTGGAGGCGGAGGCGTTGTACATCCGCTTGAGGCGCTCGGGGTCGGGGATCCGGGACTCCTCGGTGAAGTCGAAGCCGTTCACCGAGTCGCCGCGGTACACCGGCAGCGTCACGCCGTCGCGCGTCTCCATCGGCTTGGAGCGCGGCTTGGAGTACTGGCCGGCGATCCGGCCGACCTTCACCACCGGCACGGAGGCCGCGTAGGTGAGGACGGCGCCCATCTGGAGCAGCGTCTTGAGCTTGGCACGGATCTGCTCGGCGCCGACGCCGTCGAAGGACTCCGCGCAGTCGCCGCCCTGGAGCAGGAACGCGTCCCCCTTGGCGACGGCCGCGAGCCGGGCCTTCAGCTGGTCGCACTCGCCGGCGAACACCAGCGGCGGGTAGCTCTCGAGCTCCGTGACGACCTTGCTCAGGGCCTTCTGGTCGGGATACTCCGGCTGCTGGGCAGCGGGCAGGTCTCGCCAGGTGGGCACGAAGGTAGCAGGGCTCTCAAGGTTCACGGTCACGTCAGCAAGGGTACGGGCTCGCCTGCGGCACGCCGACGGTAGCCCACACTGTGGGACGCTCCGTCCATTCCCGGCACATCCGCCGCCGCGCTCGGGTAGGGTTCCCGCCATGTCAGCACACGCGCAGCACCTGCAGCGGCATCTGCAGCAGCACCTGAACTGGTGGTGGACCGCTCCTTCGGCGGCCCACTGACTGCGCGTATCCACACTTCGCGAAGGCCGCCCGAGGGGCGGCCTTCGGCGTTTTCGCGACCGGGCCGCTCCTCCCCCACCACTCCCACCACGGAGGAGCACCCGACATGGACCTCTCGCTGCTGCCCGGCGACGGCCGCCCGTTCGCCCTGTTGCGCCGCCGCACCCCCGGCCGTGACCACGACCTCGTCGAGCTGCTGGTCGGCCCGGTCGCCGAGTACGAGAAGCTGGCCGACCTGCCGGAGCGGGCGCTGGCCCTGGTGCCGTTCCGGCAGATCCGCGAGCGCGGCTTCGACGTCCGCGACGACGGCACGCCGCTGCTGGCGCTGACCCCCGAGGAGTCGTACGAGATCCCGCTCGCCGAGGCGCTGGCGCAGCTGCCCGCGCACGAGGTGCGGGTGGAGGACGGCGGCTTCGACCAGGACGACGCCTCCTACGCGCGCACCGTGGAGCGCGTGCTGCGTGAGGAGATCGGACGCGGCGAGGGCGCCAACTTCGTGATCCGTCGCACCTACCGGGGCCGGATCGACGGCTTCGGGGCGGTGGACGCACTGGCCCTGTTCCGGCGGCTGCTGGAGGGTGAGCGCGGCGTGTACTGGACGTTCGTGGTCCACACCGGGGACCGCACGCTGGTCGGGGCGAGCCCGGAGGTGCACGTGCGGATGTCCGGGCAGGCCGTGGTGATGAACCCCATCAGCGGGACCTACCGCTACCCGGCCGGCGGGCCCACCCCGGAGGACCTGCTGGAGTTCCTGGGAGACGCCAAGGAGACCGAGGAGCTGTCCATGGTGGTGGACGAGGAGCTCAAGATGATGTGCACGGTCGGCGACATGGGCGGGGTGGTGGTCGGGCCGAGACTGCGCGAGATGGCGCACCTGGCGCACACCGAGTACGAGCTGCGCGGCCGCTCCACGCTGGACGTCCGCGAGGTACTGCGGGAGACCATGTTCGCCGCAACGGTGACCGGCTCGCCGGTGCAGAACGCCTGCCGGGTCATCGAGCGGCACGAGCCCGACGGCCGCGGCTACTACGCGGGCGCGCTCGCCCTGCTGGGCCGGGACGCGGGCGGCGCGCAGACCCTGGACTCCCCCATCCTGATCCGCACCGCGGACGTCGCCGCCGACGGCACGCTGCGGGTGGGCGTCGGGGCGACGCTGGTGCGCGGCTCCGACCCGGCCGGCGAGGTGGCCGAGACGCACGCCAAGGCGGCCGGGGTGCTGGCCGCCCTCGGCGTGCGCCCGGGGCGGCCCCGGGAGGAGCGGACGGCTCCCCGGCTGGGCGAGGACCCGCGGGTGCGGGCCGCGCTGGACGCCCGGCGCACGGCGCTGGCGCCGTTCTGGCTGCGGATGCGGGAGCGGGCCGAGGACGGTGGCGCGACGCTTTCGGGCCACGCGCTGGTGGTCGACGCGGAGGACACGTTCACCGCGATGCTGGCCCACCTGCTGCGTTCGCTCGGCCTGACGGTGACCGTGCGCCGCTTCGACGAGCCGGGGCTGCGCGAGACGGTGCTCGCCCATCCGGGTCCGGTGGTCCTGGGCCCCGGCCCGGGCGACCCGGGGGACGCCGCCGACCCGCGGATGCGGTTCCTGCGTGACCTGGCCGCCCGGGTGCTCCGTGAGCGTCCGCACGGGGTGCTGGGCGTGTGCCTGGGCCACGAGCTGATCGCTGCCGAGCTGGGCCTGGAGATCGTCCGCAAGCGGGTGCCGTACCAGGGGGCGCAGACCACGCTGGACCTGTTCGGGCGGCCGGAGACGGTCGGTTTCTACAACAGCTTCGTCGCCCGCTGCGACGACGCGGCCGCCGCCGAGCTCGCCGCGCACGGCGTGGAGGTGTCCCGGGACGCGGACGGCGAGGTGCACGCGCTGCGCGGGCCCGGGTTCGCCGGGGTGCAGTTCCACCCGGAGTCGGTGCTCACCGTGCGCGGCATCGACGTGGTGCGCGAGCTGCTGGCCG
This sequence comes from Streptomyces sp. NPDC002734, assembly GCF_040295685.1. NCBI lineage: Bacteria > Bacillati > Actinomycetota > Actinomycetes > Kitasatosporales > Streptomycetaceae > Streptomyces > Streptomyces sp. NPDC002734. The sequence goes on from NZ_JBEOVU010000012.1 coordinate 113,699, forward strand.
GGGTGATGCGCACGGCGGGCGGCGCGGCGGGCGCGCCGGGCGGCACCGGTGACTCGGCGGGCGGCGCCGTGGCTCAGGCGGACGGCCGGGGCGCGAGCACGTTCTCCGAGCGGCGGCCGGCCAGGTAGTCCACCACGTTCGACGCGGTGGTGTGCGCGATCTGCCCCACCGCGTCGGACGTGTAGTAGGCCTGGTGGCCGGTGACCAGGACGTTGGGGAAGGTGACCAGGCGGGCCAGGGTGTCGTCGTCGACGAAGTCCAGCGACTTGTCCTGGAAGAACAGGCCCTCCTCCGCCTCGTAGACGTCCAGGCCCACCCCGGTGAAGCGGCCCGCCCGCAGTTCGGCGACCAGCGCGGCGGTGTCCACCAGGCCGCCGCGGCTGGTGTTCACCAGGATCGCGTCGTCCTTCATGATCCGCAGCGAGTCGGCGTCGATGAGGTGCTGGGTCTCGGGGAGGAGCGGCACGTGCAGGGTGATCAGGTCGGAGCGGGCCAGCAGGTCCGCGGTCGGCACGTAGGTCATGCCGAGGTCCAGGCACTCGGGGTTCTCGCGGACGTCCCAGCCCAGCAGGCGCATGCCGAAGCCGTGCGCGATCCGGGCGAAGGCCACGCCGATCTTTCCGGTGCCGATCACTCCGGCGGTGCGGCCGTGCAGGTCGCGGCCCATCAGGCCGCTGATGCGGAAGTCGAAGTCACGGGTCCGGCGGGCGGCCCGCGCTATGTGCCGGCTGCAGGCGAGCGCCAGCGCCCAGGCGTGCTCGGCGACCGCGTGCGGCGAGTAGGCGGAGACCCGCGCGACGGTCATGCCCAGCTGTTCGGCGGCGGGCAGGTCGATGTTGTTGAAGCCGGTGGAGCGCTGGGCGATCAGCCGGGTGCCGCCGGCCGCGAGCGCTCCCAGCACCTCGCGGTCCAGCTCCGCGTTGACCGGGCTGACCACCACCTCGTGGTCGAGGGCCAGGGCGGCGGTGTCCGCGTCGAGATTGACGTCCAGACAGCGCAGTTCGTGCCCGAGCGGGCTCACCGCCTCGGCGAAGGCCGCCTCCAGGAGCGGCTTCTCGTCGTACTGGACTCCGAACGCGAGGATCTCCATGCAGCCGACCCTACGAGCCCTCCGCCGCGATCGCGAGCCGCCCAAGGGCCCTTTCGGCCAGGGCCGGCCGGCCCTGGCCACGCTCCGACGCAGCTCCCGGGTCAGTCCTCGTCCAGGCCCGTCTCGATGGCGTAGCGCACCAGCTCCACCCGGTTGTGGAGCTGGAGCTTGCCGAGGGTGTTCTGCACGTGGTTCTGGACGGTCCGGTGGGAGATCACCAGCCGCTCGGCGATCTGCTTGTACGACAGCCCCTTGGCGACCAGGCGCAGCACCTCGGTCTCGCGGTCGGTGAGCCGGGGAGCGGGCGTGGCGGGGGCCGGCTCGGCCGGTCCGGCGGCCAGTCGCCGGAACTCGCCGAGCACCAGTCCGGCCAGGCCGGGGGTGAAGACGGCCTCGCCGACGGCGGTGCGGCGGACCGCGTCGAGCAGTTCCTCGGTGGACGCGGACTTCACCAGGTAGCCGGTGGCGCCGGACTTCACCGCCTCCAGCACGTCGGCGTGCTCGCCGCTGGCCGACAGCACCAGCACCCGCAGCGAGGGGTCGGCGCCGACGAGTTCGCGGCAGACCTCCACACCGGGCTTGAGCGGCAGGTTGAGGTCGAGCACCAGCACGTCGGGCCGCACCGCGCGGGCCCGCCGCACCGCCTGCTCGCCGTCGCCGGCGGTGGCCACCACCTCGAGCCCGGCTCCCGCCAGGTCCCGGGCGACCGCGTCGCGCCACATCGGGTGGTCGTCGACCACCATCACCTTCAACGGGCTCTCCCCCATCGGTTCAGCTCTCCTCGCCTGTTCGCAGGCCCTCAGGCCTTCGGGACCCTCAACTCGACCTCGGCTCCCTGGCCGGGGACCGAGAACAGCTCCGCGGTGCCGCCCAGGTCGCGCAGCCGGCCGCGGATGGACTGGGCGACGCCCAGTCTCCCCTCCCGCTCGGCCGCGTCCAGCCGTCCGGCCGGGATGCCGGGGCCGTCGTCGCGGACGGTGACGATCACCTGGTCCGGTTCGTCCTCCAGCAGGATCCAGGCCCGCGCCTCCTCGCCGGCGTGCGCCCGGACGTTGTCCAGCGCGGCGCCGACCGCGGCGGCCAGTTCACGGGCCACGCCGGCCGGCAGCTCGACCGGGGTGCCGGGCTCGGCGAGGGCGATCCGGGAGCCGGTGGCGTGCCCGGCCAGCAGGGCGCGCACGTCGACGGGGGTGTCCGGGTCCTCCTCGCCGTGGTCCGCGCCCGAGTCCGCGGCACCGCGGGAGCCTCCCGGCAGGGCGCGCGGGGCGGCGTCGCGGGGGCCGGGCAGTCCGCGGGAGATCAGGGCGCGCAGCGCGGACTCCTGCTCCCCGGCCAGCCGCACCAGTTCCACGGTGTCGGCGCCGCCGCCGGTGACGCCGTCGGCCGCCCGCCTGCGGATCATGGCGAGCACCTGGAGCACGCCGTCGTGGATGTCGCGGGCCAGCCGCTCCCGCTCGCGGGTGGCGGCCTCGATCTCCAGGGCGCGGGCCAGGGTCCGCTCGGAGGCGCGGGCCACCTCGACGACGTAGCCGATGGCGATGGCGGCGACCCAGACCAGGACGACGTTGTGCAGGGTGTCGCGGGTGGGCGCGCCACGTTCCACCAGGTTGGCGGCGGCCACCAGGGTGGAGGCGAAGGCCGCCCACCGCCAGCCGCCCTTGACCGCGAAGGCGAGCACCGATCCGGCGGTCCATATCGACGGCAGGGTGGGCCCGCCGGCGTGGATGCGGGCGGCGGAGTCGGCGAGCGGGGTGAGCAGGATGCCGACGACGGCGATCGTCAGGTCGACGCCCAGGAAGGCGCGGGTGCAGCTGCGGGCGTCGGAGACCTTGCGCACGGTGGCCAGGGTCCACCCCGCCAGCACCACGTAGTAGCCGACGGCCAGGCCCGGCCGGACGAACTGGTGGTAGGCGGCGGCGAACAGGCCGACGGCGTACAGCATCGTCAGCACCCGGTAGGCGGTCAGCGCCTGCCAGAGCGGCTGCTCGACCGACATCCTGCCGCGGGATTCCCCCGTCACGTCGTCTCCCCCGTACGACCGGCGCGTCTCCGCCCGGCTCCCCCGTACGACCGGCCAGTCCCTGGCCGGTCTCCCCTGCACCACCGGCCTGCACCTCGGCCGGTCTCTCCGTCCGGCCGTCCTCGGCCGGTCCCCTCCGTGCGGCCCGTCCTCGCCCGGCTCGCCTCCGTGCCGGCCGTCCTCGGCCGGTCCCCTCGTGGACAACCGGCCCGCGGCAGGCGCTGCGCATCCGGTCCGGTCCTCCGGTGCCGGTTGTCCGTGCTCGGCCGGTCTCCCTTGCGTCGGCCCGGCCGTGACCGGTCTCTCCCGCTCCCGGCGCGGGCGGCGCCGGGTACGAGTCAGCTGCCGTCCGCCGCCTTGGTGGAACCGGCGGTCGCCTCCGCGCGCTCGGCCGCCTTCGCGGCCTTGGCGGCCTCCGCCAGCTGCCGCTTGGCGGCGGTGGCGTACATGTCGACGTACTCCTGGCCGGACAGCTTCATCAGCTCGTACATGACCTCGTCGGTCACCGCGCGCAGCACGAAGCGGTCGTTGTCCATGCCCTGGTAGCGGCTGAAGTCCAGCGGCTTGCCGATCCGGATGCCCGGGCGCATCAGCTTGGGCATCGCCCGGCCGGGCGGCTGGATCTTCTCGGTGTCGATCATCGCGACCGGGATGACGGGGGCGCCGGTGGCCAGCGCCACCCGGGCCAGGCCGCCGGGCTTGCCGCGGTAGAGCCGGCCGTCGGGCGAGCGGGTGCCTTCGGGGTAGATGCCGAAGAGGCCGCCGTTCTCGATCACCTTGATGCCGCTGCGGATCGCGGCCTCGCCGGCGCCGCGGCCGCCCTCGCGGTCCACCGGGAGCTGGCCGACGCCCTTCATGAAGGCGGCCGTGAGGCGGCCCTTGACGCCGGGGGTGGTGAAGTACTCCGCCTTGGCGATGAAGGTGACCTTCCGGTCGAGCATCACGGGCAGGAAGATGGAGTCCGAGAAGGACAGGTGGTTGCTCGCGAGGATCGCGGGCCCCTCGGCCGGGACGTTCTCCAGGCCCTCGACCCAAGGCCTGAACGCGACTTTCACCGGTGCCCCGATGATCGCCTTCATTATTTCGTAGATCACCCGACTGCCCTCCTGTGCATCGGGTCCGAACCTTATCCCGAGGCCGCGGCAAACGCTCGACGCCCCTGGCCGGTGCAGGCACGGTCGCGTACGGTGAAGTACCCACTTCAATCCCCGTGCCGTGCGGGTACCCGCTACCCGGCGGCACGACTCAGTCACGAGGAGACCGAAGTGCCGGTCCTTCCCGGAGCCGAGCCGTTCCGCCACGACGGCGGGGAGATCGGCGTCCTGCTCTGTCACGGCTTCACCGGTTCGCCGCAGTCGATGCGTCCCTGGGCGGAGTACCTCGCCGGGCGCGGCCTGACGGTGTCCCTGCCGCTGCTGCCGGGACACGGCACGCGGTGGGAGGACATGCAGGTCACCGGCTGGCAGGACTGGTACGCGGAGGTCGACCACGCGCTGCGGGAGCTGACCGCGCGGTGCGAGAAGGTCTTCGTCTTCGGCCTGTCGATGGGCGGCGCGCTGACCCTGCGGCTGGCCGCGAAGCACGGCGACGCGATCAGCGGTCTGGTGCTGGTCAACCCGCTGAACAAGATCCACGGGGCGGCCGCCCGGGTACTGCCGGTGGTGCGGCACCTGGTGCCCACCACCAAGGGGCTGACCAGCGACATCAAGAAGCAGGGCGTGCTGGAGACCGGCTACACGAAGGTGCCGCTGCACGCCGCGTACTCGCTGGCGGTGTTCCTGCGGATGCTGGACGGCGAGCTGCCTCAGGTGACGCAGCCGCTCCTGCTGCTGCACAGCACGGTCGACCACGTGGTCTCCCCCGCGGACTCGGCGCGCATCCTCGCGCGGGTCTCCTCGGTGGACACCACGGAGATCGTGCTGGAGGACAGCTACCACGTGGCCACGCTGGACAACGACGCCGAGCGGATCTTCGAGGAGAGCGCGGCGTTCGTGGAGCGGCTGACTTCCGGGGCGCGGGGCGAGGGGCCCGGCGATCCGGGCGACCGGGAAGGGACGGCCCCCGTTGGCTGAGGACGGCACCGGGCGGGACCCGGACCAGGAGCAGGACCCCGACCTTCCCGCCTTCGACGAGAAGGCCGCGTGGGAGGCGATCGTCGCCTCCTACGGCGAGGAGCCGCCGGACCCCCCGGGGGTGAGACCGTACCGCCCCGTGCAGGACCTGGCGCTGCCGGAGCCCGATGCCGACGGGACCGGAACCGGGGGTGACGCGGAGCTCGCCGTCGCACCCGCCGGTGCGGAGGGCGACGCGGCCACCGAGCCGGAGCCGGACCCCGAGGCGCGGCCGCTGGGCGGGTCCGTGACGTTCGCGCCTGGTGTGGGCGCCGGGGCCACGGCGACGGCGCCGCCGGCCGGTCCGCGGGACTTCGAGCTCACGGAGCCGGCGGACGAGGACCACTTCGTCCCGCCGGAGCCGCCGCCGCTGCCGGAGGCGGACGCGACGGCCAAGTTCGCCTGGCTCGGGGTGATCGGCGGGCCGGTGTTGCTGCTGCTGGCGGTGCTGCTGGGGTGGCACATGTCGTGGTGGCTCACGACGGTGTGCGTCGGCGGGTTCCTCGGCGGCGCGGCCGCCCTGGTCCTGCGCATGGACCCCGACGCCGACGACGACGACCCCGGCCGCGGCGCCGTCGTCTGACCCCCGGCATCCTCCCGGGACACCTCCGCGCCCCTGCGGGCGGCGGGAGAAACGACGGGAAAGGGGCCCGGACCATGACGGTCCGGGCCCCTTTTCCCTGCGCTCATGCCCTCATGCGCTCACGCGCCCCTGCGGTCAGCGCTGGTAGAGGGCCTCGATCTCGTCGGCGAAGTCCTTCGCGACGACGTTCCGCTTCAGCTTGAGGGACGGCGTGAGGTGCCCCGACTCCTCGGAGAACTGGCCCGGCAGGACGCGGAACTTCCGCACCGACTCCGCCTTGGAGACCGCCGCGTTCCCGTCGTCGACCGCCGACTGGATCACCGCGAGCAGGTCCGCGTCGTCGCGCAGCTCGGCCGGGGTGGTCCCCTCCGGCTTGCCGTGCTCCGCGCACCAGCGGCCGAGGAACTCCTCGTCCAGCGTGACCAGCGCGGCGACGAACGGCCGGCCGTCGCCGACGACCATGCACTCGGCGACCAGGGCGTTGGCCCGGATGCGGTCCTCGATCACCGCGGGGGCGACGTTCTTGCCGCCGGCCGTGACGATGATCTCCTTCTTGCGGCCGGTGATCCGCAGGTAGCCGTCCTCGTCGAGGGTGCCGAGGTCGCCGGTGTGGAACCAGCCGTCCTCCAGCGCATCCGCGGTGGCGGCCTCGTTGTTCCAGTAGCCGGAGAAGATGTGCTCGCCGTGCAGCAGCACCTCGCCGTCGTCGGCGATGCGGACGACCGACCCCGGCAGCGGCTGGCCGACCGTGCCGATCTTCTGCTTGTCCCACGGGTTGAAGGCGGTCGCCGCGGCGGACTCGGTGAGGCCGTAGCCCTCGAGGATGGTGAAGCCGATGCCGCGGAAGAAGTGGCCGAGCCGCTCGCCCAGCGGCGCGCCGCCGGAGACCGCGTACTCGCCGCGGCCGCCGAGGACGGCGCGCAGCTTGGAGTAGACGAGTTTGTCGAAGACCTTGTACTTGACGCGCAGGCCGAAGGACGGGCCCGACGGGTCGTCCAGGGCGCGGCTGTAGGCGATGGCCGTGGCGGCGGCCTTGTCGAAGATCTTGCCCTTGCCGTCGGCCTGTGCCTTGGCGCGGGCCGAGTTGTAGACCTTCTCGAAGACCCGCGGGACGCCGAGTATCAGCGTCGGGCGGAACGAGGCCAGCTCGTCGGTGAGGTTCTTGATGTCCGGGACCAGGCCCAGGCGGATCGGCGCGAGCATCGCCGCGATCTCGACCAGGCGGCCGAAGACGTGGGCGAGCGGGAGGAACAGCAGCACCGAGCAGCGGCCGGTGTCGAACAGCGGGCCGAGGCGCTCGACGGCGTTGCCGGCCTCCGCGAACCAGTTGCGGTGGGTGAGCACGCAGCCCTTGGGGCGGCCGGTGGTGCCGGAGGTGTAGACGATGGTGGCCGGGTCGTCGGCCTTGGCGAAGCGGCCGCGCTCCTCGAGGGTGTCCTCGGAGACGTCCTGGCCGAGCCGGCCGAGCTCCTCGACGGCGCCGTCGTCGAGCTGCCAGACGTGCTTGAGCTCCGGCAGGGCCCCGCGGACCTGCTCCACGGCGGCCGCGTGCAGCGGCGTCTCCACGACCACGGCGGTCGCGCCGGAGTCGCCGAGGATCCACTGGATCTGCTCGGGGGAGCTGGTCTCGTAGACCGGCACGGTGACCGCGCCCGCGCTCCAGATCGCGAAGTCCAGCAGCGTCCACTCGTAGCGGGTGCGGGAGATCAGCGCCACCCGGTCGCCGGGCTGCACGCCCGCGCCGATGAGGCCCTTGGCCGCGGTGTGCACCTCGTCGAGGAACCTCTTGGCCGTGACGTCCTGCCAGGCGCCGGCGTCGTCCTTGCGGGCGATCACCGCGGTGTCCGGGTGCTGCGCGGCGTTTCTGCGGACCAGATCGGTCAGGTTGCCGTCCGCGGGGACTTCGTAGAGAGCCGGAAGGCTGAACTCGCGCAAGACTGCTGCTCCTCATTGGCGCCGACGCCACGACGTTGTGTGAGTGCGACGGTGCGGTCCATGGCTGGGGGCGCGTGCCGGGAAGGGTTCGGACATGGTCCGCCCCTGGACCTGGCACTACGGGACTGTCCGGACGTTACTCCTGGGTATGTTCGCTCCGAAAGAGCGTCCGGCTCCGATGTTCGCCGCGTCACACGACTGGTGTTCCATTGCGCACAGTAGTCCACGCCATTCTTGAGGTGCCAGAGTAACCGCAGGTCCGACCGCCTCTGTTCACGGTTGCACCACACGCCTAGGCTTCGTCGGCATGGCAGCGACACCCCTCGGTGACCGGGTCGGACGCCCCGGCACCCGCAGCACCCGCGTGCACGTGGTGAGCGACGTGCACGGCAACACCCGTGACCTGGCGAGGGCGAAGGACGGCGCGGACGCGCTGGTCTGCCTCGGCGACCTGATCCTGTTCCTGGACTACGCCGACCACTCCCGCGGCATCTTCGGCGACCTGTTCGGCCGCGAGAACGCCGATCGCATCGTCGCGCTGCGCACCGCCCGCCGCTTCGAGGAGGCGCGGGAGTTCCAGGCGGCGCTGTGGGCGACCAAGGACGAGGACCGGTCGGTGCTGATCGAGCGGGCGGTCCGCCGCCAGTACGCCGAGATGTTCGCGGCCATGCCCACCCCGACGTACGCCACCTACGGCAACGTCGACGTCCCCCGGCTGTGGCCCGAGTACGCCCGGGAGGGCACCACCGTCCTGGACGGGCAGCGGGTGGAGATCGGCGGCTGGACCTTCGGCTTCGTCGGAGGCGGCCTGCGCACCCCGATGCGCACGCCCTTCGAGATCGACGACGAGGAGTACGAGGCCAAGCTGGCCGCGCTCGGCGAGGTGGACGTGCTGTGCACGCACATCCCGCCGGAGGTCCCCGACCTGGTCTACGACACGGTGGCGCGCCGCTTCGAGCGCGGCAGCCGTGCCCTGCTGGACGTGATCCGCCGCACACGGCCCCGCTACTCGCTCTTCGGCCACGTCCACCAGCCGCTGCGGCAGCGGATGCGCGTCGGGTCCACCGAGTGCGTGAACGTCGGCCACTTCGCGAGCACCGGCCGGCCCTGGGCCCTGGAGTTCTGAGCCGGCCGCCCCGACGCGGCTCCGGCACGTCCGTCCGCGCGCGGTAGCCTGCAACCGCAGACCTGCCCGGCCCGGATCTGGAGGAGCTACGGCGATGGCGGAACACACCAGCTCGAACATCACGATCGGGGCCGCACCGGCCGCTGTGATGGAGGTGATCGCCGACTTCGCCCGCTACCCCGAGTGGACCGGTGAGGTGAAGGAGGCCGAGGTCGTCGCGACGGACGGCCAGGGCCGCGCGGAGCAGGTCAGGCTGGTGATGGACGCCGGCGCGATCAAGGACGACCAGACCCTGGCCTACACCTGGAAGGGCGCCGACGAGGTGTCCTGGACGCTGGTGAAGTCGCAGATGCTGCGCTCCCTCGACGGCACCTACGCCCTGCGCGACCTGGGCGACGGCTCCACCGAGGTCACCTACACCCTCACCGTGGACGTCAAGATCCCCATGCTGGGCATGATCAAGCGCAAGGCCGAGAAGGTCATCATCGACCGGGCGCTGGCCGGCCTGAAGAAGCGCGTCGAGTCGAAGGCGGCCTAGGACCCGGGCCTCCCCCGCTCATGCGGACCCTGCTGATCACCGGCCCCGGCGGATCCGGCCGGACCACCATGGCCGCCGCCACCGCCCTGCGCGCCGCCCGCGAGGGCGCCCGCACCCTCCTGCTGACCTGCGACGACGCCCTGCCCGCAGGGCTCGTTCCCGGCGACGTGCCCGGCCTCGCCGTGCGCCGGACCGACCCCGCCGAGGGGTTCCGCGACGTGCTCGACGCCCTCCAGGGGCAGGCCGGGGCCGCCTTCGACCTGCTCGGCGCGCGCCCGCTGGAACGCGACGAGATCACCCCGCTGCCCGGCGCCCGCGAGCTCGCCGTCCTGGCGGCCCTGCGCGAGGCGGCGCGCTCCGGCGCCCACGACCTGCTGGTCGCCGACCTCCCCGCCGCCCCCGAGGCGCTGGCCCTGCTCGCGCTGCCCGGCGAGCTGCGCCGCTACCTGCGCCGGCTGCTCCCGCAGGAACGGCAGGCGGCCCGTGCGCTGCGGCCGCTGCTGGGCCGGCTGGCCGGGGTGCCGATGCCCTCGGAGCGCCTGTACGAGTCCGCCGCCCGCTGGGAGGAACAGCTCGCCGAGGTCGAGGACCTGCTGGGGCGGGCCGAGGTGCGGCTGACCGCCGAGCCCGGACCGTCCGCCCTGGAGGCGGTGCGCGCCGCGGTGCTCGGTCTCGCCCTGCACGGCCTGCGCCCCGGGGCGCTGCTGGCCACCCGGGTGGTGCCCGACGCGAGCTCCGACACCTGGCTGACCACGCTCGCCGCCCAGCAGCGCAAGGCCCTCGACGAGTGGGCCGCGGCGGGCCTGCCCGTCCACCCCGTCCCGCACCTGGGCCGTGAGCCGCGCGGCGCCGACGACCTGACCGCCCTCGGCGTGCCGGGCGCCGACGCCACCGCGACGTCTCCCGGGGCCCGGGCGGCCGGGTCCTGGGCCGTCGAGCGGCCGGTGGAGGACCGGACCGCCGAGGACGGCTCCCTGGTCTGGCGGATCCCGCTGCCCGGCGCGGTCCGCGAGGAGCTGGAGCTGGTCCGCCGGGGCGACGAGCTGCTGCTCGCCGCGGGCCGCTTCCGCCGGGCCCTCGCCCTGCCCCCGGCGCTGCGCCGCTGCGCGGTGACCGGGGCGGCGCTGCGCGAGGGCGTGCTCGCCGTGCGGTTCGTCCCGGACCCCGCGGTGTGGCCCCGCCCTTCCGCCGAGCGCTGAACGGCGCGGGGGCGTTGGCGGTACCGTCGAAGGTGTCCGAGCCCCGTCGAGCGGGGCACGACGAGGAACGGGAGAAGGGTCCGGGATGAGCGAGAAGCCAGAGGGACGCACCGGCGACTCCGACGCCTGGGCCGACGCCTGCGCCGAGGACCTGCGGGCCGAGCAGGAACGCCACCGCGAGCGCCGGGGCGCCGGTGAGGCGACGGGGTCGGCCGCCGAGGAGCTGCGCAAGCTGGCCTCCGCGGTCGCCGACCGGCTGGCCTCCTTCCAGGGGCAGGCGCAGCTGCTGGGCGCCGCCGAGCAGGTCGTGCGGCAGGCCAGGGCCGCGGTGGAACCGGTGGTCGAGCGCAACCCGGACGTCTTCCGTCATCTGTCCGCGGCCGGCTCCGAGCTGCTGGCGGCCTACCGCAGCGCCGTGCAGTCCCAGGAACGCCGCTGGACCGCAGGTGAGGAGCCTCCCGCCGGGCGTCCCGGCGGTTCCTCCCGGGCCCCTTCCGCCGACCGTCCCGAGGACGACGGCGAGGACGGCGGGCCCGCCGGAGGGCAGCGGATCGACGTGGACTGATCGCCCTCCGGTACGGTAAGCCCCAGCGGGCACGACCATTTACCGAGGGACACATGGGACTCACCATCGGCGTCGACATCGGCGGCACCAAGATCGCGGCGGGAGTCGTCGACGAGGATGGCAACATCCTCTCGACCTTCAAGGTGCCGACCCCCGACACGGCCGAGGCCATCGTCGACGCCATCGCGTCCGCGGTGGACGGCGCCCGGGCCGGCCATCAGATCGTCGGCGTGGGCATCGGCGCCGCCGGCTACGTCGACCGGCAGCGGGCCACGGTCTATTTCGCGCCCAACATCGACTGGCGTCAGGAGCCGCTCAAGGCGAAGGTGGAGGCCCGCGTGGACCTCCCCGTCGTCGTCGAGAACGACGCGAACGCGGCGGCCTGGGGCGAGTACCGGTTCGGTGCCGGCCGGGACAACCACAACGTCATCTGCATCACCCTGGGCACCGGCCTGGGCGGCGGCATCATCATCGGCGACAAGCTGCGCCGCGGTCACTTCGGCGTGGCCGCCGAGTTCGGCCACATGCGGATGGTGCCGGACGGCCTGCAGTGCGGCTGCGGCAAGCAGGGCTGCTGGGAGCAGTACGCCTCCGGGCGCGCCCTGGTCCGCTACGCGAAGCAGCGCGCCTTGGCCACCCCGGGCAACGCCGAACTGCTGCTCGCCCTGGGCGACGGCACGCCCGAGGGCATCGAGGGCAAGCACATCTCCACCGCCGCCCGTCAGGGCGACCGGGTCTCGGTGGACTCCTACCGGGAGCTGGCCCGCTGGGTCGGCGCGGGCCTGGCCGACCTGGCCTCCCTCTTCGACCCGGAGGCCTTCATCATCGGCGGCGGCCTCTCCGACGAGGGCGAGCTGCTCATGGAGCCGGTCCGCAAGTCCTACCGGCGCTGGCTGGTCGGCGGCACCTGGCGTCCGGTCGCCGAGGTGAACGCGGCGACGCTGGGCGGCAAGGCGGGCCTGGTGGGCGCGGCCGACCTGGCCCGGCAGCCCGCGGCCCCGATGTAGGTCCGCGCACGGTGACGGCCGACGCGCCCGCTCCGCTCCCGGCGTCCCGGACCGAGGCCGACGGGTCGGCCGTGGTCCGGGCGCTGTCCTACAACGTGCGGTCGATGCGCGACGACACGGCGGCGCTGGCCCGGGTGATCCGGGCCTGCGCACCGGACCTCGTGCTGGTGCAGGAGGCCCCCCGGTTCACGGGCTGGCGCGGGCGGCTGGCGCGGCTGGCCCGCGAGTCGGGCCTGGTGGTCCTCTCCGGCGGCGCCCCCGCCGCCGGGCCGGCCCTGCTGTGCTCCCTGCGGACGGCGGTCGAACGCACCGTGGACGTCCTGCTGCCGGTGACGCCGGGCCTGCACCGGCGGGGGTTCGCGACGGCGGTGGTGCGGTTCGGGCCCGCCGCCCGGCTCGGCGTCCTCAGCTGCCACCTCTCCCTGGCGTCCGCCGAGCGGTACGAGCAGGGGGGCATGCTGCTGGAGCGGGTCCGCTCGCTGGGGGTCCCGCACGTCCTGGCGGGCGGCGACCTCAACGAGCGGCCCGGCGGCCGTACCTTCCGCCGGGTCGCGGCCGAGCTGCGGGACTGCCGTCCGGCGGCCCCGTGGGGCGGCGAGTTCACCTCCCCCGCGCACGACCCGGTCCAGCGCATCGACGCCCTCTTCACCACCCCGGGCGTCGAGGTCCTCGGCTGCGGCGTCCCCACGGACCTGCCCGGCCTCGCCCCGTCCGACCTCCGCGCCGCCACCGACCACCTCCCGGTCCTGGCGGCGCTGCGGGTGCCCGCGTCCTGACGGGCGGGCTCAGCCGGTCCGCACGGACTCCCGCGGGGGCTCCGCCTCGCCGGCGGGCCCCTCGGTCTCCCGTTCGGGGGTGTCCGCGCCGCCCACCGTGACCTCCCACAGGCGGTCGGCGGCCATCAGGGTCGCGGCGACCAGCAGCCCGTTGCGCAGGAACAGCAGCACGAGCCCGAGCGGCGTGCTGCCGACGACGTCGCCGAAGTAGAGCGGGAACTCCACCAGCGTCACCCCGCTCGCCGCGACCAGCACCCAGGCGGCCGGCCCCACCCCGCTGCCGCGGAAGGTCACGCACACCGCGGCGACGCCCACCAGCCACACCAGGTACTGGGGGCTGATCACCCGGCTGGTGACGGTGAACATCAGGACCGCCACCAGCCCGGCCAGCGCCGGGACCGCCGGCCCCCACACGATCCGTTCCGAGGACGCCTTCAGCGCCCCGGGCCGGCCCCGCCAGCGCCAGAACAGCAGCCAGCCGAAGACGGCCACGGTGAGCAGCATGGCCCCGCGGCTCACCGTCTCCACGTGCGGGCCGATGAACTCCATGGAGCCGTAGTTGAGCAGGACCTGCCCCTGCCACCCGTACTGCCGGGCGACGTGCAGGACCAGCGCGCCCAGCGACTCGACCTCGGTGCCGCGGTCGCGCTGGAAGGTGAGGAAGGCGAAGGCCCCGGGCATCGCCAGCGCGAACCCGGCCGCCACCACGGCCGCGGTGACCACCGTCCACACCCAGGTGGTCCTGCGGACCACACCGGCCAGCAGCAGCGCGGGCCACACCTTGAGCATCGCGCCGAACCCGATCAGCGCCCCCGCCAGCCGGGGCCGGCGTGCCAGGGCGAGCAGGCCGCCGACGGCGACGACGGTGACCATCACGTCGTAGCGGGCGTACACCGTGGGGCCGAGCAGCGGCACGCCGGCCGTCCACACCCAGGCGCCGTGCCGGGAGCGTCCGCTCCCCCGCCCGGCCCGCAGCAGCAGCGCGAAGCCGACCGCGTCGGCCAGGAAGGCGAGGACGAAGAACGCCTGCGCGTACTCCAGCCAGGGCAGCACGGCCGGGGAGAGGATCGCCAGCGCGGCGGCCGGCGGGTACTGCCAGGTGATGTCCGTCTGGGGGAACGTTCCCTCACCCAGCACCCGGTACCAGTTCTGGTACGTCACGTGGACGTCGGAGGTGACGTCCGGACCGGGCATCACCCACACCTTGAAGACCAACAGGAGCAGCACCGCCCTGGAGGCGAGCCACAGTGCCCACAGGGCGGCCGCCGGGCGGGCCGCCGGGCCGGCGGCGGGGACGGTGGCGGACGGGGGGTGCGTGGGGCCCTTGGTCTGCATGCGGCCATGATTCCCCATGCGCCCGTTGGATAGGGTCGTCCGCGATGCACAAGACGCTGATCGTGACCAATGACTTCCCGCCGCGCCCCGGCGGCATCCAGGCGTTCCTGCACAACATCGCGCTGCGCCTCGATCCGGAGCGGTTCGTGGTGTATGCGTCGACCTGGAAGCGCAGCCGGGAGGGCGTCCAGGCGACCGCCGCCTTCGACGCGGAGCAGCCGTTCCGGGTGGTGCGGGACCGCACCACGATGCTGCTGCCCACGCCCGGCGCCACCCGCAGGGCCGTCGGCCTGCTGCGCGAACACGGCTGCACCTCGGTGTGGTTCGGCGCCGCCGCCCCGCTGGGTCTGATGGCCCCCGCCCTGCGGAAGGCGGGCGCCACCCGGCTGGTCGCCACCACCCACGGCCACGAGGCGGGCTGGGCGCAGCTGCCCGCGGCCCGGCAGCTGCTGCGGCGGATCGGCGAGTCCACCGACGTCATCACCTACCTGGGCGAGTACACGCGCTCGCGGATCGCCGACGCGCTCACGCCCGAGGCCGCCGCCCGGATGGTCCAGCTGCCGCCGGGCGTCGACGAGAAGACCTTCCACCCGAGCTCCGGCGGCGACAGGGTGCGCGCCCGGCTGGGGCTCACCGACCGGCCGGTGGTGGTCTGCGTGTCGCGGCTGGTGCCGCGCAAGGGGCAGGACACGCTGATCCGGGCGATGCCGCGCATCCTGGCCGCCGAGCCGGACGCGGTGCTGCTGGTGGTCGGCGGCGGCCCGTACGAGAAGGACCTGCGGGGGCTCGCCCGGGAGACCGGGGTGGAGCGCTCGGTGGTCTTCACCGGCTCCGTGCCGTGGTCGGAGCTGCCGGCCCACTACGGGGCGGGCGACGTGTTCGCCATGCCGTGCCGGACCCGGCGGGGCGGGCTCGACGTCGAGGGCCTGGGCATCGTCTACCTGGAGGCGTCCGCGACGGGCCTCCCGGTGGTGGCCGGCGACTCCGGCGGCGCGCCGGACGCGGTCCTCGACGGGGAGACCGGCTGGGTGGTCCCCGGCGGCTCGCCCGGGGACGCCGCGGAACGCATCGTCACGCTGCTCGGTGACGCGGAGCTGCGCCGCCGGATGGGTGAGCGGGGCCGCGCCTGGGTCGAGGAGCGGTGGCGCTGGGACCTCCTCGCCGACCGCCTCCGCGACCTGCTCTGACCGCGGTGCGGCCGGGACGGGGCGCGGTGCGGCCACGGCGGGACCGCCACCGCGCGCCTGGCCGCCGTCCGGGCCCCGGTGCGCTCAGCCGCCCAGGTCGCGGCGCAGCGCGTCCCGCCAGAGGGCGGTGAAGCCGTCGCGGTCGACGTCCAGGACGCGGCGGAGGGCGGCCTCCTCGCCGTCGGTCCCGGCGGCCTCGTAGAGGTCGCGGACGGCCTCGTCGCCCCAGCGGTCGGCGACCAGGCGGCAGGCCAGCCAGGCGCCCTCGTAGGCCCGGCCGACCGTCCCCGCGTCGCCGCCGAAGGCGAAGTCGCCGTCGGCGGGCAGCCGTCGCGGGACGTCGCCGTCGCGGACCGCCCGGGCGAGGGCGGGCGCGGTGCGGGCGGGGTCCTGCCGGGAGGTCCGGTAGGCGGTCCAGTCGGCGCAGCCCTCCGAGAGCCACATCGGGGTGCGTGGGGTGGTACGGGCGCGCAGCGCGACGTGCGCGGTCTCGTGGGTGAGGACCACCTGCCGCGCCTCCTCGCCGAGCGCCTGCCACGCCTCGGGGTTGACCACGACCCGCGGCGCCTCGCCCGGGGTGGTGACGGCGGCGGTGTCGCGGTAGGTCCCGGTGGGCGCGCCGAGCAGGCGGGCCATCGCGTCGGTGGAGTCCGGGACGACGATCACGGGCCGCACCCCGGTGTCCCAGGCGGCCCGCACGGCGCGTGCGGCGGCGTCCCCGGGTCCGGTCCAAGCGCCGGGGTCGGCCGGGCCGGAGGCGACCACCAGGGTGCGCGCGGTGACGGCGGTGCGCAGGGCGGCGCCCTGGTCCCAGAGCTGTTCGGGCTCCCCGGGGGCGGGCCGGTCCGCGGTGACCCGCCAGGAGCCGTCCGCGTCCCGCGCGAGGGTGAGGACGCGGCGCGCGGTGGCGGCCCGGGCGTCCCGCTCCAGCCGGTAGCGCAGTTCGGCCTTGACGGTGGCGCCGTCCTCCCCCTGCCGCCCGGTCACCCGGTAGCGCCAGGCGGCGAGCGGGAGGGCGTGCTGGGGCTTCCACAGGGCGGGGGCGCCGGTGGCCGTGAAGGCGGCGCGGTCCCCGTCGAGCAGGGCCCGCGCCCGGCGGTCGAGCAGGGCCTGCGCGTCGGGCGGGGCGGCGGCGCACGCCGCGAGCAGCGCCCCGAGCGCGACGGCGGCGGCGAGCGCCCGGTTCCTCTTCACCCGCCCGATCGTAGGCGGCCTCCCGCCCCGGCCTCACGACCCGCCCCCTCGCCCAGGCGATCGGGGCCGGCCCGCCGGTACAGGGGCGGCCCCGCGGTCAGGGGCGGGTGACGGAGGCGATGGGCAGCATGCCGACCGGGTCGTAGCGGACCGCGGCGCCCGGGCGCGGGGCGTGGATGACCTGGCCGTTGCCCGCGTAGAGGGCGACATGGCTGGCGTCGGACCGGTACGTCACCAGGTCCCCCGGCCGCGCCTGCGAGAGCGGCACCTGCTGTCCCGCCGTCCGCTGCGCCTGCGAGGTCCGCGGCAGGGAGACTCCGGCCCGGCCCCAGGCCCACTGGGTGAGTCCGCTGCAGTCGAAGGCGGTCGGTCCGTTCGCGCCCCAGACGTAGGGCCGCCCCAGCGCGGCGCGCGCCGCCGCCAGCGCCGCCGCGGCACGCCCGGAGACCGTCGTGTCCTCGCCGAGCGGCGGCAGGTCGCGCCCGGAGCGGGCGGCCCGGTCCCAGGCGGCGCGTTCGTCCTCGGGCAGCGTCTGGAGCAGCTGCCGGGCCCGTCTCAGCTTCCCCTCCACCACCCGTTTCTGGGCGGTCACGTCCTTGCGCACCCGCTCGAGTTCGGCGAGGTCCGCGACGGCCTCCGCGCGCTGCTGGCCGAGTTCGCGCAGCGCACCGCGCAGCCGGGTGAGCTTGCCGGCCTGGCGGGAGCCGATCCGGTCGAGCACCGCGGCCTTGTCGAGGTAGTCGTCGGGGTCGGAGGAGAACAGCAGGGCCAGCGAGGGGTCCATGCCGCCGGAGCGGTACTCGGCGCCGGCCAGCGAACCCAGCTGCTCGCGCAGTTCGTTGACCCTCTCCTGCTGCCGGGCCATCCGGTCCTGGGCCTGGTCGACCTCCCCGCGCAGCCGCTCGGCGCGCTCGTCCGCGTGGTTGAAGGCCTCGGTGGCCTGTTCGGCCTCGGTGTACAGCCGGTCCAGCTCGGAGCGGGCGCCCTGGGGCCCGTCCGGCGTGCCGGGAGCGGCGGCGGCCTGGGGGGCGACCCCGAAGGCGGCGGCGACCGAGAGGACGGCGGCGGTGAGTTGGGCGGCGCCGGGCGCCGAGGAGGCGCGGCCCGCGGAGGCGGAGCGGCGCGGTGCGAGGCGGCGGTGACAACCCACGGAGGACCGCACTCCCTTCGAGGCCGGCGGAGCGCGGGCCTCACGGCTGACGGACCGTCACCGGCTGTGACGGGACCGATTCCCACGGTGTCGGGGGAAACGCGCCAGACACTAGCCCCGTCGCCGGGTCCCCTTCAAAGACCGTGGGGTCCGAACATGCCCGCGCCCCGCCTCTGACGCAGGTCATTGGCGGGGCGCACGGTCGACACGAGTCGCCCGGTTTCATCCGAGCGGGTGACGGCGAGGGGGTTTCGGACGGTGGGCGGGGATCAGACCCGCACGCCGAACTGGAACGGCATGTTGTTGATCGACTCGTAGCGCACGACGGTGCCGGTGCGCGGCGCGTGGAGCACCTGGCCGTTGCCGGCGTAAAGGCCGACGTGGTGCAGGTCGCTGTAGAAGATCACCAGGTCGCCGACCTGGAGCTGGTCCATCGACAGGCGGGTGCCGTAGCTCGCCTGCGCCTGGGAGGTGCGCGGCAGGCCGACGCCGGCCTGGCCGTAGGCCCACGAGGTGAGGCCGGAGCAGTCGAAGGTGGTCGGACCGGTGGCGCCGTAGACGTACTGCGAGCCGATCTTGGTCTGCGCGGCGGCGAAGGCGGCCGAGGCGCGACCCGAGGCGGCCTTTCCTCCGGTGAGGCCGGCCGACTTCGCGGCGTCCGCGGCCTCCTCCTGGACCATCTTGGCCCGCTCGGCGGCGGTGAGGGAGTTGAGCAGCTTCTGGGCCTCGGCCAGCTTGGCCTGGACCTCCTTGCGCTTCTTGCCCAGCTCCTCGCGCGTCTCGGCGAGGTCGTCCAGCTTGGTGGCGGCCTCCTGGCGCTGCTGGGTGAGCTCGCGCTGCTTGTCCTGGATCTCGGCCAGGGCCTCCACCTGCTGGTTGCTCAGCTGGTCGAGGGTGGACGCCTTGTCGAGGTAGTCGTCCGGGTCGGCGGAGAGGAAGAGCTGCATCGAGGAGTCGATGGTGCCGCTGCGGTACTGCGCCGCGGCGGCCATGCCGATCGCGTCGCGGAGCTCGTTGAGGTCGTCCTGGCCGCGGGCCACGTTGTCCTGGAGAGCGTCGATCTCCTTCTCGAGCTTCTCCTGCTTCTCCTTGGCCCCGTTGTACTTCTCGGTGGCCTGCTCCGCCTGCTCGTGGAGCTTGTCGACCTTCTCCTTCACCTCGCCCTTGCTGGGCTTGGCGGGCGCGGCCTGGGCGGAGTTGCCGCCGAGGACGACGGCGGCTGCCGCTGCGGTGGTCAGCACGGTGACACGTGCGCGGCTCGGCTGCTTGGGTCGACGGTGGGACGCCACGTGGGCGGTCTCCTTCTGCCATCAGCCGCCTGCCGGAGAGCACACCTGGCGGGCGGTGAGCCTCCGCCGTCACTCCCTCTGAGCGATCACCCGAGCGAAGGTTCGATGGCTAAACCTAGTGACCTTCTTGTGATCAGTTCAAATCCTCGTACGTAAAATCTCGCCACCGCCTGCGAAGTTTCACCGCAACTCACCTGCGGTGATGCCCGGATGACTGTGCGTCGCGGCCGAAAACGGTCAACGGCCCCATAGGCGCCGGGAAGCGACAGAAGGGACGGGGGTGCCGCGGTGGGCCTCAGCCGCGGTTGAAGCGCTTGAGGAGCACCGCGGAGGCGACCGGCCGGGCCCCGGCGCGGGCCACCCCGTCGGCGACCTCGCGGTCGGTGGAGACGACCACCACCGGACGGCCCGACGGCTCGGCGCGCACCAGCTGGCGGATCAGCTCGTCGGCGGTGACCCCCGGTTTGGAGAACAGCACCCGCACCCCGCGCGGGGGCGCCAGCAGCACCGGCGCGACCAGTTCGGCGCCGTCGAAGACGCAGGTGACCTCGCAGTTGGTCTGCGCGGCCAGGGCGGACAACTGGCCCAGCAGCCGCAGGCGCTGCTGTTCCAGCGGCATCTGCGGATAGCCGGTCTTGGTGACGTTGTAGCCGTCCACGACCAGATGGGCCTGGGGCAGCGCGAGCAGCTGGTCCAGGATGGCGGGGTCGTCCTCGGAGAGCGCCCGGGCGGCGATGTCCTTGGGCGTCATCCGGCCCGGCTCCACGGCGTCGACCGTCTCGGCCGGCCACACCGACACGGGCGGCAGGGCGAGTTCGCGGCGCAGCCCCTGGGCGGCCTCCAGCACGGTGTCCAGCAGCAGTCGGGCGCGCATGTCCTCGATGCTGCGGCCCTCCCGGACCGCCTTGCGGCCGGCCTCCAGGGCCGCCTCGGTCTCGCCGAGCCGGGCCTTGAGCCGTCTGCTCTCGCTCTCCGCCGCGGACAGCTGGGCCTGGGTCTGCGCCCGCACCTCGTCGAGTTCGCCGCGGAGTTTGCGCTGCGCGGCCTCACCGCGCTTGACGTCGCTGAGGGCCGAACGCAGCTTGCGGTGCAGCGACTCGGCCTCCTTGCGCGCCGCATCGAGCTCGGCGCGCAGCCGCTCGGTCTCGGTGCGGACCTGTTCCCTGGCGGCGGCGGCCTCGGCGCGCAGCCGCTCCAGCTCGGCCCGGGTCTCCTCGTCGGCCCGCTCCGCCTCGACGCGCTGCGCCTCCTCGCCGGCGGCGGTCACCAGCTTGACCCAGCCGGACGGGCGCAGCACGTACGCGGCGGCGGCGACGTCGAGCGGGTCCGCGGCCGGCGGCGGGGCGCCCGTCTCCAGGGCGGCGGCCAGCTCCGGCTGGGCCTCGCGGAACTTCTCCCCGACGCGCTGCCGGAACTGGCTCTCGGCCTCCAGCGCCGCCGCCATCGCGTTGCCCGCGAACTTGGCGCGCCGGCTCGGCGTGAAGCGGGCGTACTGCCGCAGCTGCGCGGGGAGTTCGGCCACGGTCAGGGAGCCGAACGCGTCCGCGGCGATCTGGACGACCCGGCGCCGCACGCCGTCGGGCAGCGGACGGTCGAGCACCTCAGCGGCGCCGTCGTCCGGCCTCCCGCCTCCGTCACCGGCCATCCGTCACACCTCGCCTGTCGTCCGTCGTCCTAGGAGCCCGGGCCGCTCCGTCAGGAGCCGGCGCCGGGCCTGTCCACCAGTTCCACCTTGTCCACCGCGTTGCACCAGCGGCAGCGGACCGACTCGATGGTCTCACTGACCACCTCGCGTTCCTCCACCGTGGGCGCGCCCGCGAGGTCGAGGTGGACGTACTCGACGACCTTGGAGGAGCGGGTGACGTCGAAGCGGGTGAGGTTGCCGCAGAGCGTGCACCGCCAGCGGGTCGTCTCGGTGGGGAGGGGAACCGTCATCGCGGGCTACGCCTCTTTCTCGTCCGGGGCCGTCGCGGCGCCCGTGGCGGGCGCCGGAGTCCGTGCGTGTACCTGTGTGTACCGGTGGATCCTGTGCGTGGTAACCCTACGGCCATTCGCGGGCCGGTCGCTCGCGTGTCCACGGCGGCGAGGCGACGCCCGCCCGCCGCATCCGGTACGTCACACTTCGTGCATGATCCGCGACTGGAGCACGGCGTTCGCCGCGGCGGTCCGGAGCCGGCCGGCGCCCGTCACCCATGGACTGACGGCGCTGTGCGTGCTGCTCTTCCTGATCGGACCCGCCTCCGGCCTCAACCCCCTGTACGGGACCGGCGAGGAGCTGGTCGCGGCGCAGCGGGCCTGTTTCCGGCGCTGGGGGGTGGTGCCCGCCGAACTGCTCGCCGGGGACCCGGACGCGCTGGTGACGCCGCTGACCGCGTTGTTCGTGCACGGCGGGTGGCTGCATCTGCTGGGCAACCTGCTCTTCCTCCAGGTCTTCGGCGTGATGACCGAACAGCGCATGGGCAGCGTGCGGTTCGCGCTCTTCTACCTGGGCTGCGGCAGCCTGGCGCTGGTCGGGTACGCGCTCGCCGACCCCACCTCCGGGCAGTCCCTGGTGGGGGCGTCCGGCGCGGTGTCCGCGGTGCTCGGGGCGTTCCTGCAGCTCTTCCCCCGCGCGCGGGTCACCAGTCTGCTGCCGTTCCTCTTCTTCCTGCCGGTGCGGCTGCCCGCCTGGGTGGTGCTGCCGTTCTGGGCGGGCCTTCAGTGGCTGGGCGCGGAGCGCGCCGGGGAGGGGCCCGGGGTGGCGTACCTGGCGCACCTGGTGGGCTTCGGGCTGGGGTTCGCCGCCGCTCGGACCGCCTTCCGGGGGACGACTACAGTGAATCCACCAGCGACGGCCACCCAGGGAGAGAACCAACCGTGATCACCGCGATCGTGCTCATCAAGACCAGCGTGGACCGGATCCCCGAGATCGCGCAGGACATCGCCTCCCTGGAATCCGTCAGCGAGGTCTTCTCGGTGACCGGCACCTACGACCTGATCGCCATGGTGCGGGTGCGCGAGCACGACGACCTGGCGGAGGTCATCCCCGGGCGGATCAGCAAGATCCCCGGCGTCCTGGGCACCGACACCCACGTCGCGTTCCGCACGTACTCGCAGCACGACCTGGAGGCCGCGTTCGCCATCGGCCTCGACTCCTGACCACAGCCGGAACCGGGACCGGCGCCGAGACCGCCACCGGGACCTGACGGACGCCCCCGGCGGCCCGGGGGCGGGACGCCCCGCCCCCGAGCGGACCCCGGCAGGCCGCCCCGGCCGCGCGCCGCGCGAGGCGGCCGTCAGGGGGTCTCGGCGGTCAGCTCCGCCAGCGCGCCGAGCAGCCGGTCCACGTGCTCGACCGGCGTGCCCACGCCGAAGCTCGCCCGGACGGCGTCCAGCGGCGAGGCGCCGCCCGTCCCGCACTCGGCGGCCGCGTCGGGACCCTCCCCGAGGAGGCGGCGCACCAGCGGGTGGGCGCAGAACAGCCCGGCGCGCACGCCGATGCCGTAGGACGAGGCCAGCCGGTCGGCGAGGCCGGCTCCGTCGAGGCCGTCCACCACGAAGGACACCACGCCCACCCGGGCCGCGTCGTCGCCGAACAGCGAGAGCACCCGCACCCGGGGCAGGGCGGCCAGGCCCTCGCGGAGCCGTCCGAGCAGGGCCTCCTCGCGGGCCGTGAGCACGGCGAGGTCCGCCTCGGCGAGCGCCCGGCAGGCGGAGGCCAGGGCGTGCACGCCGACCACGTTGGGCGAGCCGGCCTCGTGGCGGGCCGGGCCCGTGTGCCACTCGACGTCCAGGCCGCCGTCCTCCCGCCGCAGCACCCGGCGGCTGGCGCCGCCGCCCGCCAGGTAGGGCTCGGCGGCGTCCAGCCAGTCGGTCCGCCCGGCCAGCACGCCCGCGCCGAACGGGGCGTACAGCTTGTGCCCGGAGAAGGCCACCCAGTCGACGTCCAGCTCGCGCACCGACACCGGCCGGTGCGGCGCCAGCTGGGCCGCGTCCAGCACGATGCGCGCGCCGTGGGCGTGCGCGGCGGCGGCGAGTTCGCGCACCGGCCACAGCTCGCCGGTGACGTTGGACGCGCCGGTCACGCAGACCAGCGCGGGGCCGTCGTCCTCGCGCGCGGCGAGCGCCTCCTCCAGCCGGGCCACCGCCTCGGCGGGGGACGCGGGGGCGTCCAGGAAGGTCACCTGGGCGCCGCGCCAGGGCAGCAGCGCCGCGTGGTGCTCGGTCTCGAAGACGTAGACGCGGCAGCCGTCCGGCAGGGCGGAGGCCAGCAGGTTGAGGGAGTCGGTGGTGGCGCGGGTGAAGACGACCTGGTCGTCCTCACGGCAGTCGAGGAACCGGGCGACGCACTCGCGGGCGTCCTCGAAGAGCTCGGTGGACAGCTGGGACAGGTGTCCCGCGCCGCGGTGGACGCTGCCGTAGAACGGCACGTACTCGGCGACCTCGTCCCACACCTGCCGCAGCACCGGGGCGCTGGCGGCCTGGTCGAGCGCGACGTACGGCACGCGCCGGCCGTCGGCCAGCGGGACGGTGACGTCCAGGCCCAGCACCGGCAGCGGCTCGGGGAGCCCGGCGAGCTCACCGGCGGGCGCGGCGCAGGCGGCGGCGTCGGCGGCGGTCGCGGCGCCGGTGCTCGCGGAAGCGGTGGCGGTGGCGGTCCCGGTCACGGTGGCCGCGGAGCCGGAGGCCGTGGCGCCGGCGGAGGCCGCACGGACGGCGGCCGCCGAGCGGGCGGCGGAGACGGAGCGGCGGGCGGGGCGGACGGCGGTGGAAGCAGACACGACGAACTCCTGTGAGCCAGTGCGCGGTCCCCGACGGGCGGCGGCACGCGAGCGGCAGCCGGGTCGCCGGTGGACGGCGTCCCGGCCGGCTCGGCGGCGGCACGGGCCGACGGGCGCGGACACGGAAGGAAAGGGGGAAGGACGCGGCTCGAAGGCCTGCCCGACGGGGCGCACCGCGGAAGGCGGCGTGAAAAGGGGAGCGCCCCGGGCGGTCAGGCCCGTCGCATTCGTCGGCTCATGAGTATCTCCTCGGCGACCAGGACCCCTGACGTCGCGAGAGGTCCGCGCTTGCCATGGACCTTGCTGTCCACGGCCTGGTCCTCACCCGGGGCACCCCGCCACGGACGGAGGGTTGCCGGACAGCCGGCCGGGGCCTGATGGCTGTCACTCGTGACCTGCTCCGCATCCTGCCACAGCGCGCCCACGCACGCGAGGCGCGGTCCGGCATACGGACCGCGCCTCGTACAGCTGTGCCCAACCGCCCTGCTGGGCTCAGGCGTTGCTGGCCATGACCCACCGCTCCAGGGTCTGCCGGGCGGCGCCGGAGTCGAGGGAGCGCGCGGCCCGGTCCATGCCGGCCCGGATCTGCTCGGCGAGCGTCCCCTCCCCCGGCTCCAGCGCGACCAGCGCGGCCGCGGAGTTCAGCAGGACGGCGTCGCGCACCGGACCCTGCTCGCCGGCCAGCAGGCGGCGGGCGACGTCCGCGTTGTGCGACGGGTCGCCGCCGCGCAGCGCCTCGATCGGGGAGTACTCGACGCCCACGTCACGGGGGTCGAAGAGCTCCTCGCGGACCTGCCCGTCGCGCACCACCCACACCCGGGAGGGCCCGGTGACGGTGAGCTCGTCCAGGCCGTCCTCGCCGCGGAAGAGCAGCGCGCTGTTGCCCGCCTCGGCGAAGACGCCCGCCATGATGGGCGCCATCCGCAGGTCGGCCACCCCGATGGCCTGTGCCTTGACGCGGGCCGGGTTGGTGAGCGGGCCGAGGAAGTTGAAGGTGGTGCGGATCCCCAACTGCCCGCGCGCGGGGGCCACGTGGCGCAGCGCCGGGTGGAACTTCACCGCGAAGCAGAAGGTGATGCCGGCCTCCTCGGCGACCTCGGCCACCCGCTGCGGGGTCAGCTCCAGGTTGACGCCCAGCTTCTCCAGCACGTCGGAGGCTCCGCTGGCGGAGGAGGCCGCCCGGTTGCCGTGCTTGACGACCTTCACCCCGGCGCCCGCCACCACGATCGCGGACATGGTGGAGATGTTGACGGTCTTGGCGCCGTCGCCGCCGGTGCCCACGATGTCCACGGCCGGGCCGGCCACGTCGATCACCCGGGCGTGGGCGTACATCGCCCGCACCAGGCCGGTGATCTCCTCGACGGTCTCGCCCTTGGCTCTCAGTGCGACCGCGAAGCCCGCGATCTGGGCGTCGGTGGCCTCGCCGCGCATGATGCGGTCCAGCGCCCAGAAGGTGTCCTCGGCGCTCTGGTCGCGGCCCTCCAGCAGACCGTTGAGGACGGCCGGCCAGGAACGGCCCGCCGCGTTGTCGCCTCCAGCGGGGGTCACAGCGCTCATCTGCCGCTCCTGATCGTCTCGGTCCGGCGGCCCGCCCGGGCCGCGGGTTCACGTGGCGCCCCGGTCCACGGGGCGCTTCCCACCCTATCGATCCCGGGAACGGCGAAGAGCCCCGTCCGGGTGACGGACGGGGCTCCTGCCGTGGCGATCAGTTGATCAGTCGGCGACCGGGGTGGCGGACCCGGTCACTCAGTGGTGACCGTGGCCGGCCTCGATCTCCTTGAACTCCTCCAGCGTGGGCTTCTCGATCTGGTTGCCCTCGCCGTAGTACGCGCGGCTCAGCTTGGCGCGCACCTTCTCCGACGCCTTCACCTTGCGCTCGACGCCGTTCTCGTCGACCGCCGGGCCGATCTCGGCCGGCTTGTACTGCTCGTGCGCGGTGAGGGTGTGCAGCTGCTCCTGCGAGAGGGGCTCGTGCACCTCGATGAACTCACCGTGCGGCAGGCGCTTGATGATGCCGGTCTCGCGGCCGTGCAGCACCTTCTCCTTGTCCCGGCGCTGAAGGCCGAGGCAGATGCGCTTGGTCGCGATGAACACCAGCACCGGCACCACGAACATGCCGATCCGGACGAACCAGGTGATCGCGTTGATCGACAGGTGGAAGTGGGTCGCCCACAGGTCGTTGCCACCGCCGACGAGGAGCACGAAGTACAGCGCGATCCAGGCGGCGCCGAACGCGGTGCGCGTCGGGGCGTTGCGCGGGCGGTCCAGGATGTGGTGCTCACGCTTGTCGCCGGTGATCCAGGACTCGATGAACGGGTAGACCGCGATCGCGACCAGGACCAGACCGAAGACCATCAGCGGGATGAACACGCCCAGGACCAGCGTGTGGCCCCAGAAGTTGATCTCCCAGCCCGGCATGATGCGGATCAGGCCCTCGGAGAAGCCCATGTACCAGTCGGGCTGCGCGTTGGTGGACACCTGGTCCGGCCGGTAGGGGCCGATCGCCCAGATCGGGTTGATCGTGGCGATCGCGGAGATGACCGCGACCACACCGAACACCAGGAAGAAGAAGCCGCCGGCCTTCGCCATGTACACCGGCAGGAGCGGCATGCCCACGACGTTCTTCTCGGTCCGGCCGGGACCCGCGAACTGGGTGTGCTTGTGGTAGAAGACCAGGATCAGGTGCGCCACCATCAGGCCCAGCATGATGCCCGGCAGCAGCAGGATGTGGATCGAGTAGAAGCGGGCGATGATGTCGTCGCCCGGGAACTCGCCGCCGAAGAGGAACATCGACAGGTACGTGCCGACGATCGGCACGGACAGGATCGCACCCTGCATGAAGCGGATACCGGTGCCGGAGAGCAGGTCGTCCGGGAGCGAGTAACCGGTGAAACCGGTGAACATGCCCAGGGCGAACAGCAGGAAGCCGAACAGCCAGTTGACCTCACGCGGCTTGCGGAACGCGCCGGTGAAGAACACGCGCATCATGTGGACGAACATGCCGGCCAGGAAGACCAGCGCCGCCCAGTGGTGGATCTGCCGGATGAGCAGACCGCCGCGCACCTCGAACGAGATGTTCACCGTCGACTCGAACGCCTGGGACATCAGCTGTCCCTGAAGCGGCACGTACGAACCGTGGTACTCGACCTCGGCCATCGACGGGTGGAAGAACAGCGTCAGGTACACACCCGTGAGGATGATGATGATGAAGCTGTACATGCACACTTCGCCCAACATGAACGACCAGTGGTCGGGGAAGATCTTGCGCATGTTGGCCTTGGCCAGGGAGTAGATCCCCAGCCGGCCGTCGGCCCAGTCGGCTACGCGCTCGCCGGCCGGGGCCTTCCCGCGGGAGCGGGAGGACTCGTTGCTGGCTGCATTACTCATGATTCTCCGCGCTCCCAGAAGGCCGGACCGACGGGCTCCGCGAAGTCGCCGAGCGCCTCGAGGTAGCCCTCGTCGTTCACGCCGATGCGGAGCTGCGGCAGGGCGTGACCGGCGGGACCGAAGATGACTCGGGCGCCGTCGGCGAGGTCGAAGGTGGACTGGTGGCAGGGGCACAGCACGTGGTGCGTCTGCTGCTCGTACAGGGAGATCGGGCAGCCCACGTGGGTGCAGATCTTGGAGTACGCCACGATGCCCTCGTGCGACCACTCGAGTTCGCGCTTGTCCTTGATGTCGTTCGGCTCGAGCCGGACGAGCATCAGGGCCGCCTTGGCGATCTCCTTCTGGAAGTCGTGGTCGTGCTCGTGCAGACCTTCCGGCATGGCGAAGGTCAGGGAGCCCACCGCGATGTCCGAGGGACGCAGCGGCTCGTCGGTGTTCATGTTGACGAGCAGCTTGCCCTTGGACCACATGGTGTGGCGCAGCTTGGTGCCCGGCAGCGGGCCGAGCTCGCGCAGCAGCACGACGCCGGAGAGCGGGACCAGGGTCAGCGCGCCCAGCAGCGTGTTGCGCATGAGCTTGCGCCGGCCGAAGCCGATGCCCGACTCGGTGACGCCCTCGCGGAAGTCGGAGAACACCTGCTCGCGGACCTCCGGGGAGGCCTCGATCGGGTGACGCTCGGCGGCGACCTCGACGTCGGACATCAGGGTGCGGGCCCAGTGGACCGCGCCCGCGCCGATCGCGAAGAGCGCGACGCCCAGCGTCAGGCCCAGCGAGAAGTTCAGCGCGCTGATGTGGCCGATCGGGAAGACGTAGATCGTCTTGTCCACCGGCAGGGCGACGAAGGCGGCGATGAAGCCGACGGTCGCGAGCATCGACAGGGTGAAGAGAGCGGCGACGATGCGCTCGGAGCGCTTCGCGGCCTTCTCGTCGACGTCCTGGATGCGGTGCTCGTGGGGCGGGAGCCCCGGGTCGGCGAACGGGTTGTCCTTGTCCGCCACCCCCAGCGCACCGTGTGCGTGGGCCTGCTTCTGCGGCAGGTTGTCTTCGGAAATGTCGTGGCTACTCATGACTTCTTGGCCTTTGCGGTCCGAGCGGCGACCCAGATGGCGACGGCGACCAGGGCGCCGAGACCGAACACCCAGCCGAACAGGCCCTCGGCGACGGGACCGAAGCCACCGATCTTGAGACCGCCCGGGCTCACGGTGTCCTCGCCGTTGACCGCCTGGAGGTACGCGATGATGTCCTTCTTCTCCTGCTCGGGCATCGTCGTGTCCGGGAAGGAGGGCATGTTCTGCGGGCCGGTCAGCATCGCCTGGTAGATGTGCTTGGCGGGCACGTCCGAGAGGTCCGGCGCGTACTTGCCGTGGGTCAGGGCGCCGCCCTCACCGGTGAAGTTGTGGCACTGGGCGCAGTTGGTGCGGTAGAGCTGACCGCCCCGGGCGACGTCCGCGCCCGCGGGGTCGTACTGCTCGGTGGTCGGAACCGCCGGGCCGGCGCCCAGGGACGCGACGTACGCCGCGAGCTGGTCGATCTCGGCCTGGTCGTACTGGGCCGGCTTGTCGGGGATCTGCGCGCCCGGCTGCTGCGCGGGCATGCGGCCGGTGCCGACCTGGAAGTCGACGGCGGCGGCGCCGACGCCGACCAGGCTAGGACCGTCGGAGGTGCCCTGACCGCCGGTGCCGTGGCAGCTTGCGCAGCCCACGGTGTAGAGCTTCTTGCCCTCGTCGATGGCGAGGGACTGGGCTGTTTCTTCGGCCTGCGCCTCGCCCGCGGGCGCGAACGCGGCGTACAGCCCCCCCGTGGCCGCCAGCGCGAGGATGAGGACGACGATCGCCGCCAGCGGATGGCGTCGTCGTGCGGAGAGCTTTTTCACGGATTACCCCGGTGTCAGGATCTTCTGCGTCGATGCTTCTGGAATGGGAGCGGCCGGGTACGGCCCGCCCGACTACTTGATCATGTAGATCGTGGCGAAGAGGCCGATCCAGACGACATCGACGAAGTGCCAGTAGTAGGACACGACGATCGCGGCCGTCGCCTGCTCGTGGGTGAACCGCCGGGCCGCGTAGGTACGGCCCAGGACGAACAGGAAGGCGATGAGGCCGCCTGTCACGTGAAGTCCGTGGAAGCCGGTGGTCAGGTAGAACACGGACCCGTACGGGTCGGACGAGAGCGTCAGGCCCTCGTGCGCCACCAGGGCCGAGTACTCGTAGACCTGACCGCCGACGAAGATCGCACCCATGATGAAGGTGACGATGAACCACGAACGGAGCTTCTTCACGTCGCCCCGCTCGGCGGCGAAGACGCCGAGCTGACAGGTGAGCGAGGAGAGCACCAGGATCGTGGTGTTGACCGCCGAGAACGGGAAGTTCAGCAGGTCGGCCATTTCCGTCCAGTGATCGGTACCCGTAACCGATCGCAGGGTGAAGTACATCGCGAAGAGGGCCGCGAAGAACATCAGCTCGGAACTCAACCAGATGATGGTTCCGACGCTGGTGAGGTTCGGCCTGTTGACCGACGGGTGCGCGTGCCCGGTTTCTACTGTCGTTGCTGTCGCCACGACCGACATTATGTCGGTCGCTTATCCCGCCCTCACTCCCGGGGGTGCCGTTCGGAGTGTCTGGGCCCCGGGACTGGGCCGTACGGCCCGGTCGTGGGGGCCGTACGGCCCGGTCGCACGGTCCGGCGCGGCGCGCGCGAGCCGTCGCGAACACGTGTGAAGAGCGGTGCCGCGAGGGGGTGGTGAGGAGTAGCATCCGCGGCATCGGTACCCGACGTTCCCAATCTTGCGGAGGCACGGATGCAGGCGACCGCGACGGTGCTGCTCTACAGCGACGACGCCAACACCCGGGAGCAGGTCCGGCTCGCCGCCGGACGCCGGCCGGCCGCGGACGTGCCGCTCGTGGAGTTCGTCGAGTGCGCCACCCCGGAGGCGGTGGTGCGTGAGCTGGACAGCGGCGGGATCGACGTCTGCGTCCTGGACGGCGAGGCCGTCCCGATGGGCGGGATGGGCGTCTGCCGCCAGATCAAGGACGAGATCTTCCGCTGCCCGCCGGTGCTGCTGCTGATGGCCCGCCCGCAGGACGCCTGGCTGGCCACCTGGAGCCGGGCGGACGCGGCGGTCACCATGCCGGTCGACCCGGTGGAGCTGGCGGACGCGCTGGCCGGTCTGCTGCGCCGCCGGGCGGCCCTGGCGGGCTGAGGGCCCTCACGACGTCCGAGGAAGGGGCGGCCCGGCCGTGACGGCCGGGCCGCCCCTTCCGGCGTCCCTCGGTCCCCCCTGGCCCCGCGCGCCCGTCAGAGCGACTGCGGGGACAGCCGCGCCCGGTCGGCGGGCGTGGGGGCGCCGGCCGAACCGCCGACCGCGGAGCCGGACTTCCACTTGTCCCAGTCCAGGTTCCAGTCGCCGAAGCCGTTGCCGAACGTCTCCATCATGTCGCCGTCGGAGTTGACCACCTCGACCACGTCGCCCTCCTTGACGTTGTCGAAGAACCACTCGGCGTTCTCGGTGCTCATGCCGGTGCAGCCGTGGCTGACGTTGGCGACGCCCTGCGAGCCGACCGACCAGGGCGCGGCGTGCACGTACTCGCCGCTCCAGGTCACCCGGGTGGCGAAGTGCACCGGCAGGTCGTACGACTCGGCGCTGCCCTCGGCGATGCCGACGCTGGTGCCGCGCATGCGTACGAAGCGCTCCTTGGCGAGCACCACCTTGACGCCGTTGCGGGTGTCGAAACCGGGCTTGCCGGTGGTCACCGGGAGGCTCTTGATCTCCTCGCCGTTCTTGTAGACGGTCATCCGGTGGGAGCCGGCGTCGGTGAGGGCCACCACCTTGTCGCCGATGGTGAGCTCCAGCGGCTCGCCGCGGCCGCCCCACAGCCGGTCGCCGACCTTCACGCCCTCCAGGTTGCTGCGCACCTGGACGGTGGCGTGGGCGGGCCAGTACTCCCTGGGGCGGAAGTGGAGTTCCTTGTCGTCCACCCAGTGCCAGGAGCCCGCCACGGCGGGCGTGGACTCCACCCGCAGGGCGCGCTCCACCACGGCCCGCTGGGCGGGGCTCTTCACCGGGGTGTTCAGCTCGGCCGTGACGGGCTGCCCGACGCCGTAGGTGCCGGTCTTGGGCCCGAACTTCACGTTCAGGAGGTGCTTGGCGGTCGGCTTGCCGGTGGCGAAGTTCAGCACCTTGCGTCCGGGCGCGCCGTCCTCGTCCACGGTGCTCACCCGCACCGTGTAGCGGGCGTTGCCGGCCAGCGGTGTGGTGCTGTGCCAGCGGCGGCCGTCCGCGGAGAGTTCACCGGCCAGGTACCGGCCGGTCGCGTCGACGGCGGTGACGTCGGTGATGCGGCCCTCGAAGGAGTCGGCGGTCAGCTCGACGGGTTTGTCGGGGTCCGCCTTCCGGCCGCTGCCTATGGGTCCCTTGAGGACGATGCCGTTGGCCGCCTGGTAGGCCTCCGGGGCGGCGAGGGGCTGTTCGGAGGAACCGCAAGCTGCGCTGGTGACCGAGAGAGCGGTGGCCAGCAGGGCGCCGGCTGCGGTTCGGGGGCGGTTGCGCGCGGTCGTGTGGTTCATGCCACCACGCTAGGGAGCGGCGCGGTCACGGGCAGCGCGTGATGCGCCGTCCGGGTGACGGCCGGCGGCCGGGCGTGGCGCGGCACGACGGGGCCCCGGGTCTCCGTGCGGAGACCCGGGGCGCCGGGGGTGTTCAGCGAGGTGCGCCTCCGGGGAGGCGGGGCTCACTGGGTGCGGTTCTCACCGCGGTAGTACTCGAACACCCAGCCGAAGAGGCCGACCACGATGAACGGCGCGGAGAAGAAGATCAGCCACCAGCCGACCGCGATCGACAGGAAGGCGAACGCGCCGCCCAGGCCCAGCAGCAGCGGCTGCCAGCTGTGCGGGGAGAAGAAGCCGAGCTCGCCGGCCTCGTCCGCGACGTCGGCCTCCTTGTTGTCCTGCGCCAGGGTGTCGATCCGCCGGGCCGTGAAGGCCAGGTAGTAACCGACCATGAGGCACAGGCCGAAGGCCAGGAAGAGCGCCGTGGTGCCCGCGGGCTCCATCGACCACAGACCGTAGACGACAGCCACGGCCAGGATGAAGACGCTCAGCCAGATGAACATCTTGCCCTGGATCTTCACTTGCCGGCCTCCTTTCCACCAGCGAGAGAGGCGGACTCGACATCGCGGTTCTCGAGTTCGTCGTAGGCCGCGAGGTCGGGGTGGTGCAGGTCGAACGCCGGGGATTCACTGCGGATCCGCGGCAGGGTGAGGAAGTTGTGCCGCGGCGGCGGGCAGGAGGTCGCCCACTCCAGCGAACGGCCGTAGCCCCACGGGTCGTCCACGCCGACCGGCTTGCCGTACTTGGCGGTCTTCCAGACGTTGTAGATGAACGGCAGGAAGGAGAGGCCGAGGACGAACGAGCCGATGGTGGACACCGTGTTGAGGGCGGTGAAGCCGTCGGCGGCCAGGTAGTCCGCGTAACGACGCGG
This sequence comes from Streptomyces sp. NPDC002734, assembly GCF_040295685.1. NCBI lineage: Bacteria > Bacillati > Actinomycetota > Actinomycetes > Kitasatosporales > Streptomycetaceae > Streptomyces > Streptomyces sp. NPDC002734. Next base: position 146,427 of record NZ_JBEOVU010000012.1, read on the forward strand.
CATGCCCTCGGCGCCCAGCCAGTGCTGCACCAGGAAGGTGCCGTGGAAGCCCACGAACAGCGTCCAGAAGGTGATCTTGCCCAGACGCTCGTCGAGCATCTTGCCGGTGAACTTCGGCCACCAGAAGTGGAAGCCGGCGAACATCGCGAACACCACGGTGCCGAACACCACGTAGTGGAAGTGCGCCACCACGAAGTAGGAGTCGGAGATGTGGAAGTCCAGCGGCGGCGAGGCCAGGATCACGCCGGTGAGACCACCGAAGAGGAAGGTGACCAGGAAGCCGACCGACCAGAGCATCGGCGTCTCGAAGGACAGCGAGCCCTTCCACATGGTGCCGACCCAGTTGAAGAACTTCACACCGGTCGGGACCGCGATCAGGAAGGTCATGAAGGAGAAGAACGGCAGCAACACGCCGCCGGTCACATACATGTGGTGCGCCCACACCGTCACGGAGAGACCCGCGATCGCGATGGTCGCGCCGACCAGACCCATGTAGCCGAAGATCGGCTTGCGGGAGAAGACCGGGATGATCTCGGAGACGATGCCGAAGAACGGCAGCGCGATGATGTACACCTCGGGATGGCCGAAGAACCAGAAGAGGTGCTGCCACAACAGGGCGCCGCCGTTGGCGGCGTCGAAGATGTGGGTGCCGAACTTCCGGTCGGCCTCCAGCGCGAAGAGCGCGGCGGCGAGGACCGGGAAGGCGAGCAGGACCAGGACACCGGTCAGCAGCACGTTCCACGTGAAGATCGGCATGCGGAACATGGTCATGCCCGGCGCACGCATGCAGATGATCGTGGTGATGAAGTTGACCGAGCCGAGGATGGTGCCGAAGCCGGAGAAGGCCAGACCCATGATCCACAGGTCACCGCCGAGACCCGGCGAGTGGATGGCGTCGGACAGCGGGCTGTAGGCGAACCAGCCGAAGTCCGCCGCGCCCTGCGGCGTGAGGAAGCCGCCGACCGCGATCGACGAGCCGAACAGGTAGAGCCAGTAGGCGAACATGTTCAGCCGCGGGAACGCCACGTCGGGCGCGCCGATCTGCAGCGGCATGATCCAGTTCGCGAAACCGGCGAACAGCGGCGTCGCGAACATCAGCAGCATGATCGTGCCGTGCATCGTGAACGCCTGGTTGAACTGCTCGTTCGAGATCAGCTGCGTGCCCGGGCGCGCCAGCTCGGCGCGCATGAGCAGCGCCATCAGGCCGCCGATCAGGAAGAACACGAACGAGGTGACCAGGTACATCGTGCCGATGGTCTTGTGGTCGGTGGTGGTGAGCCACTTGACCACGACATTGCCCGGCTTCTTGGTCCGGACCGGCAGCTCGTCCTCGTAGTGCGAGCCCGGCGCGGCACCCTGGGGTTGGTTGAGGATGCTCACAGTACGTTCGTCTCCCGGTTCTTCTCGTGGCTCGTCTGAGCGATGCCAGCGGGAACGTAACCGGTCTGCCCCTTCTCAGCGAGGTCCTTGAGGTGCTGCTCGTAGCGCTCGGGGGAGACGACCTTCACGTTGAACAGCATGCGGGAGTGGTCGACGCCGCAGAGCTCGGCGCACTTGCCCCGGAAGGTGCCCTCCTCGTTCGGAGTCACCTCGAAGACGTTGGTGTGTCCCGGGATCACGTCCTGCTTCATCAGGAACGGGAGGGTCCAGAACGAGTGGATGACGTCACGCGAGGTGAGAACGAAGCGGACCTTCTGGCCCTTGGGGAGCCAGAGCGTCGGACCGGGGTTGCCGGTCTGCGGGTTCCGGGTGGCCGGGATGCCGAAGTCGTTGACGCCGCCGGCGTTGTCCGGGAACGCCTTCCGGAACTTGTTCGGAATGGCGTCCAGGGCCTTGTCGGTCTTGGCGTCACCGGTCACACCGGGGACGTCCTCGATGTAGTTGAAGCCCCAGCTCCACTGGTAGCCGACGACGTTGACCGTCACGTCGGGCTTGTCCGCGGTCTCGAGGAGCTTGGCCTCGTCGCGGGCGGTGAAGTAGAAGAACACCGAGACGATGATGAGCGGGACGACCGTGTACAGCGCCTCGAGAGGCATGTTGTACCGGGTCTGCGGAGGTACTTCCACCTTGGTGCGGCTGCGCCGGTGGTAGAACGCGCTCCACAGGATCAGTCCCCACACGAGCACGCCGACGGCGAGCGCCGAGGCCCACGTGCCCTGCCACAGGAAGAGGGTCCGCTCGGCCTCTTCGGTGGTCGGGGTGGGCATGCCCAGGCGAGGGAAGTCCCTCCAAGTTGTGCAACCAGTCGCGGTCGCCAGGACCAGGCCCGCAGTCAGTGCCTGCAGCAGCTTCCGCCGCATCGGGCGCCGCGGCGAGCGGTCGGAGCCGTTGGGACTCACGTAGCGCCTTCCCGAGAGTCTCGCCCGCGCTGGTTGGCTGCGGCCTTAACGCTGGTCGGTCGCCGTCCTGCGTCGGGCAGGGGTTTGGATGTTTATGCGGACCAAACCCTACTGGACGCTTTTTGGGGTCGCGCGAGGAGGGTCCCCCAACGCGCCGCCCGACACCCCGAAGGGGTGGCGACGTGGACGGATGTCGTGTCACCGCGCCCGTGACGGCGCGTCGTTTTCACCCGTTTGACGGTCTCTCGCCCGGGTGCGGCGCGGGCCTGCGGTCGGCTCGGCGGCCGTCCGGCCGGACCGTCCGGCCTCGCGAATCAGGGCCGAACGGCCCGGTAGCGTTCGGGCGTGCCGTACTTCGACGCCGCCTCCGCGGTCCCCCTCCATCCCGTCGCCCGCCAGGCGCTTCTCGCATCGCTCGACGAGGGGTGGGCCGATCCGGCGCGCCTCCACCGGGAGGGCCGCCGGGCCCGGATGCTGCTGGACGCCGCGCGCGAGGCCGCCGCCGACGCGGTGGGCTGCCGCCCGGACGAGCTGACCTTCACCACCTCCGGGACCCGCGCCGTGCACACCGGCGTGGCGGGCGCGCTGGCCGGGCGGCGGCGGGCCGGACATCACCTGATCGTGTCAGCGGTCGAGCACTCCTGCGTGCTGCACGCCGCCGAGTCGCACGAGGCGGGCGGCGGCGAGGTGACCCGCGTGGGGGTGGACCGGGGCGGACGCGTCGACGCGTCCGCGTTCGCGGCGGCCCTGCGGAAGGACACCGCGCTGGCGTGTCTGCAGTCCGCCAACCACGAGGTGGGCACCCTCCAGCCGGTGGCCGAGGTGGCCGAGGCCTGCCAGGAGGCCGGGGTTCCGCTCCTGGTGGACGCCGCGCAGTCGCTGGCCTGGGGGCCGGCGGAGGGGGCCTGGTCGCTGCTGGCGGCGAGCGCGCACAAGTGGGGCGGGCCGGCCGGGGTCGGGCTGCTGGCGGTGCGCAAGGGGGTGCGGTTCTCGGTTCCGGGGCCGTCGGACGAGCGGGAGTCGGGGCGGTCCCCGGGGTTCGAGGACATCCCGGCGGTGGTCGCCGCGGCGGCCTCGCTGCGGGCGGTGCGGGCCGAGGCCGCCGCCGAGGCGGCGCGGCTGCGGGAGCTCACGGAGCGGATCCGGGCGCGCGTCCCGGAGTTGGTACCGGACGTGGAGGTGGTGGGCGACCCGGTGCGGCGGCTGCCGGGGATCGTGACCTTCTCCTGTCTCTACGTCGACGGGGAGGCGCTGCTGCACGATCTGGACCGGGCGGGCTTCTCCGTCTCCTCCGGTTCCTCCTGCACGAGCAGCACGCTGGTGCCCAGTCATGTGCTGAAGGCGATGGGGGTGCTGAGCGAGGGGAACGTGCGGGTGTCCTTGCCGCCGGGGGCCGCGGGGGCGGACGTGGAGGACTTCCTCGACGTGCTGCCCGGGGCGGTGTCGCGGGTCCGGGCGCAGCTGGGGGCGCCGGCGGGGGGCGGGGCGGTCGACGTCTCCGCCGGCGGGGCGGGTTCCGCGGCCTCGGACGAGGACGCGGAACTGATCGTCGACACGCTGGGGCGGCGGTGCCCGATCCCGGTGATCGAGCTGGCCAAGGTGATCGGCGACGTGCCGGTGGGGGGCCTGGTGCGGGTGCTCTCCGACGACGAGGCGGCGCGGCTGGACGTCCCGGCGTGGTGCGAGATGCGGGGGCAGACGTACCTGGGTGAGTCCCCCTGGCCGGCGGGCGGCACGGCCTACCTCGTCCGCCGCGAACAGTGACGGCGGGGGCTTCCGCCACCCGGGCGTGAGGTCCCCGCGACGGTACCGGCGGGCGGGTGCAGGTGCTTGCGCGACGTTGACGTGACGTCGCGTGCCATCGCACCGCCTGCGCCCGCCCGTGCCGCCCCCTGGGCGGCCCAGCCGCCCGCAGGGCAGTCAGGCGCAGGAGCGGCGCGATCGCGCGTGACCTCACTTCGACGACACGCAGGCGCCCGCGCCGCGCCCACCCCGTGCATGCGAACCGCGCCCGCACCGCCCCGGGGAGCGAACCGTTAGGGAAGGGCCAGCATGCGCTCGAGGGCCAGCTTCGCGTAGGTCTCGGTCTCCCGGTCGACCTGGATGCGGTTGACCAGCTTCCCCTCCGCGAGGGACTCCAGCGCCCACACCAGGTGCGGCAGGTCGATCCGGTTCATCGTCGAGCAGAAGCACACCGTGCGGTCGAGGAAGACGACTTCCTTGCCCTCGGGGGCGAATCGGTTCGCCAGCCGCCGCACCAGGTTCAGCTCCGTGCCGATGGCCCACTTGGACCCGGCCGGCGCCGCCTCCAGCGCCTTGATGATGTACTCCGTCGACCCCACCTGGTCCGCCGCCGCGACGACCTCGTGCCGGCATTCGGGGTGCACCAGCACGTTGACGCCGGGGATCCGCTCCCGCACGTCGTTGACCGAGTCCAGGCTGAACCGCCCGTGCACCGAGCAGTGCCCGCGCCACAGGATCATCTTCGCCGCGCGCAGCTCCTCGGCGGTGAGTCCGCCGTTCGGCTTGTGCGGGTTGTAGACGACGCAGTCCTCCAGCGACATCCCCATGTCCCGCACCGCGGTGTTGCGCCCCAGGTGCTGGTCGGGGAGGAACAGCACCTTGTCGCCCTGGTCGAACGCCCACTCCAGCGCGCGCTTCGCGTTGGACGAGGTGCAGATCAGACCACCGTGCCGGCCGGTGAAGGCCTTGATGTCGGCGGAGGAGTTCATGTACGAGACGGGGACGACCTGCTCGGCCACACCCGCCTCGGTCAGCACGTCCCAGCACTCGGCGACCTGCTCGGCCGTCGCCATGTCGGCCATCGAGCAGCCGGCGGCGAGGTCGGGCAGCACGACCTTCTGGTCGTCGTTGGTCAGGATGTCGGCCGACTCGGCCATGAAGTGCACGCCGCAGAAGACGATGTACTCGGCCTCCGGGCGCGCCGCGGCGTCGCGGGCGAGCTTGAAGGAGTCGCCGGTGACGTCGGCGAACTGGATGACCTCGTCACGCTGGTAGTGGTGGCCGAGGACGAAGACCTTGTCCCCGAGCTTCTCCTTGGCCGCGCGGGCGCGCTCCACCAGGTCCGGGTCGGACGGCGACGGCAGGTCGCCGGGGCACTCGACGCCCCGCTCGCTCCGCGGGTCGGCCTCACGGCCGAGGAGGAGCAGCGCGAGCGGAGTCGGCTGGACGTCGAGCTCCTGGGGCTGGGCGGTGGTCACTACACGCACCCTTTCTGTTCTGCGGGTTTCCCCGGACGGGGAGACAGGTCGAACCTTTTCGTCGAAATGACGTTATCTATAATAACCGCTGCCGCCCGCTTTCCGGCAGGCCGATTGCGTCGATGTGACGTGAATCCCGGTCGGGCCCGGCGGCCCGGTGGGCGCTGTGAAGCGCCCCGGGCGTGTGCGAGCATGAGGGAAGGACGAGAGCGTTGCCTGTCCGTCCGGGCCGCGCGGAATGAATCCGCGGCCGGGCGGGTTGAATCGTCGGCAAGCAGTCTCCGTACAACCCGGGAGAGATAGATGTCCGTATCGGACGAGAAGACCACCGTCACCGACGGCATCGTCCTGAGCGACGCCGCCGCGGCCAAGGTCAAGGCCCTGCTCGACCAGGAAGGCCGCGACGACCTCGCGCTGCGCGTCGCCGTCCAGCCCGGTGGCTGCTCGGGTCTGCGGTACCAGCTGTTCTTCGACGAGCGCTCGCTCGACGGCGACGTGGTCAAGGACTTCGACGGCGTGAAGGTCGTCACCGACCGCATGAGCGCCCCGTACCTGGGCGGCGCGTCCATCGACTTCGTCGACACCATCGAGAAGCAGGGCTTCACGATCGACAACCCGAACGCCACGGGCTCCTGCGCCTGCGGCGACTCGTTCAACTGAGCCGGTCACCCCGGCTCGGCACCGAGGGCGGCGCCTCCCTGACGGAGGCGCCGCCCTCGGGCGTTTCCGGGGTGGAACGCGTCAGCGCGCCGTCGGGTACGGGTCCTTCTCCTTGGCCACGGGATGCCCCTCGGAGTCGACCACCGCGCGGTCGCCCAGCGGCCGTTCGAGCTCGACGGTCCGGTGGTGGGTCTTCGCGATCATGATGCAGACGCGGTCCGGCCACGGCTTGTCGAGGACGGTGACCTCGACCCGGCCCTCCTTCTCCTCGGTGCGGACCGTGAAGTCGGAGCAGACACCGGCCTCGAAGGCCACCGTGAGGCGGCCGTCCTCGGCGCGGTAGCCGGTGACCCGGGCCTGGCCGGCGGCCGTGCCGTCGTCCGGTCCGGTGGGGCGGGGGCTGGGACGCTCGGCCGGCGGCTCCTCCCCCGTGGTGAGGTGGGCGGGGTCGACGGCGGGGTGGGACAGGCGCAGCAGGTCGCCCCGGTCGGGGAGCCGCACCTCGAACATCCAGGACGGCACCAGCGTCTGCCGGCCGTCCACGAAGTGCGCGGCCAGGCCGAACTCGGCGCTCTCGACGGTGGCGGTGCGCCGCTTGAGAGGCGCCTCGGGGGTGCACGGGTGGGCCGGCGGCACGGCGGAGGGGCGGCCCGCGGGAGCTTCCTCCCCCTTGTCCCCGCCGGGCTCCGCGGGCACGGCGCTGGCGCAGCCGGGCTCCGGGGCCCGGCCGATCCCGGAGCTCAGCCGGTCGAGGTCCTTCAGCGCGGCCTCGGCGTCCACCAGCGGGTACGAGTCGCCGCGGACCGGGTCGGCGAGCATGCCGGCGCCCGAGGTCACCCGGGAGTCGGGTCCCACCCGCAGGGCGGTGGTCCAGCCGTGGGTGGGCAGCCCGCCGACGACGGGGTCGGCGTCGACGGTGCGCTCGGCGCCCAGGGTGCCGCCCGCGTCCACCCGGGCGTCGCCCTGTCCGGCGGCCTCGAGCACGGGGGCGGCGGCCTTCTCCGCCTTCGCTTCGTCCACCGGGGTCTTCGCGCCCGACGGGTCGCGGTGGAACGTCCAGGAGGCGGGGGCCTTCCGGTCGACGGTCAGCTCCTCCCCCGCCTTCCACACCGTGCCCTCCTGGCGCGGCGTGCTCTCCAGTCCGAGCGCCTCGGCGAGCGCGGCCACCCGCTCACGGGGGACCTGGCCCTCGGGCAGGTACACGGGGGCGGTGTCCGGGCCGTCGGGCAGCTCGCCGGCGGCACGGAAGGTCAGGCCCTGCGGCACGGCGCCGTAGCCGTCGAGCACCAGGGGCTCGGGCTTCGGCGGGTCGGCGGGCGAGGCGGCGGCCGGGCCGCCCGTGGAGGACGCGGCGTACGTGCCGACGCCCGCCACGGCCAGCACCGCCGCCGCCACCGCGGCCACCGCGAGCCGCCGGCGCGGCGGGTCGTGCCGCGGTCCGGGCGCGGCGTCGCCGTGCTCGGAGGCCCCGTCGTGGGCAGCCCCGCCGTGGGGAGCCGTTCCGTCGTGCGGGTCGTGGTCGCGGCCGTCGTCCGGGCCGCCGGCCGGCAGCGCGTCGTCCTTCACCTCGTTGCTCCTCTTCCTCAAAGGCCCTCGGAGGCCGTGCCCCTCATCAGGAGTCCCCGATGGGACGTGCGCGGGGAGGACCCGGTTCCCCCCGAAGGGGCACTCGGGACGAACCGGCCGCCCGAGCCGCCTACCATCGGTAGGTCACCAAGCCGCCAGCCAGGAGAGAACCCGCCGTGCGCATCGCAGTCACCGGCTCCATCGCCACCGACCACCTCATGACCTTCCCGGGCCGGTTCGCCGACCAGCTCGTCGCGGACCAGCTGCACACGGTCTCGCTCTCCTTCCTGGTCGACCAGCTCGACGTCCGCCGCGGCGGCGTCGGCGCCAACATCGCGTTCGGCATGGGCCAGCTGGGCACCGGTCCGGTCCTGGTCGGCGCGGCCGGCTCCGACTTCGACGAGTACCGCGCCTGGCTCGACCGGCACGGCGTCGACACGGCTTCCGTGCGCATCTCCGAGACGCTGCACACCGCGCGCTTCGTGTGCACCACGGACGCCGACCACAACCAGATCGGCTCCTTCTACACGGGCGCGATGAGCGAGGCCCGTCTGATCGAGCTGAAGACCGTCGCCGACCGGGTGGGCGGCCTCGACCTGGTCCTCATCGGCGCCGACGACCCGGAGGCGATGCTCCGCCACACGGAGGAGTGCCGCGCCCGGGGCATCGCGTTCGCCGCGGACTTCTCGCAGCAGATCGCGCGGATGGACGGCGAGGAGATCCGCATCCTGCTGGACGGGGCGACGTACCTCTTCTCCAACGAGTACGAGAAGGGCCTCATCGAGTCCAAGACGGGCTGGTCCGACGAGGAGATCCTCGCCAAGGTCGGCCACCGGGTGACCACGCTGGGCTCGCGCGGCGTGCGCGTGGAGCGTCACGGCGAGAACCCGATCGAGGTCTGCGTGCCGAAGGAGACCCGCAAGGCCGACCCGACCGGTGTCGGCGACGCCTTCCGCGCCGGTTTCCTCTCCGGTCTCGCGTGGGGCGTCTCGCTGGAGCGCGCGGCGCAGATCGGCTGCATGCTGGCGACGCTGGTCATCGAGACCGTGGGCACCCAGGAGTACCAGCTGCACCGGGCCCACTTCATGGAGCGCTTCGCCGAGGCGTACGGCGAGGAGGCCGCCTCCGAGGTCCGCAAGAACCTCGGCTGACGCTCGGACCGCGGCCCGAACGATCGCCGCGGTCCGAGCGATCGCCGCGGTCCGGTCGCTCAGTGACACACGGGGAAGGCCCCCGGCGCCAGTGGCGCCGGGGGCCTTCCGTGTCGCGGTGCGTCAGGCCCGGACGGGCTCGGGCTCCGCGGCGGGGGCGGGCGTGTCGCCGCCGCCGTCGCCGGGGGCCTGCTCCGCCCGCTTCGCGGCCCGCTTGGCCGCACGGCGCTCCTTGCGGAGCTCCAGCATGGCGTACAGCGTCGGCACCAGCAGCAGCGTGAGCAGCGTCGAGGTGATCAGACCGCCGATCACCACGACCGCCAGCGGCTGGGCGATGAACCCGCCGTGGCCGGTGACGCCCAGCGCCATCGGGACGAGGGCGAAGATGGTCGCCAGCGCGGTCATCAGGATGGGCCGCAGACGGTGCCGGCCTCCCTCGATCACCGCCTCGACGACTCCGTAGCCCTGCTCCCGGTACTGGTTGATCAGGTCGATCAGCACGATGGCGTTGGTGACCACGATGCCGATCAGCATCAGCATGCCGATCATCGCCGGGACGCCCATCGGGGTGCCGGTGGCGATCAGCAGGCCCAGCGCGCCGGTGGCGGCGAACGGGACGGACACCAGCAGGATCAGCGGCTGCGCCAGCGACCGGAAGGTGCCCACCAGCAGGATGAACACGATGGCGATGGCGGCGAGCATGGCCAGGAAGAGGTTCATCTGCGCCTCCTCCTGCTGGTCGACGACGCCGCCGATCTCGGCGGTGGCGCCCTTGGGCAGCTCGAGCTCGTCGAGCACCTTGGCCAGCTCGATGCCGACGGCGCCGGTGTCGTCGGTGGTCGGGCGCGCGGTGACGTTCACGGCGCGCTGACCGTCGATGCGGGTCAGCGAGACCGGACCGTCGACCAGCTTGATGTCGGCGACCTGGGAGAGCTTGACCTTGCCCAGACGCAGGCTCTTCAGCTCGGCCACCGTGTCGGCCGGCTTGGCGGCCTTGATGACGACGTCACGCTCGGCCTGGTCCAGCGTGGCCTTGCCGACCGTGTTGCCGCGGACGGCCTGGGCGACGATCCCGCCGAGGGCCTGGTCGGTGAACCCGGCGGCCGCGGCCTTCTCGTTGGCGCGGACCTGGATCCGCGGCACCGACTGCGCGAGGTCGTTGGTGACCTCGGTGACGTCGTCCATGCCCTTGACCGCGTCGGTGACCTCGGCGGCCGCGTCGGCCAGCACGTCACGGTCGGCGGCCTTGACGACCACCGCGAGGTTCTGGCTGCCGAGACCCATCTGGGCCCCGCCGATCTCGGTCTCGCCGACGCCGTCCAGGCCGGCCAGGCTCTTCTCGATCTTCTTCTGGACGTCCTCGAAGGAGGCGTCGTCCTCGATCATCACCTGGAAGCTGGCCTGGTTGGTGCCGGTGCCGCCGCCGAAGGCCGCCATCCAGCCGGAGCTGCCGACGGTGACCTGCTGGTTCTTGACGCCCTCGACGCCCTCGATCGCCTTCTCCACCGTGGCCGCGGCCTTGTCGGTGGCGGCCAGGCTGGTGCCCGGCTCGAGCTTCTGGGTGACCGAGATGACGTCCTGGTCGCTCTGGTCGAACAGGTTGACCTTGAGCAGCGGGGTCATGGCCAGGGTGCCGACGAACACGGCGACCGCGATCAGCACGCTGGTGAGGCGGCGACGGGTGGCGAACTTCAGCACGGGCACGTACAGGCGCTGCAGGCGGCTGCGGCGCTCGGCCTCCTCCGCCTTGAGGCGGGCCTGCGCGGCGTCGTCCGGGCTGCCCTTGGGTGCGCGCAGGAACCAGTAGGACAGGACCGGGACCACGGTCAGCGACACCAGCAGCGAGGCCAGCAGGGCGACCGTGACGGTGATGCTGAAGTCGCTGAACATCTCGCCGACCATGCCGCCGACGAGGCCGATCGGCAGGAAGACCGCGACGGTGGTGAGCGTGGAGGAGGTGACCGCGCCGGCGACCTCGCGGACCGCCTTGAGGATGGCCTCCTTGCGCTCCTCGCCGTAGCCGAGGTGCCGCTTGATGTTCTCCAGCACCACGATCGAGTCGTCGACGACCCGGCCGATGGCGATGGTGAGACCGCCCAGCGTCAGCATGTTGAGCGAGATGTCGCGGGTCCACAGGAAGATCAGCGTGAGGACCACGGACAGCGGGATGGAGACCGCGGTGACCAGGGTCGAGCGGACCGAGGTCAGGAAGACCAGGATGATCACGACGGCGAACAGCAGGCCGAGCGCGCCCTCGGTGGTGAGGCCGGAGATCGCCTGGGCGACGGCCGGGCCCTGGTCGCTGACGACGGTGATCTCGGCGTTCTTGCCGACCGACGCGCGCAGGTCGTCGAGCTTGTCCTCGACGGCGTCCGAGATGGTGACGGCGCTGCCGTCACGGTCCATGGTGACCATCACGGACAGGCTGGGCTTGCCGTTGGTCCGGGTGATGGAGTCGGTCGCGGCCGGCTTCTCCTCGACCTCGGCGACCGAGGAGAGCTTGACCGCCTTGGCGCCGCCCTGACCGGCGGCACCCGGGGCTCCGGCCGCCGCGCCGGCGCCCTGCGCCTGGCCGACGATCCGCAGGTCCTTGATCTGCTGGAGAGAGGTGTAGCCGCCGCCGACCTGGACGGTGCGGTTGGCGCCGTCCTCGTCGAAGGCGCCGGCCGGGACGGTCGCGCCGCCCGCTTGGAGCGCCTGGGCCAGCGAGTCGGCGCTCAGCCCGGCGCGCGCCATCTTGGCGTCGTTGGGGGTGATCGTCACCTGCATGTCGCGCACGCCGTTGACCGAAGCCTGGGAGACGCCCTCGATCTTCTCCAGCTCGGGCAGCACGGCGGTGTCGAGGCGGTCGGCCAGCGCCTGCTGGTCCATGTCCGCGGTGACGGAGAGGACCACGGCGGGCATGTCGTCGGAGCTGCCGGCGATCACCTGCGGGTCGACGCCCTCGGGCAGCATGTTCCGCGACCGGTTGATGGCCTGCTGGATGTCGGCGACCAGCTGCTTGGTGTCCGGGCCGTAGTCGAAGGAGGCCATGATCACGGCGCTGCCCTCGCTCGCCGTGGAGGTCAGGCTCTCGACACCGTCGACGGCCTTGATGCCGTTCTCCAGGGGCTCGACGACCTGCTTCTCCACCACGTCCGGGGACGCGCCCTGGTACGGCGCGATGACCGAGACCATGGGCAGTTCGATGGAGGGGAACAGCTGCTGCTTGAGCTGCGGGATCGCGATCACTCCGAAGAGGAGCGCGATGAGCGACATCAGCCCTATCAGGGCCCGCTGCGCGAGGCTGAATTTCGACAGCCAGGACATAAGGGTCAGGGTCTCTCTACGAGGTGAGGGCACGGTGCGTGGGGGCGCCGGCATGGGGCGGGACCGCCGCCGCATACATCCTCACCCATGGCCCGTCAGGACCTGGTAACCCCCTGGTCCTATTTGACGAGCGTCACATCCTCCTAGGGGCGGACATCCCCACCGCCGTCCACGGGGAGGGCAGGGGCGTCCGCCGCGCCGGCCGACGGCGGCACGGCACCGGGGGACCCTACGTGCCCCGCCGCACCGGGGGGCGCTGCCCTTCGGCGCGGTCCTGCCGCCTCGCGGGGCGGTGCCGCCAGGGTCGCCCACCCGGCCGGGCGGCCCCGGCGGGTCCCGCCGCCCCGTCTCGCGCTGCCCTTCGGCGGGGTGCCGCCGCCTCGCGGGGCACTCGTCGCCCGCCGGCGGGTCGGCAGCCCCTGCCCACCCTCCGGGTTCCGGGCTCCTGCCGGCTCAGCCGGCGTTGCGCTCCGCGGGCCCGGAGGCGTCGGCCGGCGCTACCGGCCCGGCGGGGTCGGCCGGCGTTACCGGCCCGGCGGGGGCGGTGGGCGTCACGGGCTCCGCGGGCGGCCCGGCGGCGTCGGCCGGGGTGACGGGCTCGGCGGGCGCGGCTGCCTCGGGGGCTCCGGCGGACGCCGCGGCCTCCGCGGACCCCGCGGGCTCCCCAGGCTCGGCCGGGGTGGGGGACTCGCCGATCTCCGGCAGCTCGGCGGCGAGCGCGGCGGCGGCCCGCACCAGCGGGAGTGCCAGCAGCGCGCCCACGCCCTCGCCGACGGTCACCCCGTGGTCCAGCAGCGGCTCGAGCGCCATCCGGTCCAGCGCCTTCGCCTGGGCGGGCTCGCCGCTGCTGTGGCCGGCCAGCCACCAGTCGGGCGCGCGGAAGGCGGCCCGCTGCGCGACCAGGGCGGCGGCGGCCGAGACCACCCCGTCCAGGATCACGGGGGTGCGACGCACCGCGCACTGGAGCAGGAAGCCGGTCATCGCGGCCAGGTCGGCCCCGCCCACCGCGGCCAGCAGCTTCAGCTGGTCGCCGAGGACCGGTCGCGCCCGCCGCAGCGAGTCGCGGATCGCGGCGCACTTGCGCATCCACGCCAGGTCGTCGATCCCGGCGCCCCCACGGCCGGTGACCACCGAGGCGTCGGTCCCGCAGAGGGCGGCGACCAGGACCGCGGCGGGCGTCGTGCCGCCGACGCTGAGGTCGCCCAGGACGATGAGGTCGGTGCCGGCGTCGGCCTCCTCGTCGGCGATCTCCATGCCCACGCGGAACGCCGTCTCGGCCTCCTCCGCGGTGAGCGCGTCCTCGATGTCGATCCGGCCGCTGCCGGCGCGCACCCGACGGGCGGTCACCTCGGCGGGCAGCGCCTCCGGTTCGCAGTCCAGGCCCACATCCACGATCCGCAGCGGGACACCCTCGCGGCGGGCGAGGACGGCGACGGGACTCACGCCCTCCAGGACGTCGCGCACCAGCCAGGAAGCCGTGCCGGCCGGGCGTCCGGAGACGTCGAGCGCGGCCACGCCGTGGTCGGCGGCGAACAGCACGACCTTGGGCCGGTCCAGGGGGCGCACCGGCACCGTGTGCTGGGCGGCCGCGAGCCACTCCCCCAGTTCGTCCAGACGTCCCAGCGACCCGGCCGGAACGGCCAGCCGCTCCCGGCGCGCCTCCGCGTCACGGCGCACGCTGCCGTGGGGACGCTGGATCCGGTCGGTGAAGTCGTCGAGATTAAGCGAGCTCATTGGCGGAACAGTACCGGCCCGTCGGGGCGGCGTCGTTGCACCCGGGAGCGGGACGTCCTACGTTCCGGTTTGCCCGCTTTCGTGTCCGGGGATCTCCCGTGGTGTTCCCCGTCCTTCCGTCCGTCGTCGCCCGAGGTGAGGAGCCGCCGTGGCCGAGGTCGCCGTGCCGCAGTCGCAGGAGCCGGTGGGACCGGGCGGCCGGGGCGGGCCGCTCCCCGGGCAGGCGCCGGACGACCGGCCGCCGGGGCGGCTCGAGCGGCTGCGCCACCGCCTCGCCGCGCGGGCGGTGCTCGCGGTCGTGCCGGAGCCGGAGAGCTGGCTGGACGTCGACTGCGGGTACGGGCACTTCTGCGCGGCGGCGCGGGCGTGGTTCCCGTACACCTCGTTCGACGGGCTGGACGCCGGGGCGCGGGTGGAGGCGGCCTGGCGGGCGGGGCGGGTGGAGGAGGCGCACCGGGGGGTGCCGGGGGACCCCGCGGTCACCCTCCGCCTGAGGGGGCGTTACGACGTGGTGAGCCTGCGCGGCAGGCGGCTCCGGCCCGCCGAGCTGCGCGCCCTGCGGCCGCTCCTCCGCCCTGGCGGCCACCTCCTGGCCGACCCCTCCCCCGAGACCCCGGCCGCCCTCACCGCCACCGGCTACCTCCCCCTCCCCCGCACCGCTCCCTGGCACCCTCTCCTCGCCCGCCTGCCGGGCTGACGCGCGGGGCCTGTCCGCCCCGGGGGCGGAGGGCTAGAAGGAGCCGCGGAGGGGCAGGGCCTGGCCGGCCACGACGAGGAGGACGTGTTCGCACTCCGCGGCGACCGCCGCGTTCAGCCGCCCCAGCTCGTCCCGGTACCGCCGCCCCGACGCCGTCGCCGGCACGATCCCGGAGCCGACCTCGTTGGAGACCGTCACCACCGTCCGCCGCGTCGCCCGCAACGCCTCCGCCAGCCCGGTCACCCGCGCCCGCAGCTCCCGCTGGCCGCCGCCCGCCCATTCCGCGTCGTCCCACGCGCCGACCGCGTCCATCGCGTCGGTGAGCCACAGCGCCAGACAGTCGATCAGCAGCGGCGGCCCGTCGTGGTCCTCGAGCAGCGGGCCGAGGTCGCAGGTCTCCAGCGTCCGCCAGGACGCCGGCCGCCGGTCCCGGTGCAGCCGGACCCGTTCCGCCCACTCGGAGTCGCCGCCCCGCGTCCCGCCGGTGGCCACGTACACCACCTCGGGGAACGCCTCGAGCCGCCGCTCCGCCTCGACCGACTTGCCGGACCGCGCGCCGCCCAGCACCAGGGTGCGCCGCGGCACGTCGGGCACGTTCTCGTACGTCCCCACCGTCAGCGTCTCTCCGTCCGGCACCGCCCTCGCCCCCGCCGCGGCCAGCCGGCGCCGCAGTTCGGCGCCGGGCGGCACGTCGTGGTCGACGTGCACCGCGATCACGTCCGTGGTGGGCCCGACCGCGCCCGTCTCCCGCAGCCGGCCCAGCGCGTCCGGGCGGCCGCTCACGTCGGCCAGCACCATCTCGTACGGCTCGGTGCTCTCCTCGAGCCCGGCCGGCGCGCACCCCGGCGGCAGGTACAGCAGCCGGTGGCCGTCGGGCCCCGTCACCGCGTAGCCGGTGCCCGGGGCGTCCATGGCCAGCGCCCGCACCCGGTGCCCGGTGAGCAGCGCGAGTTCCCGCCCGTCCGGCACCCGCCCGGGCTGCGGCAGCCCCGGCGGCACCTCGACGGCGGGGCCGTCGTGCGGATGGGTGAGCAGCACCTGCCGCACGCCGTTCAGCGAGTGCCCCGAACGGGCGGCGGCGAAGGCCGCCCCGGGGATCAGGTCGAGCAGCAGCGTGCCGTCCACGAGCAGCGAGGTCGCGGCCCGGGCGTCCGGGCCGAGGGCGACGGCGCAGGCGGCGCAGGGGCAGCCGGGGCGGGGCAGCCCGCTGGGGGCTCCGGTGCCGAGCAGAGTGACGTCCACGTACCGATTGTCCCGTCCGCCGCGCGGACCGCGCGCCCGCCACCGTCTGTTCGGCGGCGCGGCGTCCTCCGCGGGGTGCGTGCCGCGCCCGGTGGGGCCGCCGATGTTGCAGGAGCCGCGCGACCGGGAACGATCAGGACCTGGGCACCCCCTAAGCTCCTGACGACGGCATCACAAGCCGGACCCGCAACCCTGGAGGCGCACGTGGTGGCATGGATTTGGCGGTTCGAGAAGGCCGACGGCACCGAGGTCGACCCCGCGGTGGAGCCGGAGGAGTTCACCACGCAGGGCGACGCGGAGTCCTGGCTGGGCGAGCACTGGCGGGACCTGCTGGAGGGCGGCGCCGAGCAGGTGCGGCTCTTCGAGGACGAGGCGGAGATCTACGGCCCGATGAGCCTGCGCGCCGAGGACGCCGAGGACGCCGGGGACGGCGCCGACGCCGCGAGCACCGAGAACGCCGGGACCTGACGGCCCGGCAGGACGGCCGGGGGCGGCCCGTCGGCCCCCGGCCGCCCGCGCGTCACTGCTCGCCCAGCGTCACCCGCGCCGTGCGGTCGTCGCCGTTCCGCCGGTAGGCGACGGTCACCTCGTCGCCCGGCTGCATGGTGGCCAGCGTCTCGGTGAGCGAGGTGATGGTGGTGATCTGACGCTTGCCCAGCCGGGTGATGACGTCCCCGGCCCGCAGTCCCGCGTCGGCCGCGGCCCCGCCGCTCGTCACCTCGACGATCGCCACGCCGGTGGCCCGGTTGTTCCGGTCGACCACGGTGCGGCCGGTGATGCCGAGCGCGGCCCGCCCCGTGTGGGTGACCCGCCCCTGGTCGATGATCTGGTCGGCCACCGTGCGCACCATGGACGACGGGATGGCGAAGCCGATGCCCGCCGCCGCCTCGCCGCCGCCCAGGCTCGGGTCGGAGGCGGCCAGGGTGGGGATGCCGATGACCTTCCCGTCCAGGTCGACCAGTGCTCCCCCGCTGTTGCCGGGGTTGATGGCGGCGGAGGTCTGGATCATGTTGGGGATGGTCGCGCCGGTGCCGCCCCCGTCCGCGGTCTCGCTGACGGTCCGTCCGGTGGCGGAGACGATGCCCTGGGTGACGCTGGAGGACAGCCCCAGCGGCGAGCCCATGGCCATCACGATCTGCCCGACCTGCACCTCGGAGGAGTCGCCCAGCTCCGCAGGCCGCAGTCCCTCGGGCATCCGTTCCAGCTTGATCACCGCGAGGTCCTGCTCGGGGAAGGACGACACCAGCCGCGCGGTCAGCGGCGCGCCGGCCTGGGCGGTGGTCACCCGGAACCGCTCCTCGTCCCCGACAACATGGGCGTTGGTGACGATGTGCCCCTGGTCGTCGTAGACGATGCCGGAGCCGAGGTCGCCGGATGCCTGCACCTGCACGACGGAGGGCAGGGCGTCGCGGACGACCTGGATGTAGCCCTCCTCCAGGTCCCGTGGGGCGGTCGGCGCGTGCGGGGCGCGCGCCTCCTGTCCCCGGCCCGGCGCGGTGTGCGGGGCGGCCGCCTGGCAGGCGGGCAGGACGGCGAGGGCGAGGCAGCAGGCGAGTGCGGTCCCGGCGCGGCGCGTGGCGGATGCGTCCATGCCTGCGAGTCTCGCCGCCCCGCCCCGCCGCGGCCCGTCCTGTACCCCCGAACGGGCCCCGGTGGCGAGCGGGGGTCAGGTGGTCGGGAGGCCTCGGGAGCCGCAGAGGTGGAGCAGGGCCGCCACCCGGCGGTAGGGGTCGGTGCGGCCGGCGCGCTCCTCGGCGGCGAGGAGGTCGTCGAGCTCGGAGGGCGCGCCGGCGCCGTCGGGCGCGAGGTCGGTGAAGACCCGGACGCCGTACCAGGACCGCAGCGGCGCGCCGATGCCGGCCAGCGACTCGGTGAGCGCGTCGAGCCGGTCGGCGCGGGCGTTCACGCCGAGCCGGTTGCGGTAGCCCACGGTGTCGAAGGCGGCGACCGCGCCGGCCCAGTCGCCGGCCAGGCCGGGCCGCATGGCGAGCGCGTCGCCGTTGCGCACCAGCAGCGAGAGCAGCCCGCCGGGGGCCAGCATCCGGCCGAGGCCCGCGAGCAGCGCGTCCGGGTCCTCGACGTACATCAGCACGCCGTGGCAGAGCACGACGTCGAAGGCGCCCGGCAGGAAGTGGACGCCGGTCTCCTGACCGTCGCCCTCCACCAGGCGGACCCGCTCGCGGATTCCGGCGGGCTCGCCCTCCAGGGCCCGGCGCGCGGCCTCGATCATCACGGGGTCGCGCTCGACGCCGGTGACCTGGTGCCCGGCGCGGGCGAGCCGCAGCGCCTGGGTGCCCTGGCCCATGCCGACGTCCAGCACGCGCAGCCGCTTGCCGACCGGGAAGTGGGCGATGATCTGCTCGTCCAGCTGACGCGCCACCAGTTCCTGGCGGACGACGTCACGCAGCCCGCCCAGCTTGCCCAGCCAGGCGCGGGCCGCGTCGGAGTCGAAGGGGGTCGCCTGCCGCGGCACCCCGGCGGATCCGGTGGTGGTCAGGGCCGCTCCCCGCGCTTGACCTGGGGCTTGGGCAGCCGGAGCCGGCGCATCTGGAGCGAGCGCATCAGCGCGTAGGCGACGGCGCCGCGGCGGTTCTGGTCCGGGAACTTCTCGGCGAGCCGCTTGCGCAGGCGCAGGCCCGTCGCCAGCGAGTCCAGGACGATCATCACGATGATCGCCAGCCAGAGCAGCATGCCGATGAACTGGATCTGCTCGTTCCTGATGATCGTCAGGACCAGGATGATCACGGCCATGGGCAGGAAGAACTCGGCCACGCACCAGCGGGAGTCGATGTAGTCCCGGGCGAAACGACGCACCGGGCCCTTGTCGCGCACCGGCAGGTACCGCTCGTCGCCGGAGGCGAGCGCCTGGCGCTGGCGCTCCATGGCGGACCGGCGCTCCTCGCGCTGTCGCTTCGCCGCCTCCTTGCGGTTGGTCGGCGTGTGGGCGACGCTGCGGCGCTGGGACTGGGCCGCGCTCCGCTTGGGAGTCGGCCTGCCCTTCGGGGCCTGCGGGTCACGGGGCTGTTTGGCCTGGCTCACCGGCGACTGCGCGGCGTCCTTGGCCTTCTCGGCGTTGGCACGGCTTCGGAACACAAAACCCAAGGGTACGGGGTGGCGCCAGGCATGGACCACCGCCCCGGTGGGAACGATCCCGCAACGGCCCGCGTCCTGACACCCGGGGGGATGATCTCCTCCTTGGGCCGGACCGGACGCGTCCGCGGTCGTCCTCGCGGAGGACCGGATCGCCCGCCGGACAGTGCGGTAATGGAGGCACAGCCCGTACCGTGGGTTGTGTCGGCAGTAGCTGGAGCTGGAAGTCGTCAGAAGGGGGCGCGCGAAGCCCATGAGCGGTGTCATGAAGCGTATGGGGATGATCTTCCGCGCGAAGGCGAACAAGGCCCTGGACCGGGCCGAGGACCCTCGCGAAACCCTCGACTACTCGTACCAGAAGCAGCTCGAGCTGCTGCAGAAGGTGCGGCGCGGGGTCGCCGACGTGGCGACCTCCCGCAAGCGTCTGGAACTCCAGCTCAACCAGCTGCGGTCGCAGTCGGGGAAGCTGGAGGAGCAGGGGCGCAAGGCGCTGGCGCTGGGCCGTGAGGATCTGGCCCGCGAGGCGCTGACCCGGCGTGCCGCGCTGCAGCAGCAGGTGACGGACCTGGAGACGCAGCACAGCACCCTGCAGGGCGAGGAGGAGAAGCTCACTCTCGCGGCCCAGCGGCTGCAGGCGAAGGTGGACGCCTTCCGCACCAAGAAGGAGACCATCAAGGCCACCTACACGGCGGCCCAGGCGCAGACCCGGATCGGCGAGGCGTTCAGCGGCATCTCCGAGGAGATGGGCGACGTCGGCCTGGCCATCCAGCGTGCCGAGGACAAGACCGCGCAGCTTCAGGCGCGGGCCGGCGCGATCGACGAGCTGCTCGCCTCGGGCGCGCTCGAGGACCCGTCCGGCATGGCCAAGGACGACATCCAGGCCGAGCTGGACCGGCTCTCCGGTGGTACGGATGTGGAGCTGGAGCTTCAGCGGATGAAGGCCGAGCTGTCGGGTCCCGCCGAGCAGCAGCAGGCCATCGAGGGCGGCGCCCAGGCGCAGGAGCAGGCGCAGGACTCCCCTCGGTTCCACAAGGAGCAGTAGCCCCGTAGCAGGGCCGCAGTGGCCCCGACCGCTTTCAGGGAGGCCCGGGATGATCGTTCGGATCATGGGTGAGGGTCAGGTCCGGCTGTCCGACAGCCATCTGGCCGAACTCTCCGCGCTGGACGACGAACTGTCGTCCGAGATGGAGCAGGGCGACGGCCCCGGCTTCCGCCGGACGCTGCGTGCCCTGCTCGACAAGGTCCGCGAGCTGGGGGAGCCGCTGCCGAACGACTCCCTGGAGCCCTCCGAGCTGATCCTCCCGGCCCCGGACGCCACCCTGGACGAGGTCCGCGCCCTCCTCACCGACGAGGGCCTCATCCCGGGCTGAGCCGGACGCGGCCCCCGACCTGCCGTCCCCGCCAGTGCCGCCCCCGCCCCGCCGCGTGGCCGCGGGCGCGGGGCGGGTAGCGTCACGCCGCATGTCCGACCCCACCCCCTCGCGCCCCGCCGGCCGCCCCGGCCTTCTCGACGGGCCCCGGTTCGCCCTCGGCACCCTCACCACGCTGCCGGTGCGGGTGCGCCGCTGGGACCGGGCGGCGGCGCGTCACGGCATGCTCTGGGCCCCGTCGGCCGGACTGGCCGTCGGCGGCGCGGCCGCGCTGGCCGGGGTGGCGGGAACCGCCGTGGGCCTCTCCCCCGCGCTCGCCGCGGTCGTGGCCGTCGCCGTTCCCGCGCTCCTGACCCGGGCGCTGCACCTGGACGGTCTCGCCGACACCGCCGACGGTCTGGGCAGCGCCAAGCCCGCCGACGAGGCGCTGCGGATCATGAAGCGCTCCGACATCGGCCCGTTCGGCGTGGTCACCCTGCTGCTGGCGCTGGGGGCGCAGGTCGCGGCGCTGGCCGAGGCCTTCGCCCGCTCCCCCGCCCAGGGCGCCCTGGCGGCGCTGCTCTCCGCCGTGACCGCGCGCCTCGCGCTGACCCTGGGCGCTCGCGTGGGTGTGCCCGCGGCCCGGCCGGAGGGACTGGGCGCCGCGGTCGCCGGGACGGTGCCGCGGACGGCGGCCCTCGCACTGGCCGTCGCGCTCACCCTCGCCGCGGCCGCCGCCGGGCTGCTGCTCGACGGCCGGATCGAGGCGCTGCGCGCCGCCGCGGCCGTACTGCTGGGGTGTCTGGCGGCGGAGACGCTGCTGCGCCGCTGTGTACGCCGCTTCTCCGGGGTAACGGGAGACGTGCTGGGCGCGCTGGCGGAGACCGCGACGACCGTCTCGCTGCTGGTGCTGTGCGTGGGGTGACCCTGCCTGGGCCGACCAGGGCGCGGGGCCGCGCGTAGGCTCCTCCCAGAAGCCCAGGGCCCGGCCGAGCCCATCCTCTCGGCCCTGCGGAAGCAACCCACACTCTCAACGGAAGCGAGACATCACCACCGTGACTGATCTTTCCCTCAGCACCGCCGCGGTCGCCGGCCTGCGCGCCGACGCGATCGTCGTCGGTGTCGCCAAGGGCGCGCAGCCGGACGGCGGCCCTGTCGTGGCCTCGGGCGCCGAGGCCGTCGCCGAGGCGTACGACGGTTCCCTGGCCGGCCTGCTGGAGACCCTGGGCGCCTCGGGCGCCGAGGGCGAGGTGACCAAGCTGCCCGCCCCGGCCGGATTCAAGGCCCCGCTCGTGGTGGCCGTCGGCCTGGGCGCGCAGCCGGAGAAGGACGAGGTCTGGGACTCCGAGGCGCTGCGCCGCGCCGCCGGCGTCGCCGCCCGCGCGCTGACCGGCGTCGCCAAGGCCGCGTTCGCGCTGCCGCTGGAGGACGCGGAGGCGGCCGGCGCGGTCGCCGAGGGCGTGCTGCTGGGCGCGTACTCCTACGACGCCTACAAGGAGTCCGGCAAGGACGCCAAGGGCGCCAAGGGCTCCAAGGCCGCGAAGAAGGGCCCGCTGGGCGAGGCGGTGCTGCTCGGCGGCAAGCCGCGCGACCGCGCCTTCAAGGCGGCCGTGGAGCGCGGTGTCGCTCTGGCCGAGGAGATGAACCACGCCCGCGACCTGATCAACATGCCGCCGAACGACCTGTTCCCGGCGACCTTCGCGGAGATCGCGCAGAAGGCCGCCAAGGAGCACGGTCTCAAGGTGACCGTGCTGGACGAGAAGGCGCTCACCAAGGGCGGCTACGGCGGCATCCTCGGCGTCGGCAACGGCTCCACCCGTCCGCCGCGGCTGGTGAAGCTGTCGTACACCTCGTCGAAGGCGAAGAAGCACCTGGCCTTCGTCGGCAAGGGCATCACCTACGACTCGGGCGGCATCTCCCTGAAGCCGGCCGGCCACAACGAGACCATGAAGTGCGACATGTCCGGCGCCGCCGCGGTCCTGTCCGCCGTGGTGACGGCCGCGCGGCTCGGTCTCGAGGTGAACGTCACCGGCTGGCTCTGCCTGGCGGAGAACATGCCGTCCGGCTCCGCCACCCGTCCGGGTGACGTGCTGCGGATGTACAGCGGCAAGACCGTCGAGGTCCTCAACACCGACGCCGAGGGCCGCCTGGTCCTGGCCGACGGCCTGTGGGCGGCCTCGCAGGAGAAGCCCGACGCGATCGTCGACGTGGCGACGCTGACCGGCGCGATGATGGTCGCCCTGGGTTCGCGGACCTTCGGCATCATGGCCAACGACGACGGCTTCCGCGCGCTGGTGCACGACGCGGCCGAGGAGAGCGGCGAGGACGCCTGGCAGATGCCGCTGCCGGAGCACCTGCGCGCCGGCATGGACTCCGCCACGGCCGACATCGCCAACATGGGCGAGCGGATGGGCGGCGGCCTGGTGGCCGGTCTGTTCCTGCGCGAGTTCGTGGGCGAGGGCATCACCTGGGCGCACGTGGACCTCGCCGGTCCGGCCTTCAACGAGGGCAAGCCGTTCGGCTACACGCCGAAGGGCGGCACCGGCTCCGGTGTGCGCACGCTGGTGCGTCTGGCCGAGCGCGCCGCCGAGGGCGACGTGCTCTGAGTCACGCGAACCACCGGGGGTGGGGAGGGGTTCCGCGGCGCGGGACCCCTCCCCACCCCCTTGCGCGTCCGGTTCCGGGGTAGGTCCGGGGTGTACGGAACCCCGCCCGCCGAGGACTGTGCCGTGTCTCACAACACGGCCCCGCGTCCGGTTGGGCTCCGACAAGTGCAAAGATGGACCCTTGGCAGGACAGGGCCCCACCCGGGCCGAAGCACTTAGAGCGGCCGTGACCAGCCGCCGACCGGTCGGACGAGACCGGCGTGGCGCACATGCATGGAGGACGTGACGTGGCGAACGACGCCAGCACCGTTTTCGACCTAGTGATCCTCGGCGGCGGTAGCGGCGGGTACGCCGCGGCGCTGCGCGGGGCTCAGCTGGGCCTTGACGTCGCCCTGATCGAGAAGGACAAGGTCGGCGGCACCTGCCTGCACAAGGGTTGCATCCCGACCAAGGCTCTCCTCCACGCCGGCGAGATCGCCGACCAGGCGCGGGAGAGCGAGCAGTTCGGTGTCAAGGCGACCTTCGAGGGCATCGACGTCCCGGCCGTCATGAAGTACAAGGACGAGGTCATCTCGGGCCTGTACAAGGGTCTGCAGGGCCTGGTCGCCTCCCGCAAGGTGACCTACATCGAGGGCGAGGGCCGTCTCTCCTCCCCGACCTCGGTGGACGTGAACGGACAGCGGATCCAGGGCCGCCACGTCCTGCTGGCGACCGGCTCCGTGCCGAAGTCGCTGCCGGGTCTGGAGATCGACGGCAACCGGATCATCTCCTCGGACCACGCGCTGGTCCTGGACCGCGTGCCGCAGTCCGCGATCATCCTGGGCGGCGGCGTCATCGGCGTCGAGTTCGCCTCGGCGTGGAAGTCGTTCGGCTCCGAGGTCACGATCATCGAGGGCATGAAGCACCTCGTGCCGGTCGAGGACGAGAACAGCTCCAAGCTGCTCGAGCGCGCCTTCCGCAAGCGCGGCATCAAGTTCAACCTGGGCACCTTCTTCCAGAAGGCGGAGTACACCCAGAACGGCGTCAAGGTCACCCTGGCGGACGGCAAGGAGTTCGAGGCCGAGGTCCTCCTCGTCGCCGTCGGCCGTGGCCCGGTCTCGCAGGGCCTGGGCTACGAGGAGCAGGGCGTCGCGATGGACCGCGGCTACGTCCTGGTCGACGAGTACATGCGCACCAACGTCCCGACCATCTCCGCGGTCGGCGACCTGGTGCCCACCCTCCAGCTCGCGCACGTCGGCTTCGCCGAGGGCATCCTGGTGGCGGAGCGTCTGGCCGGCCTCAAGGCCGTCCCGGTCGACTACGACGGTGTGCCGCGCGTGACGTACTGCCACCCGGAGGTCGCCTCCGTCGGCATCACCGAGGCCAAGGCCAAGGAGATCTACGGCGCGGACAAGGTCGTCGCTCTGAAGTACAACCTGGCGGGCAACGGCAAGAGCAAGATCCTCAAGACCGCGGGCGAGATCAAGCTCGTCCAGGTGAAGGACGGCGCCGTGGTCGGCGTCCACATGGTGGGCGACCGCATGGGCGAGCAGGTCGGCGAGGCCCAGCTGATCTACAACTGGGAGGCGCTGCCGGCCGAGGTCGCGCAGCTCATCCACGCTCACCCGACGCAGAACGAGGCGCTGGGCGAGGCCCACCTCGCGCTGGCCGGCAAGCCGCTGCACGCGCACGACTGATCACCGCCGGGCGACCGAACAGACTTCCGTACTTCCGTTAAGGAGCAACCGAAACCATGGCGGTTTCCGTAACCCTTCCGGCGCTCGGCGAGAGCGTCACCGAGGGCACCGTCACCCGTTGGCTGAAGGCCGAGGGTGAGAAGGTCGAGGCCGACGAGCCGCTGCTCGAGGTCTCGACCGACAAGGTCGACACCGAGATCCCCTCGCCCGTGTCCGGCATCCTGTCCGCCATCAAGGTGGCCGAGGACGAGACGGTCGAGGTCGGCGCCGAGCTGGCCCTGATCGACGACGGCTCCGGCGCTCCGGCCGAGCAGGCCGCTCCGGCCGAGCAGGCCGCCCCGGCCGAGCAGGCCGCTCCGGCCCAGGAGGCCGCCCCGGCCGCCGAGCCGGTCCAGGCGCCCGAGACCACCCCCTCCCCGGACCAGGCCGAGCCGGCCCCCGCCCCGACCGCCGAGGCGGCCGCCGGCGGCGGCTCCGCCGAGGGCACCGACGTGGTGCTCCCGGCGCTCGGCGAGTCCGTCACCGAGGGCACCGTCACCCGCTGGCTGAAGCAGGTCGGCGAGTCCGTCGAGGCCGACGAGCCGCTGCTCGAGGTCTCCACGGACAAGGTCGACACCGAGATCCCGGCGCCCGCCTCCGGCACGCTGCTGGAGATCGTGGTGAACGAGGACGAGACGGCCGAGGTCGGCGCCAAGCTGGCCGTCATCGGCACCCCGGGCTCGGCTCCGGCCGCCGCCGCTCCCGAGGCCCCGGCCGCCCCGGCCCCGGCTCCGGAGCCCACCCCGGCTCCCGCCGCCCCGGCTCCGGCGGCTCCCGCCCCGGCTCCGGCCCCGGCCCCGGCGGCTCCCGCCCCGGCCCCCGCCGCCGCCGCCCCCGCGCCGGCCCAGGCTCCGGCTCCGGCCGCTCCGGCCCCGGCTCCCGCCGCGCAGGCTCCGGCCGCTCCCGCCGCGCCCTCCGGCGCCGGTGCGAGCGACGCCTACGTGACCCCGCTGGTGCGCAAGCTCGCCTCGGAGAACGGCGTCGACCTGGGCTCCGTCAAGGGCACCGGCGTCGGCGGCCGCATCCGCAAGCAGGACGTGCTGGCCGCCGCCGAGGCCGCCAAGGCCGCGGCGCAGGCTCCGGCCGCCGCCCCGGCCGCGCCGGCCGCCAAGAAGGCCCCGGCCCTCGAGGCGTCCCCGCTGCGCGGTCAGACCGTGAAGATGCCGCGGATCCGCAAGGTCATCGGCGACAACATGGTCAAGGCCCTGCGCGAGCAGGCCCAGCTCTCCTCGGTGGTCGAGGTCGACGTCACCCGCCTGATGCGCCTGCGCAACCAGGCCAAGGACGGCTTCCTGGCCCGCGAGGGCGTCAAGCTCTCCCCGATGCCGTTCTTCGTGAAGGCGGCGGCCCAGGCGCTGAAGGCCCACCCGGTCATCAACGCCCGGATCAACGAGGCCGAGGGCACGATCACCTACTTCGACACCGAGAACATCGGTATCGCGGTGGACGCCGAGAAGGGCCTGATGACCCCGGTCATCAAGAACGCCGGCGGTCTCAACCTGGCCGGCATCGCCAAGGCCACGGCGGAGCTCGCGGGCAAGGTCCGCGCCAACAAGATCACCCCGGACGAGCTGGCCGGCGGCACCTTCTCGATCAGCAACACCGGTTCGCGCGGTGCGCTGTTCGACACGATCATCGTTCCGCCGAACCAGGTCGCGATCCTGGGCATCGGCGCCACGGTGAAGCGTCCGGCCGTCATCGAGACCGAGGACGGCCCGGTCATCGCGGTCCGCGACATGACCTACCTGACGCTCTCCTACGACCACCGTCTGGTGGACGGCGCCGACGCCGCCCGCTACCTGACCGCGGTCAAGGCGATCCTGGAGGCCGGTGAGTTCGAGGTCGAGCTCGGCCTGTGACTCCACTGCCTGCCCGACGGCGCCCCCACCCGGATCCGGGTGGGGGCGCCGTCGCGTGAAGGCCGGGTGAAGCGCACGTCAAACGCAGGTCAAGAAGACTCCCGGGCGGCGGGGAGCTGCCCGGCGAAATGCCCGTCGCCCGGTGTAAGCCTCGTCTCACCTGCGTCTCAGCGCCCGGATGTGCCTCGGCAGACACGCTCCGCAGCCGTATTGTCTAAGCGTCTAACGCCCCCGGGGGCCCTGGCCGCAGGTCGCCCCTGCCCGAAGGAGCCTCCATGACCGCGCCCGTCATCCACTCGCTGCGCGAACAGATCCGCGAGCACATCGTGGAGGGAATCGTCAGCGGTCGCTGGAAGCCGGGCGAGCGCATCGTGGAGCGGCGGATCGCCACCGAGCTGGAGGTCAGCCAGACCCCGGTCCGCGAGGCCCTGCGGGAGCTGGAGTCGCTGCGGCTGATCGAGTCCGCCCCCAACAAGGGCGTGCGGGTGCGCAGCCTTACGGCCGCCGACCTGGAGGAGAGCTACCCGGTGCGGGCCGGCCTGGAGGCCATCGCGGCCGAGCTGGCGGCCGAGCGCCTCGGGGACGACTGCTCGGTCCTGGACCCGCACGTGGCGGCCCTGCACGAGGCCGACCGGCTGGCCGACGCGGCGGGCCAGGTGCGGCACACGGTGGCCTTCCACCGCGAGATGGTGCGGGCGGCCGGCAACTCGGTCCTGCTGCACACCTGGGAGGGGCTGGGCATCGAGGTGTTCACGGCCCTGTCGATCCGCTGGCTGGGGACGGTGCAGCAGTCCTTCGCCGAGGAGCACGAGGAACTGGTGGCCGCCTTCCGGCGCCGCGACCCCCGGATCGCCGACCTCGTGAAGGCCCATGTCCTGGGCTGCGCACCGCGTCCGGACGCCGCCGCCTGAGCGCCCCACTCCCCATTCGAGCGGTTCTCCACCCTGTCTGACCTGCGATTCCACGGCACCCGGTGTCGTGGACCCGCCCAATCTTGTGGCACTGCGTGCCGACTTTCGCCGGTTGGGCAAGTTTTACCGCTCATCCCTTTGATCGATCATCGATCAGGGGGTTACAGTCGCCGCGGACCTCTTACCCGAGGTTCCACCCTGCCCTGTCCTGCCAAAGACCCAAGGGCACCCCGCATCCGCGCGCACCCGCGCGCACCGCACCCCTTCGACTGAGGAAGGCGGCGACATGACCGACCCCCACGCCATCGCCCCTAGCGCGCTGGACCAGCTCCCCGACCGTGACCGCGAGGAGACCGCCGAATGGCAGGCCTCCCTGGACGCGGTCACCGAGGCGGCCGGCCCGCACCGTGCCGCGTACCTGATGCGCCGCACCCTGGAGCGTGCAGAGGGGGCCGGGGTCTCGCTGCCCAAGCTCCTCGAGACCGACTACATCAACACCATCCCCACCGCCGCGGAGCCCGAGGTTCCCGGTGACGCGGCGATGGAGGACCGGATCACGGCCTGGAACCGCTGGAACGCGGCCGCCATGGTGACCCGCGGCAGCAAGTACGGCGTCGGCGGCCACATCGCCACCTTCGCCTCGGCTGCCTGGCTCTACGAGACCGGCTTCAACCACTTCTTCAAGGGCAAGGAGTCCCCCGAGGCTCCCGGCTCCGGCGACCAGATCTACGTACAGGGCCACGCCTCCCCCGGCGTCTACGCCCGTGCCTTCCTGGACGGCCGCCTCACCGAGGCGCACCTGGACAACTTCCGCCGTGAGTCCGGCGGCGAGGGCCTGCCCTCCTACCCGCACCCGCGCCGTCTGCCCTGGCTGTGGGAGTTCCCCACCGTCTCCATGGGCCTGGGCCCGCTGTCCGCGATCTACCAGGCGCGGTTCAACCGCTACCTGACCAATCGCGGCATCAAGGACGTCTCCGCCTCGCACGTGTGGGCGTTCCTCGGCGACGGCGAGATGGACGAGCCGGAGTCGACGGCGGCACTCGCGCTGGCCGCCCGCGAGGGCCTGGACAACCTGACCTTCGTCATCAACTGCAACCTGCAGCGCCTCGACGGCCCGGTCCGCGCCAACTTCAAGATCGTGCAGGAGCTGGAGGCCCAGTTCCGCGGCGCCGGCTGGAACGTCGTGAAGACGCTGTGGGGCTCCGCCTGGGACGAGCTGCTCCAGCTCGACACCACGGGCGCGCTGGTCCGCCGGCTGCGCGAGGTCCCGGACGCCCAGGTCCAGACGTACCAGACCCGGGACGCCGCCTACATCCGCGAGGACTTCTTCGGCAAGGACCCGGCGCTCGCCGAGATGGCGAAGCTGCTGAGCGACGACAAGATCCTCGACGTCTTCCACTTCTCCCGCGGCGGCCACGAGCCCCGCAAGGTGTACGCCGCGTACAAGGCCGCCGTGGAGTTCAAGGGCGCCCCGACGGTGATCCTGGCGCAGACGGTCAAGGGCCACACCCTCGGTGAGGGCTTCGCGTCCAAGAACGCCAACCACCAGATGAAGAAGCTCTCCACCGACGAGTTCAAGGCGATGCGCGACCGCCTGGACCTGCCGATCAAGGACAGCGACTTCGTCGACGGCGTCGTCCCCTACGGCCACCCGGGCGAGAACTCCGCCGAGGTGCGCTACCTGCAGGAGCGCCGCGCGGCGCTCGGCGGTCCGGCCCCGGCCCGCCGCGTCCACCCGCTGGCCCCGCTGCCGGCCCCCGCGGAGAAGGCGTTCACCTCCTTCGACAAGGGCTCCGGCTCGCAGAACGTCGCCACCACGATGGCGTTCGTCCGCCTGGTCAAGGACCTGGTCCGCGACAAGGAGACCGGGAAGCGCTGGGTGCCGATCGTCCCCGACGAGGCGCGCACCTTCGGCATGGAGTCGCTCTTCCCGTCGCTCGGCATCTACTCCCCCAAGGGGCAGACGTACGAGCCGGTCGACCGCGACCAGCTGATGTACTACAAGGAGGCCAAGAACGGCCAGATCCTCAACGAGGGGATCACCGAGGCCGGTTCGATGGCCGACTTCATCGCCGCCGCGACCGCGTACTCCACGCACGGCGAGGCGATGATCCCGTTCTACATCTTCTACTCGATGTTCGGCTGGCAGCGCACGGCCGACCAGATGTGGCAGCTCGGCGACCAGCTCGGCCGCGGCTTCCTCGTCGGCGCGACCGCCGGCCGCACCACGCTGACCGGTGAGGGCCTTCAGCACGCCGACGGCCACTCCCCGGTCATCGCGGCCACCAACCCGGCCGCCCTCTCCTACGACCCGGCCTTCGCCTACGAGGTCGCGGCCATCGTCAAGGAGGGCCTGCGCCGCATGTACGGTGAGGCCGCGCCGGGTGAGGACCAGGACGTCTTCTACTACCTCACCGTCTACAACGAGCCCATGCCGCAGCCGGCCAAGCCGGCCGTCGCCGGGATCGACGAGGGCATCGTCAAGGGCCTCTACCGCTTCAACACGGCGGAGACCGCCGGCCTCTCCCCGGCCGCCAACGCCCCGCGCATCCAGCTGCTGGGCTCCGGCACGGCGATCCACTGGGCGCTCAAGGCCCAGCGGATGCTCTCCGAGGACTGGGGCGTGGCCTCCGACGTGTGGTCCGCGACGTCCTGGACGGAGCTGCGCCGCGACGCGCTGGAGGCCGACGAGACCCTGCTGCGCGGCGAGGAGCGGGTGCCGTATCTGCGCCAGGCGCTGGCCGGGGCCCAGGGCCCGGTGCTCGCCGTGTCCGACTACATGCGCCAGGTCCCGGACCAGATCGCGCAGTGGGTGGAGCAGGACTGGTCCTCGCTGGGCGCGGACGGCTTCGGTC
Organism: Streptomyces sp. NPDC002734; assembly: GCF_040295685.1. Taxonomy (NCBI): domain Bacteria; kingdom Bacillati; phylum Actinomycetota; class Actinomycetes; order Kitasatosporales; family Streptomycetaceae; genus Streptomyces; species Streptomyces sp. NPDC002734. Next base: position 176,731 of record NZ_JBEOVU010000012.1, read on the forward strand.
TCTCCGACACCCGTGACGCGGCCCGCCGCCACTTCGGCGTCGACGCCGAGTCGATCGTGGTCGCCGCGCTGGCCCAGCTCGCCCGCCGCGGCGAGGTCAAGGCCACGGCGGTCAAGGAGGCCCGCGAGCGGTACGGCCTGTAAAGGTCCCGTGCCGATCAGGGGTTGATCGCGCGACGACGGAGGGGGACGGCGGGATTCCGCCGTCCCCCTCCGTCGTGCCCGGGTGCGACCGGGGGTTCCAGGCACGATGCTTGGTTCCGTGATGGACGAAGCGGAGTTCTGGCAACTGGTGGACGGCGCCCGCGAGGAGGCCGAGGGCGATCCGGAGGAGCAGGCCGACCTCCTGGTGGAGCGGCTGGTGCGGCTCGACCCGGAGTCGGTGCTCGACTTCGCCCGCCATTTCGAGTCGCGCTACGACCGCGCCTTCCGTCAGGACCTGTGGGGCGCCGCCTCGATCCTGCTGGACGGCGCCGACGACGACGCCTTCGACCGGTTCCGCTGCTGGCTCATCGGCCAGGGCCGTGAGGTCTTCGAGGGCGCGCTGCACGACCCGGACGCCCTCGCGGACCTCCTCGACGACTTCGACGAGGAGATCGACGGCGACGGCGAGGAGCTGGGGTACGCGGCGGACGAGGCGTACGAGCAGCTGACCGGTCTGGTCACCCCCGACCTCGGCCTGTCCGCCCCGCCCCCGCGGCCGCAGGGCGAGCCGCTCGACCTGGGGGACGACGAGGCCCTTGCGGAGCGGTTCCCGCGCCTGTGGGAGCGCTTCGTCGAGGGGGACGAGGACTGAACCCGAGCGCCGTCCTCACGCGGGCCGTCCCGGCGCCCGGGCGGCTCGCCAGGCCGCGGTGCTCACGCGGGCCGCCGCCCCGCCCGCAGCCCTCACCCGGGTCGCTCCCACGGCGTCGGCGCTCCCGCGGGCCGCTCCCGCGCTCGCGGCGCCCCGGCGGGCCGGCTTCCCGCCGCCCGTCCTCACGTCTGCCGTCCCTGGAGCTGCGCGGCGCGCTCCCGGATCAGCGGCAGGTGCGCCTTGAGCGCCGCCCCGGGGCACGTCGTCCGATACCCGTCGTCGTGCCCGGCGATGGCGGGCAGCTCGGCGGTCTCGCCCTTCTCGAACCGGCTCTGCCCGTTGCTGGACACCAGCCGCACGTCGCCCCGCGGGTCGATGTCGGAGAGCCCCAGCTTCCAGGCCGCGAGCCGCGCGATGGCCTCGGTCATCGCCGGGGGCACCTCGGCGCCCTGGGTGAAGGTGCCGATGGCGGCGACGCCGACGGTGCGGTGGTTGAACCCCTGCGTGTGCGCGCCGGTCACCGCGCGCCCGGAGCCGCCGGCCCGGCCCTCGTAGATGGTGCCGCAGCGGTCGACGAGGAAGTTGTAGCCGATGTCGTCCCAGTGCCGGCCGGCCGTCTGGTCGGCGCTGATGGTGCGGATGATGCCCGGGCTGTCGGCGCAGTCGTAGCCGTTGGGCGAGTCGGTGTGGTGCACGAAGACGGCGACCACCTTGTCGTCGTACTTCGGCGGCGGCTTGGTCCGCTCCCGCTCCCGGTCCTGCGCGGCCTCCCGGGCGTGCCGCTCGTCGCCCGGCTTCAGCCACGCCGACCGCGGCACGATCTTCGGCTGGGGCGCGCCGTACCGGGGCCCGCTGGGTGCGGCCGGCCCGCGCGGCACCGCCCGGTCCTCGCTCTGCCCCTGGAGCACCAGCACGAACAGCAGCACCATCACGGCGATCAGCGGCGGCGCCACCACCTCGAGGCTCGGCCGCCCTCGCTTGCCACCGCGCCCCCCGCGCCGCCTCGGCCCACGGGGCCCCCGGCCCTGGCCCAGCCTCCGGAACAGCTCCCGGACACGGGCCACGACCTCGGCGGATATACGGGAGGCGCGCATGCGTCCACTCTCCGCGCCGCCCGTGACAGCCGCGATCGGTGAGGTCCGCGCGGGTGACGGGAGCGGCCGGTGTGTGCGGGCCCGAACGCCCCCGCGACGCGAGACGTGGCGGGTCGGTCCGTGCGGGGACGCCCGCGGGCGCGAAGGCGGGCGACGCGGGAGCGCCGGGCCCCTGCCGGCTCCGGCTCGGACCGGGTCAGACGGACTCCGTCAGGGCCCTCCTCAGGCGCTCCAGGCGGAGGCGGTTCTCCGGCAGCTGATCCGGGTCGTCGATCGGTACCCGCACGGAGATCCGGGTCGAGGGCATGTCGTGCACCGTCACCTCCAGCGGGTCCTCCGGCACCACCTCCAGCCAGGCGCTGCGGTCACCGGCCGGCCACTCGACGCCCCACTCCACCTCGCTCCCGTCCCCGGCCTCGGCCTCGTCCCCGGCCTCGGCCTCGAACGCCTGGAGCGCGTCGAGGCAGCGCTCCCACTCGTCCAGGTCCTCGAGCGAGACCGTCAGGCCCACCTGCCCGTTCACGAAGCCGCTCCGCACGACGATCCGCGCCTCGTGGTACCGCTCGTCGCCACTGCCCCTGGGGGCGAGGTGGTCCACCTCGACGGCCACGCTCTGCGCCGAGTCCTGGAACCGCAGCAGGTCGAGCGTCGCGGGGGTGTGGCCGTCGGCCGTCACAGGAAGCGGCCCATCAGGACGTCGTCGACGTACTTTCCGTCGAGCAGCATCTCCTCGGGGAGGATGCCCTCGACGGTGTAGCCGAGGGAGGAGTAGAGGGCGCGGGCGCGGGCGTTGTGGCCGAGGACGCGGAGGGTGAGGCGGCGGGCGCCCCGGCGGCGGGCCTCGTCCTCGGCGGCGCGCATCAGGGCCTTGCCGAGTCCGAGACCGCGGGCGCGCTCGGCGATGGCCAGGCCCTGGATCTGCTGCACGTGGGCGTTGGCCTCCAGCGGGGTGGAGGGGCTCACCCGCACGTAACCGACGACCTCGCCGTGGAGCTCGCCCACCAGGATGTCGCCCACCGGCTGCCGTTCGCCGAAGAAGGGGCGGCCGGGCGGGGGCGGCGGCGTCACTGCGTGGACGGTGGACCAGGTCTCGCGGTCCAGGCGGGACAACGCCTCGTCGTCCTCCGCGCGGGCGGGACGGATGTGGGGACCTTGGTCAGCGCTGGTTGACATGGCCGCACTCTACGGCGGGATCCGTCGGCCCGGGAAAGCGGTTTCCGGCGTGACTCACGCGCCTGGGCCCTCCGGTCCTGCACGATGACCCCATGGAAGCGAGTGGAGCGGGCGGACGGGGCGGGACCGAGCGTGGCTGGACCATCGCCGTGGCGGGGGCTTCGGGCCTGATCGGCGGCGCGTTGGCCAGGTCGCTGGAGGCGGACGGGCACCGGGTGCGGCGGCTGGTGCGGCGGGAGCCGCGGGGCGGGGACGAGATCCGCTGGGACCCCCACTCCGGCAGGCTCGACCCCGCCGCGCTCGCCGGCTGCGACGCGGTGGTGAACCTGGCGGGCGCGGGCGTCGGCGACCGGCGCTGGACGGAGGCGTACAAGCGGGAGATCCGCGACAGCCGGGTGCTGGGCACGCAGGCGCTGGCGGGTGCGATCGCCGCCATGGACACGCCGCCGGAGGTGTTCGTCAACGGCAGCGCGATCGGCTACTACGGTGAGACCGGTGACCGCGCGGTCGACGAGAGCGCTCCGCACGGACGGGGTTTCCTGCCGGAGCTGACCGTGGAGTGGGAGGCGGCGACCGAGCCGGCCCGAACGGCGGGCGTGCGGACGGTGCTGGCCCGCACCGGACTGGTGGTGGCCCGGCAGGGCGGCGCGTGGGGGCGGCTGTTCCCCCTGTTCCGGGCGGGACTCGGCGGTCGGCTCGGGGACGGCCGGCAGTACTGGTCGTTCGTGGCGCTGCGGGACGAGATCGACGCCCTGCGGCACCTGCTGCTCACCCCCGGCCTCGATGGCCCGTTCAACGTCACGGCCCCGGCCCCGGCGACCAACCGGGAGGTGACCGCCGCGATGGCGAAGGTGCTGCGGCGGCCGGCGGTGTTCGCGGTGCCCGCCCCGGTGCTGCGGACCGTGCTGGGTGGAATGAGCCAGGACGTGCTGGGCAGCGCGCGGGTGCTTCCGGCGCGACTGCGCGAGTCCGGGTTCGTCTTCTCCTGCCCCGACGTGGAGTCGGCGGTACGGGCGGCGCTGCGGGACTGAGGGCCCGGCCTCAACGGAGTGCGGCCGCCGGGACGGAGCGCGAGGGCTTGGACGGAGCGCGGGGGCGCGAGGGGGCGTGCCACCGTCGTGCCACCGTGCTCGGTGCGTGCGCACAGCGCGCTCGAGAACGACTCGACCTAACCTCGATGGGGACCGAACTCGGGTATTCCGGGAGGAAGTTGGGGGCATCACGTCTCCAGCGGCCGCGCAACCTCGAGGAGGGGCACGTGCTTCAGCCCGTACAGAAGGCGGATGTCGTCGTCGTGGGAGCCGGAGTCGCCGGACTCTCGGCGGCTCTGCGGCTGACCGCGGCAGGCGTCAGCACCGCAGTCCTGGAGGCCGCCCCGTTCGTGGGCGGCAGGATGTCGACGGAGAAGGTCGACGGCTTCCGGCTGGACCGGATCGGTCAGCTGTTGTTCACCTCGTATCCCGAACTGTGCACCACCCCCGGTCTGGACGACCTGGTGCTGCGCCCCTTCGCCCCGGGGGTCCTGGTGCACAGCGCGGGCCGCCGTCACCACGCCGGCGGACCCGAGGGAGCCCTGGGGGGCGCACGGGAGGCGTGCGAGGCGCACGAAGCGGAGCACGGGAGCGCGTACGGCGGGTCGGCGGCCCTGGACCGGAGCCGCTGGAACGTTTCCGCAGCGGCCCCGGGACCGGACGGCGCACTCGCCACGGTCGCGCCCCCCGCTCCGCCCGTCTTCCCCGCGCAGCCCACCCGGCCGTCGGCTCCGGCCAGGACGCGCGCCGGAGCCGTGGCCGCGATCCGGATGACCGGCCTGCGGGCCCGCCGGGAGCGCCTGGGCCGGATCCGTCCGCGTCCGGGAGGGCGGACGCCCGCCGTGTCCGGGCCGCTCGGGGGCGCGGGCGACCGCGCCCGTCTCGCCTCGGCGCTCGCCGGGATCGCCGCCACCCCTGTGGACCGGCTGCTGGCCCGTGCCGGGATGCCGGCCGCCGAGGCCCTGTCGGCGCGCGGCGTCCCCGCGTCCGCCGTGGACGGTTTCCTGCGCCCACTGCTGACCGCGCTGCTCTGCGACCCGGAGCTGGCCGGGTCGAGCCGGTGCGCCGACCTGGCGCTGCGCGCCTGGGCGACCGGGCGGCTCTGCGTGCCGGAGGGGGGCGCGGAGGTACTCCCGGAGCTGCTGGCGCACGCCCTGCCGCCGGGCACGGTGCACACCGGGGTGCGGGTCACCTCCGTTTCGACCACCTCGGTGACCACGGCCGAGCACGGCGAGTTCGCCTGCCGGGCGGTGCTGCTGGCCACCGACGCGCGGGCCGCCGCGGAGCTGCTGCCCGGGCTGCGCGTCCCGGACTTCCACCAGGTCACGGTGGTCCACCACACCACCACCGAGGCCCCGGACACGGGCGCCCTCCTGCTCCTGGACGCCGAGCGCGGCGGCCCCGTGGCGCACACGGCGGTGGTCAGCCACGTCGACCCGACCCGCGCGCCGACCGGCCGCGCGCTGATCTCCTCCACCCTGCTGGGCCCACCACCCGAGGACGTGGACGGAGCGGCCCGGGACCACCTGGCGCGGCTGTACGGGGTGTCGACACGCACCTGGGAGACCCTGGCGGTGCACCGCACGGCCGAGGCGGTGCCGGTGATACGTCCGTCGCACGCCCCCCGGCGTTCCGTGCGGCTGCTGGCCGGGCTGTACGTCTGCGGCGACCACCGCGACACCGGCACGGTCCAGGGCGCCCTGCACTCCGGCCACCGGGCCTCCTCGGTCATCCTGCGCGACCTGGGCACGGGCACGGGGCTGCGGCCCGGGGAGCCGGTGCCGCGGGCGCGGGCGGCGTAGCGCGGGCCGACGCCGGGTGGGGGGTGCGGTCGTGGGCCGGGCCCTCAGCCGTCAGCCCCTGCCCCGGGCCTCGCCCCCGGCCCTGTCCCCGGCCCGGGTCTCGTCGTCGGGGCCGCTCTCGTCCACGGGGGCGACGGCGCGGCCGGTGTGGGGGCAGATCATGCCGCTGCGCAGCCCTTTCGCCCGCAGCACCTCACCGATCCGCGGGATCGCGGCCAGCGTGCTGAGCGGCCAGTCGTGCATCAGGACGACCTGCCCGTCGGTGAGCCGGCCGACCGCCTCGACGATGTCCTCGGCGCTCGCGTCGTCCCAGTCCCGGGTGTCGACGTCCCAGCAGACCTCCGTGAGGCCCGCCTTCACCACCACGGCCGCGAGGGTCTCGTCGGTGTCCCCGTAGGGCGGGCGGAACAGCCGCGGGGTGCCGCCGCCCGCGGCCGCGAGGGCCTGCTGGGTGCGGACGATCTCGGACTCCATCTCCGCCGGCTCCAGCCCGGTCATGTACGGGTGGCTGTAGCTGTGGTTGGCGATCCACATCCCGGCGGCGACCTGCGCCCGCACCAGGTCCGGACGCTCGGTGGCGTGGTTCCCCTGGTTGAACATGGTGGCCCGCAGCCCGGCCTTCCGCAGGGCCTCCAGGAGGGCGGCCGTCCGGTGCGACGGCCCGTCGTCGAAGGTGAGCCCGACGTAACCGCCGCGGGCGTCCGGGCCCTGGGACGGGGCGGCCGGCGAGGGGGACGTACGCATCGACGGGTCTCCTGGTCGGGAGTGGGTGGCGCGGGCGGCGCGGGGGCGTGGGGGGGCGGGGTCAGGCGGCAGGGGCCGCCCGGGTGCGTGAGCACCCGGACGGCCCCTCCACGGTGGCGCCTTTCCTCAGGTTTCCTCAGGCGGGCCGGGCCCGCCTCCTGGTCGGGCCCGGCGGCTCAGGGATCAGGACTCGGCCGGTGCTCCGCGCGGGCTCAGCTCGCGCTGCAGCTGACCGTCGGCCAGGTCCAGGTGCCGTTCGTCTGGATGGTCATGCCCCAGTTGTTGCCGCTGCCGTTGGACTTGGCCACCAGCGTCTGGGAGTCGGGGTAGCTGGCCGAGACGTTCCAGGTGGCCAGGACCTTCTCCGGCGACGGGACCTTGACCGTGACGGTCCACGAGCTGGCACCGCTGACCGACACGTTGAGGTTGTACCGGTCGCTCCACTTGTCGCCCGCGGACAGGGTCGCCACGCAGCTGCCCGGGTTGGTGGGCGGCGGAGTGGTGCCGCCACCGCCGCCACCGCCACCGCTGGAGCCGCCGCGGCTCACCGTGATGTTGGAGCTGCCGCTGCTGTTGTAGCCCTCGGTGGCCATGATCTCGTAGTTGGCGGAGCCGAACTGGAGGCCGGCGTTCCTCCAGGCGTTGAAGATGGTCGACTTGGTGATGGTGCCGCCGGTGCGCTTGGCCTGACGGACCGCGAAGTACTGGGTGAAGGTCTTGGTGCCCTCGATGGACGGAGCGTTGGTGCGGGTGGCCTTGTACAGGTCGTAGGTGCTGCCGTCACTCTGGACCGAGCCGACCCGGGTGGCTCCGGTGCTGGGGTTGTAGTTGCCGTAGTTCTCGACGATGTACCACTCGACCAGCGGGTTCTGGTACCACCCGTACAGGGCCAGGTAGCAGTTGCCGTTGCAGTTGAACGAGCCCGAGTACGTGACCGAGTCGGTGGCGTTGCCCGGGTTCCAGCCCTTGCCCGCGACGATGTTCTTCGCGCTGGTGTTCCAGGACAGGGCGTAGTTGCCGCCGGAGTTCAGGGTCATCTGCCCGCCGCTGGCCTCCTGCCAGAACGAGTAGAAGTAACCGTCCTGGTTGCCGGTGCTGTTGGACGTGACGACCGTGGCCGCGTTCGCCGGGGCGAAGCCGGCCACGTAGGCAATGAAGGCCACGATGAGAACCGCAGCACTGCGGACCACGGACGGGACTCTGCGGCGCGTGCGGCCGACGGGGTGAACGTGACTGTTCATCCGTCAATCCTCCTTCAGAGGTGGGGGGATGGCGACTGATGACCAGTGTGTAGAGACGTGGATCTGTGTCAATTGTTTCGGTAGAACTTTCGAAATCATTCGGCAACACACCCCACGTCAACCACCCCTCCGACAACGCACTTAGAGCCCTCCTGAGCACCCCCTCGCTCGCAAAGATCGTCGATCATCCTCCGACCGGATCTCCGAGGCAGTGGCCGCAATCCGAAAGTTTCGGTTCGTTTGCGCAACTCCCGGCGGGGACCCCGGCACAGGCCTCTCAGCGACGTCCCGGTCACCTGGATCGTCGACCACGGTCCGGGCCGCGCGGAGAGGCGTGTCGGACGGGTCCGACCCACGGAGAGCTGCCCCACGGAGCCCGAGATCCCGCCCCTGCGCGTCCGGACCGGCGGGCCACGCGGTGACCGCCGCCGCCCGTCCAGGACGGCAGGCGTCGGTCGGTGTCGGTCAGAAGGGAGGTTCGAGATCGCCGCGGCCGTCGCTGTGCGGCCCCTGGTCCCAAGGCTCCTCCCGGAACGGTGCGGGGTCGGGAACGTCGTGGCCCCACGCCTCCAGCGCCTTCCGGGCAACGCGCCGATCGGGGGCGTGGCTGCTGGTGTCCAGGAGGGTGCGCGCGTGCCCGGCGAGAGGATCGCGATGCTCGGCCGGCGCGGGGTGTTCGGCGAGCAGGAGCGCGGCGACGACGGCGGCCTCGCGCACGTCCCCGTGACGGTCCTGGAGGAAGGGCGCGACGGCCCGGAACAGCATCGGGCGCAGGTCCCGGAAGGCCGCCACGGTGGTGCCAGGGGCGAGGAAGCCAGGGGCGTACTGCTCGATGAGGCCGACAACCTCGTCGGAGGCGTCATGAACCGTGCCGGCCAGCCAGTTCAGCAGCGTCGCGCGGATGGGCACGTCGCGATAGGGCCGGACGGTCGTGGCCGCCGGGTGCGTGAGGACGCCGGCCACGTACAGGGCGACGGGGGCGGTGGCTTCGTAGACGGTGTTCTGGTGACCGACCATCTCACGCAGCTCCGACAGAGCGGCGACCTGAACCGTGGCATCGGGCACCAGCACCTGCGCCATCACCGCAGGAAGGCCCTCACCGCTGCCGAAAGCCGTCTGGAGCAAACCCCAGTCGGTCCTCTCCAGGACCGCCCGGTACAGCGGCACGTCTGGCTCGCAGGGCACCCCGTCGCCGGGAGGGCTGTGGTTCACGGGGCCAGGCTAGGGCTCGGCCCGTACACGGCCTACGGGGAGGCCGACCGGCGACATGGCCGTGGAGTCGTGGCGCGACGTCGAACTGCCCGACGCGGTCGAGCAGGGGCGGCGGATCGGGATCAACTGGAGCGGCCCGCGCCTCGTCGGGTGGAGCTTCACGCCGGAGGAAGTCGCGGCCCGCGACGACCGTGGGCCGTGCCCTCCCCCTGACGGGAACGACACGGCCCACGGTGCGTGTACGGCTCGGAGCGCTACCAACCGGCTCCGACCTGCACGGTTCTTAGATGTCGTAGTACAGCTCGAACTCGTGCGGGTGGGGGCGCAGCGCGATCGGGGCGATCTCGTTGGTGCGCTTGTAGTCGATCCACGTCTCGATCAGGTCCGGCGTGAAGACGTCGCCCTGGAGGAGGTACTCGTGGTCGGCCTCGAGGGCGTCGAGGACCGCGCCGAGGGAGGTCGGGACCTGGGCCACGTTGGCGTGCTCCTCGGGAGCCAGCTCGTAGAGGTCCTTGTCGATCGGCTCGGCCGGCTCGATCTTGTTCTTGATGCCGTCCAGGCCGGCCATCATCAGCGCGGAGAAGGCCAGGTACGGGTTGCCGGAGGAGTCGGGCGCGCGGAACTCGACGCGCTTGGCCTTCGGGTTGGCGCCGGTGATCGGGATGCGCATCGCGGCGGAGCGGTTGCGCTGCGAGTACACCAGGTTGATCGGGGCCTCGAAGCCGGGCACCAGGCGGTGGTAGGAGTTCACCGTCGGGTTGGTGAAGGCCAGCAGCGACGGGGCGTGCTTGAGGATGCCGCCGATGTAGTGGCGGGCCATGTCGGACAGACCCGCGTAGCCGGTCTCGTCGTAGAACAGCGGCTGGCCGGCGGTCCACAGCGACATGTGGACGTGCATGCCGGAGCCGTTGTCACCGAAGATCGGCTTGGGCATGAAGGTGGCGGACTTGCCGTTGCGCCAGGCGACGTTCTTGATGATGTACTTGAACAGCATCAGGTCGTCGGCCGCGGCCAGCAGCGTGTTGAACTTGTAGTTGATCTCGGCCTGGCCGGCGGTGCCCACCTCGTGGTGCTGGCGCTCGATCTGGAGACCGGAGGCCTCCAGCTCGAGGGACATCTCGGCGCGCAGGTCGGCGAAGTGGTCGACCGGGGCGACCGGGAAGTAACCGCCCTTGTACTTGACCTTGTAACCACGGTTGTTGTCGGTGGCGCCGGCGTTCCAGGCGCCCGCCTCCGAGTCGATGTGGTAGAAGGCCTGGTTCGCCTCGGTGGAGAAGCGCACCGAGTCGAAGACGTAGAACTCGGCCTCGGGGCCGAAGAAGGCGGTGTCGGCGATGCCGGTGGACGCCAGGTAGGCCTCGGCCTTCTTCGCCACGTTCCGCGGGTCACGGGAGTACTGCTCACCGGTGATCGGGTCGTGGATGAAGAAGTTGATGTTGAGCGTCTTGTCCCGGCGGAAGGGGTCGACACGGGCCGTGCTCAGGTCGGCACGCAGGGCCATGTCCGACTCGTGGATGGCCTGGAAGCCGCGGATGGAGGACCCGTCGAAGGCCAGCTCCTCGCCCGGGTCGAACGCCCTGGCGGGGATCGTGAAGTGCTGCATCACACCCGGCAGGTCGCAGAAGCGAACGTCAACGAACTTGACGTCCTCATCGGCGATGAACTTCTTGGCCTCGTCGGCGTTCTGGAACATCCAGCTCCTCCTACTCCCGGCCGGTTCCGCCAGGGTGGTAGTACTTCGCGTGCCAGTGCGGTGACACACGCTGTCCGGGACCCTAGTGATCGGCGATTTCTCGAACATGACTCATTTGTTTCCGGGAAGTTAACCGGCTGATCGGCGGCTGCGGCCGCCGGACCGTCGCCGGATCGCTCGGGTCCCCTTCCATGGTCCTGCCCCGGGTCGCCGCGCGCACCCCGCCCTCCTCCACGCGCGCGCACGGGAAGTACCGTGGAGTCCGTGGACAACAGGCAAGCACTCGGATCCTGGCTCTCCGGCCCCCGCGCCGCCGCGGAGGACGCCGGCGTGGACTTCGGTTACCGGGGCCAGGGCCTCGGGCTCCCCGAGAACGGTCCCGGCTCGGTGGCGCGTCCCGGGCGGCGCCTCGGTGCGCTGGTCGTGGACTGGGCGCTGTGCGTGCTGATCGCATACGGTCTCATCACGGACGGCTACGGTCAGTCGACGAGCAACTGGGCGCTGCTGATCTTCCTCGGGCTGGGGATGCTCACCGTGGGCACGCTGGGTTACACGCCGGGCAAGCGACTGTTCGGGCTGCGGGTGGTCGCGGTCGCGAGCGGGTCGGTGGTGCCGTGGCGGGCGGCGGTGCGGACGGTGCTGCTGTGCCTTGCCGTGCCGGCGCTGGTGTGGGACCGGGACGGGCGGGGGCTGCACGATCGGCTCGCCGGCACGGTCGAGATCCGCGCCTAGGGCCTGTCCGGGGGACCTGCACGTAGGTCGCGGGGTGGGTGCCGTCGGCCGCCGCACCGCCCTGACCCTGCTGCGGGTGAACCAGAAGGACGGCTTCGACTGCCCCGGCTGCGCCTGGCCGGAGGGCGACA